>DATABL010000049.1:0-3641 GCA_036259595.1 Actinophytocola sp.
GTTCGAGGACAGCGTTCGCGAGAGCCTCAACGCCGCCGAGCGGAAGGCCACGGCGGCCGGCACGAGCATCGTGATGATCGGGATCCTGCCCACCCTGCGCCCCGAGCACATGGGTGAGCACACCCTGTCGGCCAACCAGCGTTACAAGCTGCTCGACGAGCAGATCTTCGCCGCCCGCGGGGAGGATCTGGAGATCAACATCACCGGCGCGGAACGGCTGGTCACCCAGGCCGACACGATCGCCCCGGAGAGCGCCTGCACGAGCGTCCAGTTCCACCTCCAGGTGGCCCCGGAGAACTTCGCCCAGTTCTGGAACGCCAGCCAGGTCGTCGCCGGCGTCCAGGTGGCGCTCGGCGCCAACGCCCCCTACCTGTACGGCAAGCAACTCTGGGCGGAGAGCCGGATCGCGCTGTTCGAGCAGAGCACCGACACCCGCTCCGAAGAGCTGAAGGCGCAGGGCGTCCGGCCTCGGGTGTGGTTCGGCGACGGGTGGATCACGTCGATCTTCGACCTGTTCGAGGAGAACGTCCGCTACTACTCGGCACTGCTGCCGCTGTGTGACGACGAGGACCCGGCGGAGGTACTCGCGCGGGGCGAGACGCCCCAGTTGAGTGAACTTCGGCTGCACAACGGCACGATCTACCGGTGGAACCGGCCGATCTACGACGTCGTGGACGGTCGGCCACACCTTCGGGTGGAAAACCGTGTCCTACCGGCGGGCCCGACCGTTGTCGACGTGATGGCCAACGCGGCACTCTACTTCGGTCTGGTCCGCGCCCTCGTCGACCAGGAACGGCCGCTGTGGACCCAGATGAGCTTCTCGGCCGCGGAGGAGAACTTCCACTCCGCCGCCCGCGAGGGCATCGGCGCGCGGGTGTACTGGCCCGGCGTCGGCGAGGTCCCGGTGACCGAGCTGGTCCTGCGGCGCCTGCTCCCGCTGGCCCACCAGGGCCTGGACGCGTGGGGCGTCGACGCGGCCGACCGCGACCGGCTGCTCGGCGTCGTCGAGCAGCGGTGCATCAGCGGCCGCAACGGCGCCACCTGGCAGGTCGACACCGTGCGCGCCCTCGAACAGACCACCTCGGTCAGCCGCGAACAGGCCCTGCGCGAGATGACCCGTCGTTACGCCAGCCACATGCACAGCAACGAACCCGTGCACACCTGGCCCGGCGTGTGACCACTCAGTCCTCGGTCTTCGAGGTGTCCAGCACGGCGTCGCGGAGCGCGGCCCGCAGCCGGCCGACGTCCAGTGGCGCGAGCACCGCGGTCTCGCCCGGCGGGGCGACCAGCACGACGCGGCCCTGCCGGACGAACACCGTGAGGTCGCGACGCCGGCCGGCGACGTCCCGACACGCGATCGCCCACTCCTTGTGGTTGTTCACTTTCCCATCCTCCGGCCGTTGCCTGCCTTCGCCGCTGAACTCCGCCCGCGCGGACGCCGTATACCCATTGGACGCCACGGTCGCCCCGCCGTGACGGGTGTTCGCCAGATTCTCCGAAATCCACGCACAGTTCTCGAAAGGCATGATCCACATGGCCGAACCGCGCCACATCGTGATCGTCGGGACCGGACTCGCCGGCGCCACCGCCGCGGGCGCCCTGCGCGAACAGGGCTTCACCGGTCAGGTGTTGCTGCTCGGCCAGGACACCCACCGGCCCTACGAGCTCCCGGCCCTGTCCAAGGGCATCCTGCTCGGCGACACCACCGACCCCGACTGGGTGCACGACGAGTCGTTCTACGCCGACCACGACGTCGACCTGCGACTGTCCACCACGGTCGCCGAGGTCCGGCTGGGCGACCGCGAGGTCGTCGAGGCCGACGGCACCGCGCACCCGTTCGACCGGCTGCTGCTCGCCACCGGCTCCGCCCCGCGCCGGCTCGACCTGCTGCCCGGCGCCGGCCTCGACGGCCTGCGCACGCTGCGCGGCCTCGACGACGCGCGGGCCCTGCGCGGGGAGCTGACCGAGGGCCGCCGCGTGGTGATCGTCGGCGCGGGTTGGATCGGGTGCGAGGTCGCCGCGGCCGCGCGCACGCACGGTGCCGAGGTCACCGTGGTCGACCCGCTGCCGCTGCCCCTGCACCGGGTGCTCGGCGACACGGTGGCCGGTGTGTTCCGCGACCTGCACGCCGAGCGGGGCGTGACCTGGCGGCTCGGCGTCGGGGTGAACGCCTTCCTCGGCGAGGGCTCGGTGACCGGGGTGGCGCTGGCCGACGGCTCCGAGCTGCCGGCCGACGTGGTGGTGGTGGCGGTCGGCGCGGCGCCGCGGGTCGAGCTCGCACACGCGATGGGCCTCGAGCTGGCCTACCCGGGCGGCGTTGCGGTCGACGAGGGCCTGCGCACGTCGGCGGTCGACGTCTACGCCGCCGGTGACATCGCCGCGCAGACCCACCCCCGCTACGGCGGCCGGGTGCGGGTCGAGCACTGGGCCAACGCGAAGGACCAGGGCGCGCACGTGGCGGCCAACCTGCTGGGCGCGCACGAGCCGTACCGGGCGAGCCCGTACTTCTTCTCCGACCAGTACGACCTCGGCATGGAGTTCCGCGGCCTGGCCGACCCGGCGACCGACCGGCTCGTGGTCCGCGGTGACCTGGCCGCGCGCGAGTTCACCGCGTTCTGGCTGCGCGACGGCGTGGTGCGGGCGGCGATGAACGTCAACATGTGGGACGACGGGGACGCGCTGGCCGCGCTCGTCGACAGCGGCGCGCGGGTCGACCCGGCGAAGCTCGTTGCCGGCGACCTGGCCGGCGTGCTGGGGTAGCCCCAGGTGGGGAGGGGCGTGATGGCGGGCTCGATCGACTCGGCGCTGGTCCGCGCGGAGCTGTTGACCGCGCAGGGACGGCCGCGCTCGGCGATCGCGGTGCTCGTGCCGGCGCTCGAGGAGTTCCCCGAGCACCCGACGGCCTGGTGCCGGCTGGCGGCGGCGCACCTGGACGCGGGCGAGCCGGGCGAGTCGCTGGCCGCGGCGAAGCGGGCGATCGTGCTCGGCGAGCGGTCGTGGGCGCACCGGCTGGCGAGCCTGGCACTGGTGGAGCTCGGCCGGCACGACGAGGCCGTGGTGTCGGCGCGCGAGGCGGTGCGGCGGGACCCGGCGGACTGGCGCTGCCACGTCGCGCTCGCCGAGGCGTTCGCGCACGACGCGCCGCTGGACGCGGTGCGGGCCGCGCGGGCCGCGGTCGACCTGGCGCCGGCGGAGCCGAGGACGCACGAGGTGCTCGGCGACGCCGCGATGCTCGCGCACGACTGGGCGGTCGCCGAGGACGCCTACCGCGAGGCACGGGCGCTGGACCCGGACAACGACGACGTGACGGCCAAGCTCGGCCGGCTCGCCGCCCGCCCGGCGCCGGACCCGCGGCGGCCGGCGGCGACGCTGCGGGTGCGGACGAGGTTCGGCCGCGCGGAGCGGGTGGCGCTGCTGCTCGTGGTGCGCCGGCTCGGGGTGTGGGCGGCGGTCGGCGCGCTGGTGGGGATGCTGGCCGGGCACCCGTCGCCGAGTCGGGCACTGGCGTGGTTCGGGCTCTGGCGGATCTGGGCGGGTAGTCGCTAGGGTGCCGGAATCGTTCGGGGTTAAGGGGAGATCGTGGTTCGGTTAGGCGGGATTCTCGCGTTCTTCGGGCTGGGTTCGGCGCTGCTGCACTTCAC
>DATABL010000050.1:0-30490 GCA_036259595.1 Actinophytocola sp.
CGGCCGAGCCGGTCGTCCCGGCCGAGCAGGACGTGCTCGGGCCCGACCACGTCCGCGAGCGCCGCCCGCGCGGTGTCGGGCAGTGCGGGCTCGCCGGCCACGAGCGCGGAGTCGGGCGCGGCCGGCGTACTCACTTCGGTAAGGCCGGTTTTCGAATATAGCCAGCGGGCGGCGTGATCAGACAGGATGGCGTCCTGACCACCGCCGGGCGTCCAGCCCCGCCGGATGCGGTGGTCGAGCGGGGCGCCGGTGTGGTCACGGGGTTCGGTCACCGCTATAGTGTGACATATGACGTCCATCCGTCACACGCCCTCGCCCAACCGTGTCGCCGACGACGTGCTGCTGGACGCGGCCATGGAGTGCGTGCTGGCCGTCGGCGTCCGGCGGACCACGCTCAGCGACGTGGCGAGAACGGCGTCGGTCAGCCGGATGACGCTCTACCGCCGGTTCCCCGACGTGCGCGGCATGCTGTCCGCGCTGATCACCCGCGAGTTCGGCAAGATCCTCGCCGAGGCCAACCGGGCCGCCGCCCGGGAGCCGACCGCGCGCGGGCAGCTGGTCGTCGCCGCGGTGCACACCATCCGCGCGCTGGCCGCCAACCCGCTGATGCACGCCGTGATCGAGCGCGACGCGGAGATGCTGCTGCCCTACATCATGGAGCGGATCGGCACCAGCCAGCGGATGACCGAGGAGTTCGTGCGCGCCCAGCTCGCGGCCGGACAGCGGGACCGCTCCATCCGCGCGGGCGACCCGGCCGTGCAGGCGCGGTCGATCTTCCTGCTGCTCCAGCCCTACGTGTTCGCGATCCGCCCGGCCACCTCCGACCTGTCGCTGGACGCGCTGCTGACCGAGCTCGCGCACGTACTCGACGTGGTCCTGCGCCCGTGAGCACCTCCCTCAACGCCGACCGGCGCGCCACCGAGCTGGACGCGCTGGCCACCGGCGAGGTGGTCGACCTGCTGGTCGTCGGCGGCGGGGTCACCGGCGCGGGGATCGCGCTCGACGCAGCCGCGCGCGGGCTGTCGGTGGCGCTGGTGGAGGCGCACGACCTGGCGTTCGGCACGTCGCGGTGGTCGAGCAAGCTGGTGCACGGCGGCCTGCGTTACCTGGCGCAGGGCGAGGTGCGGCTCGCGCACGAGAGCGCGGTGGAGCGCGGGATCCTGATGACCAGGACGGCCCCGCACCTGTCCCGGCCGCTGCCGCAGCTGTTCCCCCTGCACGAGCAGGTGTCCCGCGCCGGCGCGGCGGTCGTGCGGGCCGGGCTGCGGGCCGGCGACGCGCTGCGGCGGGCCGCCCGGACGCCGTCGGCGCTGCTGCCGCCGCCGCGGCGGGTGTCCGGGCAGGAGGCGCTGGCGCTGGTGCCGGGGCTGCGCACCGCCGGGCTGCGCGGCGGGCTGCTGTCCTTCGACGGGCAGCTCACCGACGACGCCCGCCTGGTGGTCGCGCTGGCCAGGACCGCCGCCGGGTACGGGGCGAAGGTGCTGACCAGGCTGCGGGTCACCGCCGCCGACGGGGACGGGGTCGCGGCCACCGACGGCCTCACCGGCGCGGAGGTCACCCTGCGGGCGCGGAAGGTGGTGAACGCGGCCGGCGTGTGGGCGGGCTCGCTGGTGGAGTCGGTGCGGCTGCGGCCCTCGCTCGGGTCGCACGTGGTGGTCGACGCGGCCGCGCTCGGCGGCGGCGGGACCGCGCTGACCGTGCCGGTACCCGGCGAGCGGAACCGGTTCGTCATCGTGCTGCCGCAACGGAACGGGCTGGTCTACATCGGACTGACCGACGAGCTGTTCGAGGGCGAGGTGCCGGACGAGCCGACCGCGCCGGAGTCCGATGTGGACTTCCTGTTGACGGTGGCGTCGTCGGTGCTGGAGCGCCGGCTGGTGCGGGCGGACGTGCTGGGCAGCTACGCCGGCCTGCGGCCGCTGCTGGACGCGCCGGGCCGCAGCGCCGACCTGTCCCGCAGGCACGCCGTGCTCACCGCGCCGAACGGGGTGCTCACGGTCGTCGGCGGCAAGCTCACCACCTACCGGAAGATGGCCCAGGACGCCGTGGACGCCACCGCGCTGACCACACGCCCGTCACCGACCGGCCGGCTTCCGTTGGTGGGCGCGGCATCCCGCACCGAGTTGTCCCATGTGGACGCCCCCGCGCGGCTGGTCGCCTCGTACGGCACGGAGGCGCCACGGGTCGCCGAGCACCCCGAGCCGGTGGCCGGCGAGATCACCGCGGGCGAGGTGCTGTGGGCCGTTCGGCACGAGGGCGCGCTCTCCGCCGACGACGTGCTGCACCGGCGCACCAGGATCGGCCTGGTCCCCAC
The DNA here is from genome assembly GCA_036259595.1 of Actinophytocola sp. Taxonomy (GTDB): domain Bacteria; phylum Actinomycetota; class Actinomycetes; order Mycobacteriales; family Pseudonocardiaceae; genus Actinophytocola. The sequence goes on from DATABL010000050.1 coordinate 2,315, forward strand.
CCGCCTGGACTCCGCCCGCGCCACGGTGACCGCCCTGGTCGACGAGGCACTGGCGCTGGCATGACGACGGGCCGGCCACCCGTGGGTGACCGGCCCGCGTGCTCGTGCCCTACTGGGCGACCTGGGCGGCGCGCAGCCGCTCGGCCACCGCGGTGACCTCCGCCAGCGAGGCGTTGATCTCGAAGTGCATCTCGTCCGCGCGGTTCTGGTAGTCCCCGCCCCAGCGCACGACGTGGTCCACCTCGTCCATGATGCGGTGGATCTCGTCGACCTGGGCCGGGGTGAAGGTCTCCCGGACGCCGAGCGGGTGCCGGGTGGCGTTGAGGTCGATCGCCGTCGCGCTGGCGTGGTTGGAGATGTCGCCGCCGCCGCGCACCTCCCGGTAGGCGTGGCCCCAGTCGTCCTCCTCGCCGTCCACCGAGTCCATCGTGACGTCCTCGACCCGGGTGTGCACCTGCTCGGCGACGTACATCAGCACGTCACCCGCCGGCCCGTCGGCCACGTTCACCTGGACGTCGGTGCCGGGGATCGTGCGCATCCCGCGCGGCGGGTTCACCGGCCAGCCGTTCTGCGACACCGGGCCGTCCGGCCGCGTGGTGGCCTGCGCCAGCTGGACGTGCTGCCCGGCCATCTCCGGCTCCTGCCACTGGTAGCCGGGCGCGATCGCCCGCATCAGCGTCGGCGCCGGGCCGGTGTCGACCGCGTGCTGGACCGAGCCCATCGCGCCGGTGGTCGCCACCTGGTAGGTCGACAGGGCCTGCGGCCGCTCGCCACTGGCCTTGCCGCCGATCGTCTCCAGCAGCTGCTTGACGCTCTGCGCCACCTTCATGATCTGCTGGACGACCTTGATGATCTTCTGCAGGCCCTGGACCAGCTTCTGGATCGCCTGCATCAGCTTCTGGCCGGTCTGCACGGCCTTCTGCACCGACCGGGAGATCCCGAGCGCCACGCTGGCCCCGAACGACAGCCAGGACTTCGACAGCGCCTCGACGCAGATCTGGATGATCTGCTGCACGGCCTGGGAGATCAAGTCCAGCACCTGCTTGCGGACCGACGCGAGCAGGCTTCCGCCCTGCCGCATGGCCTGCGAGACGCCCCGGCTGGCCTGGCCGAGCGCCGCCAGCCCGTCTGCCTGGTTGTTGCTCGCCGCGCGGTAGCCGTCGGCCGCGGTGCCGCCCCACGAGCGGGTCTGGTCGGTCGAGGCCTGGCGGTAGTGCTCCGCGCTCTCGTGCAGGTTGCCGCAGGCACCGCCCCACGACGACGCGGACGAGGTGATCGCGCCCGGGTCGCCCTTGAGGATGTCGAAGGGCTCGCGCAGGAACGAGACCGCGCCGAGCACCCAGCTGACACCGGAGGAGGCGATGGCGCCGAGGGGGTCGCCCTCCAGGCCGATGATGTCCATCGCGACCTTGGCCACCCCGACGCCGGCGTCGAGCCAGTCGCCCTCCTCGATCGCGTTCGCGGTGGTGCGGATGTCCTCGAACAGGTCCTGCGCGGTGGTGTCGGTGGCGGTCACCGGTCGTTCACCTCCGGCGGCAGCGTCGGCTCCGGCACGGCGGTGTTGAACAGCGCCATGTGCCGCTCGTCGACGGACTCGTAGGAGTCGGCCACCTGGCTCAGGCCCGACTGGACCTGGTCGACGGTCTGACTCGCCCGGCTGATGTCGTCCCGCAGCTCGGCGGCCGCCTGGGTGATCGCCTGCGCGAAGAACTGGCCGACCTGGCCGAACGCTCCGCCGTTCACCGAGTCCTGCGCGTTCGCCGAGGCCGAACGCACCATCGTCGCCACGGTGGTCACCGTGGTGGCGTGCGCACGCACCTCCCCGACGCTGACGTTGAAACCACTGCCCATGGGGATCCCCGATTTCGTCTGGTGGACTTACTTGATCACTTCTGGGGGGTTGTCGAAGTACTCGTCGTCCGGACGCTTGTCCCGCTGCGCCTCCAGGTTGAACACGTCGTCCGTGCCGTCGCCGGCGAAGCCCTCCGGGAGGTGCTCCTTGACCGCCTCCAGCGCCGCGCCCTCGCCGACGAACTTCGTCATCACGTCGACGACCTGCTGCCCGACGTCCCGCTGCGCCTGCCGGGTGGTCTGCAGGATCACCCGCGCCAGGTGCTCGTGGTCGAAGTCGCGCACCCCGGCCCGCAGCACCAGGTCGGTCGTCGCGCCGCTCGCGTTGACCCGGACGGTGACCTCACCGTCCTGCGACGTGGCCGAGCCGCCGACGGCCTTCAGCGCCTTCTCGGCCTTCTCCGCCTGTTCCGCCGCGTCCCGCAGTTTCTCGTCGTACTGCGCGAACCACTTCTCCGGGTCGATGCCCTGGTCCATTCCCTCGCCACTCCAATGGTCCTTCGTGGATCATCACCTGCATCCTTGCGGGAACCTACGCGGTCGTCTGCCGCCGAAGGTCGTAGTCTGGCGAAGAATTTTCAAACGTAATCCGCGAGCGGGAGGGAGGTCGCGCGTGCCAGCGGCGGTACTGGAGATCGACCGGATCACCAAGCGCTACGGGCACGTCGTGGCCTGCGAGGACGTGAGCCTCACGGTCGCGCCGGGCGAGCTGTTCGGGCTCGTCGGCGGCGACGGCGCTGGTAGGACGACCACGCTGCGAGTGGCGCTCGGCGTGCTCCCCCCCGATTCGGGCGAGGTGCGGCTCGGCGGCGAGCCGGTCACCCTCGCCGTCCGGCGCCGGATCGGCTACCTGCCGGAGGAACGCGGCCTGTACCCGCGGATGCGGCTGTTGGACCAGTTGGTCTATCTGGCCGAGCTGCACGGCATGGACACCGGCGACGCACACCGGGCGGCCGACCACTGGACCGCCCGGCTCGGCCTGCGCGACCGGCGCGGGGACGCGGCCCGCCGGCTCTCCCTCGGCGACCAGCAGCGGGCGCGGCTCGCGGCGGCACTGGTGCACGGCCCGGACGTGCTGGTGCTCGACGAGCCGTTCGCCGGCCTGGACCCGGTCGCCGTGGACGCGGTCGGCGAGGTGCTGCGCGAGCGGGCCGCGGCGGGCGCGCCGGTGCTGTTCTCCGCCCGGTCGCTGGAGCTGGCGGAGCGGTGGTGCGACCGGATCGGGGTCATCCACAATGGACGGATGGTCGTTCAGGGCACGGTCGCGGAGCTGGGCGCGGCGGGGAGCGGGGAGGTCGTCGTCGACGCGCCGGCGGCTCCGGCGGGCTGGGCGGACGGGCTGACCGGGGTCCGGATCCTCGGGGTCCATAATGGACGCACCCGGCTGCTCCTGGGCGAGGACGCGGACGACCAGGCGGTACTGGCCGCGGCGCTGGCCACCGGCCCGGTGCGCGAGTTCACCCGGCAACGGCCGACCCTGGCGGAGCTCTACCGGGACGTGGTTCCGTGAGCGGAGTGAAGGAGCGTACTGAGCGAAGCGAACCATGGACACGAACGGTGTTCCTGGTCGCTCGGCGGGAGGTGACCGCGCGACTGCACACCCGGTCCTTTGTGGTCGGCACGGTCGTGTCGATGGTCGTGCTGGTCGGGTTCGTGCTCGCGCACAGCACGCTGTTCGACGAGCGGCGGTTCACCACGGTCGGGCTCAACGGGCAGTCGATCGCGGTCGCCGAGCCGCTCACCGAGGCGGCCGCGGCGCTGGACCTCGAGGTGCGCACCACCGAGGTCACCGACCTGACCGCCGCGCGTGAGCAGGTCGCGGACGGCACGCTGGACGCCCTGGTCAGCGGCGCGCCGGCGGCGCTGCACGTGCTGGTGCGCGGCGACCTCGACCCCGACCTGCACAACGTCCTCGACGGGATCGTGCAGCGCCAGGTGCTCTCCGGGCTGCTCGCGTCGGTGGAGGAGCTGGACGCGGGCGAGGTGCTGGCCACGATCGCCGGCGCCGACGTCGAGGTGCGTTCGCTCGAACCGGCCGACCCTCGGCACGACCAGCGGGTCGCGCTCGCGCTGATCGTGGTGGCGCTGCTGTACCTGTCGCTGCTGCTGTACGGGTCGCTGGTCGCCCAGGGCGTGGTGGAGGAGAAGTCCAGCCGGGTGGTGGAGGCGCTGCTGGCCACGATCCGGCCGGGGCAGCTGCTGTGCGGCAAGATCGCCGGGCTCGGGCTGGTGGGGCTGGTCCAGTTCGCCGCGGTCGGCGGGGTCGGGCTGCTGCTGGCGGTCCTGACCGGGGTGCTCACGATCGCGGGCACGGCGGCGAGCGCGTTGGCCTGGGGCATGCTCTGGTACGTGCTCGGCTACCTGCTCTACGCCGTGGTGTTCGCGGCGGTCGGCGCGCTGGTGTCGCGGCAGGAGGACGTGCAGGCGGTGCTGATGCCGGTGACGTCGGTGCTCGTGGTCGCGTTCGTGCTCGGGTTCGCCGTGCTGTCGGTGAACCCCGACGGCACGGCGGCGACCGTGCTGTCGTTGCTGCCGCCCCTGTCGCCGATCCTGATGCCGGGCCGGATCGCGCTCGCCGCGGTGCCGCTGTGGCAGGTGGGCGTCGCGATCGTGCTCACCGCGGCGTCGATCGTGCTCGTCGCCCGCCTCGGCGCACTGGTCTACCGCAACGCCGTGCTCCACCTGGGCCCCCGCCTGCGCCTGCGCGACACCCTGCACTGAAGGACCCCCTCGTCGAGTGCGACGAAGGGGTCCTTCACGGCATCGGGGTCAGCGGTCGGCGACCGGGACGTACTCGCGCTCGGTCTCCCCGGTGTAGACCTGGCGCGGGCGGCCGATCTTGGTGGCCGGGTCGTTCATCATCTCCCGCCAGTGCGCGATCCAGCCCGGCAGCCGGCCCAGCGCGAACAGGACGGTGAAGAACTTCGTCGGGAAGCCCATCGCCCGGTAGATCAGTCCGGTGTAGAAGTCGACGTTCGGGTACAGCTTGCGCTCGACGAAGTAGTCGTCGGCGAGCGCGTGCGCCTCGAGCTCCTTGGCGATGTGCAGCAGGCTGTCGTCGCCGCCGAGCCGGCCGAGGATGTCGTCCGCGGTCTTCTTGATGATCGCCGCGCGCGGGTCGTAGTTCTTGTACACGCGGTGGCCGAAGCCCATCAGCTTCACGCCCTCCTCGCGGTTCTTCACCCGCTGGACGAACGAGCCCACGTCGCCGCCGGAGTTCCGGATGCCCTCGAGCATGTTCAGCACCGCGCTGTTCGCGCCGCCGTGCAGCGGGCCGAACAGGGCGTTGATGCCGGCCGAGATGCTGGCGAACAGGTTCGCCTCCGACGAGCCCACGAGCCGCACGGTCGAGGTGGAGCAGTTCTGCTCGTGGTCGGCGTGCAGGATGAACAGCAGGTCCAGCGCGCGGGCCAGGTCGGGGTCGACCTCGTAGGGCTCGGCCGGGAAGCCGAACGTCATCCGCAGGAAGTTCTCCACCAGGCCCAGCGAGTTGTCCGGGTACAGGAACGGCTGGCCGACGGACTTCTTGTAGGCGTACGCGGCGATCGTCGGCAGCTTGGCGAGCAGCCGGATGGTGGAGATCTCGACCTGGTCCTGGTCGAACGGCCACAGGCTGTCCTGGTAGAAGGTGGACAGTGCCGACACCGCGGAGCTCAGCACCGGCATCGGGTGCGCGTCGCGGGGGAAGCCGTCGAAGAAGCGCTTGAGGTCCTCGTGCAGCAGGGTGTGCCGGCTGATCTTCGAGGCGAACTCGTCGAGCTGGGCCTGGTTCGGCAGCTCGCCGTAGATGAGCAGGTAGCTGACCTCGATGAAGGTCGAGCGCTCGGCCAGCTGCTCGATCGGGTAACCGCGGTAGCGCAGGATGCCGGCCTCGCCGTCGATGAAGCAGATCTCCGACGAGCAGGCCGCGGTGTTCACGAAGCCGGGGTCGAGCGTGACGAGCTCCGTGGTCGACAGCAACTTGCCGACGTTGATCCCGTGCGAACCCTCGGTGGCATGCGTGACGGACATCTCGTACTCGCCGCCCGGGTAACGCAGCGCAACTGATTCCGGGGATTCCGGAGCGCTGTTGTGTGCTCCCGAACCGTCGACGGCACTGTTGTTGCCAGTCCCGGCGGGAACGGTCCTCGCGTCAGGCATGCGTAGTCCCTCTCAACAAACGTGTTCTTGTTTCTCCAACGCTAGTGCGATCGGGGCCGGCCGGACAGCCCACGGGGTGTGGGCAAGGGCACTTCAGGGGTGAATTCCCAGCTCAGCCGCGTACGGGGGCTCGGCGCCGGCTCGAGAAACGGTGACCGAGGCGGCCCGCGCGGCGAATTCGAGTGCCGCACGCCACCCGTCGGCGTCGATCTCCCGTACCCCGGTCGGGTCGACGATTCCGGCCTCGTGCAGCCAGAACAGCAACGCACCGTGCACGGTGTCCCCCGCCCCGATCGTGTCGACCACCGCCGCGGGGACCGTCGGCACCTCGATCCGGTCACCGTCCGCCGTCAGCGCGACCAGTCCGCCGGCACCGCGGGTGAGCACCGCGGCACCCGGCCCCTCCCTCAGCCACCCCCGGACCGCCGCCTCGGCGTCACCGCCGTCCGCGAGCCACGCGGCGTCCTCAAGGGACAGTTTGAGCAGCCCGATGTCCGGCAGCCAGGAGGCGAACCGCGCGCGGTGGGCGTCCGGGTCGGCGACCATCGCGGGCCGGATGTTGGGGTCGACGACGACCAGCCGGCCGCGCGCGGAATGACGTCGCAGCACGGTTTCGTAGGTCGTCGCCCCGGGTTCGAGCACCATCGAGAGCGTGCCGAGGGAGACCGTGGTCACCTCGTCGGGGAGCTCGCCGGGGTCGGCGACCATCCGGTCGGCGGTCCCCTCGACGTGGAAGGAGTAGCGGGCCGATCCGTCCGGCCCGATGCCGGCGACCGCGAGCGTGGTCGGCTCGTCGCCGCGCCGCACCAGCGAGGTGTCCACACCGGACGCCCGGAGCCGGGCGAGGAGCGCGTCGCCGAAGGTGTCGGTGGACAGCCGGGAGAGGAAGGCGGTGGGGGCGCCGAGCCGGCCGAGCGCGATCGCGGTGTTGTAGGGGCCGCCGCCGGGCAGCGGCAGCAGCGGCCCGAGCTCGCCGGGCCGGGCGGCCGGTGCCGGTACGAGATCGATCAGGGCCTCGCCACCGACACAGATCATGCGCCACCTCACCCCGTTTCGACCACTACCCGACAGTAGGTCGTCATACTAATGGGACGCCCATGACCAACGCATGACCTGCGGAGGAACGTGCAATGCCCGCCGAGCGCCTGCTTCCCGACCGGGACGCGGAGGATCTCGTCAAGCTGACCAGGGAGATCGCCAGGGACGAGCTGGCCCCCATCGCCGCGCGGTACGAGGAGGAGGAACGGTTCCCGCGGGAGCAGTTCCGGCTGCTCGGCCGTTCGGGGTTGCTGGGGCTGCCGTACCCGGAGCGCTGGGGTGGTGGCGGGTTGCCGTACGAGGTGTACCTCCAGGTGCTGGAGGAGGTCGCCACGGCGTGGATGTCGATGGGGGTCGGCCTGTCGGTGCACGTGATGTCGTGCTTCGCGCTGGCCGAGTACGGGTCCGACGAGCAGCGGGCGAGGTGGTTGCCGGACATGCTGGGCGGCGAGCTGCTGGGCGCGTACGCCCTGTCCGAGCCCCAGGCGGGCTCGGACGCGGCCGCGCTGACCACCCGCGCGGTGCGTGCCGGCTCGTCCTACCTGGTGAACGGCGTCAAGGCGTGGATCACCCACGGCGGCCACGCGGACTTCTACACGACGATGGTCCGCACGTCCCCGGACGGCGGGAAGGGCGTCAGCTGCCTGCTGGTGGACGCCGCGACGCCGGGCCTGTCCGCGGCGCCGCCGGAGCACAAGATGGGCCTGACCGGCTCGCCGACCACGCAGATGGTCTTCCAGGACGCGGAGGTCCCCGCCGACCGCCTGCTCGGCGCCGAGGGCGAGGGCCTGCGGATCGCCCTGACCGCCCTGAGCTCGGGCCGGCTCGGCATCGCCGCGTGCTCGGTGGGGCTCGCCCAGGCGGCCCTGGACGAGGCGGTGGCCTACGCGAGGGAACGTGCCCAGTTCGGGCGTCCGATCATCGAGTTCCAGGGCATGGAGTTCCTGCTCGCCGACATGGCCGCCGCCGTCGAGTCCGCCCGGGCGACGTACCTGGAGGCCGCCCGCCGCCGGGACCGGGGCCTGACCTTCACCCGCCAGGCCTCGATCGCGAAACTGGTGGCCACCGACGCGGCGATGAAGGTCACCACGGACGCGGTCCAGGTCCTCGGCGGCGCCGGGTACACGCGGGACTTCCCGGTGGAGCGCTACCTGCGGGAGGCCAAGGTCCCGCAGATCTTCGAGGGCACCAACCAGATCCAACGCATGCTCATCGCCCGAGAGCTCCGCCGGGCCTGACCCCGAGGTGGGACTCGCGGGGCTACTCTCGGTAGAACGGGTTCGCGGTGACGCCCAGGCCGGTGGACTCGTCGAAGTGGTAGACCTCGCGACCGTCGACGAACACCCGCACCGCGCGGCTCATCACGTCCAGCGGGTCGCCCGACCACAGCACCACGTCCGCGTCCAGCCCCGGCTTCAGCGCGCCCACCCGGTCGGAAAGCCCCATGATCCGCGCCGGGTTCACCGTGATCGACCGTAGCGCCGTCTCCGAGTCCAGGCCCTCCTTGACCGCGAACGTCGCCTGGTGCACCAGGTAGTCGATCGGCACGACCGGGTGGTCCGTGGTCAGGGCGATACGCACGCCCGCCCGCGCCAGGATCCCGGGGTTGCGCATCGACCGCCGGCGAACCTCCACCTTGGACCGGCCGATGATCAGCGGGCCGATGATCACCGGGATGTCCTTGGCGGCCAACGTGTCCGCGAGCAGATGGCCCTCGGTGCCGTGGTTGACGATCAGCTCGTACCCGAACTCCTCCGCCAGCCGGATCGCGGTCGCGATGTCGTCGGCGCGGTGGCTGTGCTGGCACCACGGCACCTCGCCCTCGAGCACGCGCACCAGGATCTCCTGGGTGTTGTCGCGCTCGAACGGCCTGCCCTCGCGGATCGCCCACTCCCGCGCCTCGCGGTAGTCCTGCGCCTTGGTGAACGCGTCGCGGATCACCGCGGCCACCCCGAGCCGGGTCGACGGGAGCTTCTTCTGGTCGCCGTAGATCCGCTTGGGGTTCTCGCCCAGCGCGCTCTTCACGCTGGTCGGCTCGCGCACCAGCATGTCCTCGACCGTCCGGCCCCACGACTTGACCGCGACGGTCCGCCCGCCGATCGGGTTGCCCGACCCCGGCTTGACGACCACCGTGGTCACGCCGCCGGACAGCGCGTCGCGGAAACCCTCGTCGTCGGGGTTGATGCCGTCCAGCGCGCGCAGGCGGGCGCCGTTCGGGTCGGTCATCTCGTTGACGTCGATGCCCGCCCAGCCGTCGCCCTCCTCGACGACGCCGACGTGCCCGTGCGACTCGACGAAGCCGGGCAGCACCCACGTGCCCGACGCGTCCACGATCTCCGCGTCGTCCGGCACGTCCACCTCGGCCTCGGGGCCGACCGCGACGATCGTCCCGCCGTCGATCAGCACGGTCCCGCCCTCGATCGGGTCCCCGTCGACCGGAACGACATAACCACCAGTGACAGCTGTACTCACGACCACGCAACCTACCCGGCCAGCGGGCGGATACCCCAGCTGCCGCGCCAGGTCTCCCCCGGCGCGAGCACGATCAGGTCGGTGCCGGAGTTCAGCGCGTCCGGCGGGCAGGTCATCGGCTCGACGGCGACCGCGCGGGCGCCCTTGCCGGGGAACTCGGCCGGCGTGAACACCTGCACCCACGAGAACACCGGTTCGGCCCACACCTCGACGCCGCGCCCGTCGCGGGTGACCGTGTGGTGCACGAGCCCGTCCGCGGCCGGCACGCAGCCGCCGAACGCGGTGTCCAGCTCCACCTCGCGCAGCCGCCGCCCGGAGCGGAAGTCCAGGTCGGTGCCGTCGACCGACAGCGGCTTGCCCACCGGCACCATCGTCTCGGGGTCGACGGGCAGCACGGTCGACGCGGCCAGCGTCAGCTCGCAGTCGTCGACGTCGGTCTCGCCCGGCCGGGGGTACGGGTGGGTGCCGACGCCGAACGGCATCTCCTCGTCACCCAGGTTGTGCACGGTGTGGGTGACGGTCAGGCCCCGATCGTCGAGCGCGTAGGTGACCGCCGTGCGGAACGGGAACGGCCACCCCTGCCGCGGGTCGATCTCGACCTCGAGGGTGACCGCCGACTCCGTCCGCTCGGCGACCGTCCACTCCTCGCGCCGCACCAGCCCGTGGATCGCGTTGCCCCGGGCCGGCTCGGTGACCTCCAGTTGCTGGGTCACCCCGGCGTGCGGCCAGGTGCCACCGCCGACCCGGTTCGGCCACGGCACGAGCACCGCGCCGGCACCGAGCGGCGGGGTGTCGTCGGCGCCGTAGGTCTCGGCGTACGGCACACCCGCCACGGTGAAGGCACGCAGCCCCGCGCCGACCGTCGTGACGGCCGCCCACGCGTCGCCGTGCCCGATCTCCAGTTGCAGTCCGGTAGGTCCCATACGACTAGACCCTATTGGCGGGCCTCAGTCCTTGAGCGCCTGCGGGTCGAACTCGGCCACCGAACACAATTCAGAAGTCCGGCCGACCTCCGTTGACAACGCCCCTCACCCAGCAGAGTGCCGGTCCGGCGGCCTGTTTCGAACAGTGCTCGCCCGCTCGCCGCGACCGCGCAGGTAGAGCCAGTTCAGCAGCCACAGCAGCACGCCGAGCGCGATCAGGATCAGCGCGATGACGTAGTCGCTCGCCGGCCGCCCGGACAGCCACGGGATCGCGAGGTAGCCGCAGAGGATCCCGGCGGTGACCGGTGCCCAGGTCGGCGCGCGGAAGTGCGGGTGGGAGACGGTCTCCCGGCGCAGCACCAGCACCGAGACGTTGACCACGGCGAACACGCACAGCAGCAGCAGCGCGGTGGTGCCGCCGAGCTTGCTGACCCCGTCGGCGCCCGCGGTGGCGACCAGCACGGCCGCGATGCCGGTGGTGACCAGGATCGACACCCAGGGTGTGCGGCGGAACGGGTGCACGGTGCCGAAGATCCTGGGCAGGATCCGCTCGTTGGCCATCCCGTACAGCAGCCGGCTGGCCATCAGCATGTTGATCAGCGCCGAGTTGACCACGGCGAACATGCCGATCCACTCGAAGATCCACCGGGGGAAGCCGGGCGCGCCGACGCCGATGACCTCGAGCAGCGCGCCGGACTCGGCGGCGGCCAGGTCGTCGGCGGCGATGAGCAGCGACGAGGTGAGCGCGACCAGGACGTAGATCAGGGCCGCCACGGCCATGCCGGACAGCAGGGCCTTGGGGAAGGCCCGGTTCGGGTCCTTGGTCTCCTCGGCCATGTTCACCGAGTCCTCGAACCCGACCATGGCGAAGAACGCGAGCGAGGTGGCGGCGGTGACCGCGAGCAGCCAGTTGGTGTCCGCGGTGTTGATCTCGACGAGCCGGCCCGGGTCGCCCTGGCCGCCGGCGACCGCGTAGACGCCGACGCCGATGATGATCGCGAGGCCGGCGAGCTCGACGCAGGTGAGGACCACGTTGGTCTTCACCGAGTGGGCGACGCCGATGAAGTTGATCCCCGCCAGCAGCAGGACGAACAGCACGGCCACGATCGCGATGACCGTGCCGGAGACCTCGATGTCGAACGCCGCCGGGAGATAGGTGGCGCCGAACGCGCGGGCGGCCGCGGAGGCGGAGGTGATGCCCGAGCACATCACCGCGAACGCGACCACGAAGGTCAGGAACGGTTTGCGGAACGCGCGGTTGGTGTAGAGGGCGGCGCCGGCCGCGCGCGGGTACTTGCCGACCAGCTCCAGGTAGGCGAACGCGGTGAGGAAGGCGACGCCGAACGCGATCAGGAAGGGCAGCCACAGCGCGCCGCCCACCCGGCCGGCCACGCTGCCGGTCAGCGCGTAGATGCCGGTGCCCAGGATGTCGCCGATCACGAAGAAGAACAGCAGCCTCGGCCCGATGACCCGCTTGAGCGCCGGCTGCTTCTCCTCGGTCTGTGCTGTGTTCTCGGTCACCATGAAACATCAGCATGCCCGATCAAGGTGCGGATCACCAGAGTCACCACCCGGCTACGTTCCGCTCGGCGCCGTGTACCTCCAGAACGCGGGCAGGCAGACGACCGCGACGACCGCCGCCACGATCACCAGCGCTCCCCCGCCGCTGGCCGCCGCCGCGGTGCCGGCGCCGGCCGCGCCCCACCCGTGCACGATGTCGGCGACCCTCGGTCCACCCGCGACGACGACGGTGAACACGCCCTGTATGCGTCCGCGCATCTCGTCGGTGGCGGCGGCCTGGAGCATCGCGCTGCGGTAGATCATGCTGACCATGTCCGCGGCCCCCGCGAGGACGAGGAAGACGACCGCGAGCCAGAGCGCCTGCGCGAGCCCGAACCCGATGATCGCCAGTCCCCACGCGCAGACCGCGAGGGTGACCCCGACCCCGTGCCGCCTGATCCGCCCCAGCCAGCCTGAGGCCAGCCCGCACAGCAGGGCCCCGATGGGGATGGCGGCGTACAGCCAGCCGAGCGCGAGCCCACCGCCGGCCGGGTCGCCGAAGGTCCGCTCCGCCATCTCCGGGAACAACGCCCGCGGCATCCCCGCGACCATCGCGATGATGTCGAGGAGGAACGACGCGAGCAGCACGTGCTTCGCGGCGAGGTACCGGAACCCGTCCACGATGTCCCTGATCCCGGCCCGCCGCCGGACGCCGTCCAACGGCGCCAACCGCGGCAGCCCGATGATCATCAGGGTCGCCCCGGCAAGTACGACCGCGTCGACGAGGTAGAGCACGGCCAACCCCGCGACCGGCAGCAACGCCCCCGCCGCGAGCGGCCCGAACACCATCCCGAACGAGGAGACGGTGGCGGTCAGCGCCGTGGCCGACGGCAGGTGTTCGAGGGGAACCAACCGTGCCACCGCCGCGGTGCGGGTCGGCATGTTGACGGCGACGAACGCCTGCTGGACGGCGAGCAGCACGAGCACGAGCCAGACGTCGCGGATGCCGAGGGCCGCCTGCACCCAGAAGAGCACCGAGGTGACCGCGATCGCCGTGTTGCTGACGAGCATGACGGTCCGCCGGTCGACGGCGTCGGCGATGGCGCCGCCCCAGAGCCCGAAGACGAGCAGGGGCACGAGCCCGAAGGCCCCCGTGAGTCCGACGTACCCGGAGGACCCGGTGATGTCGAAGACCTGCTTGGGCACCGCGACGGTGGTCAGCTGACTGCCGACGGCGGTGATCGCGGTGGACACCCAGAGCCGCCGGAACGCCGGAATCCGCAGCGGCCGCGTATCGATGGCGATCCGAGCTACCCCCACGAGGGGAAGAGCTTAGCCCAGCTAACGACCACCGGTCGGTGCACCCTGGTCCGTGCGCAAGCTGCCGGCGATCGTGTGCAGTGCGGCCAGCCCGGTGGCGACCACCGGGTGGTTCGCGCCGCCCCGGCGCACGCAGGTGAGAATCCGGCGGTACGGCTTCGGCACGCCACGTATCGGTACGCGGATCACCTGGTGGTGGGCGGGGAGCGGGACCAGCCGGGGCAGCAGGCACACCCCGAACCCTTCGGCGACCATGGCCGAGACGGCGTACCACTCCTTGACCTGATGAGCGATGCGCGGGGTGAATCCGGCCGCGGTGGCGGCAGCGATCAGCAGGGGATGGGTGTCGTTGTTGTGACGCTTGACGACCCAGTCCTCGCCGGCGGCCTCGGCGAGCTCCACGCCGCCGCGCCGAGCAAGGGGATGGCCGTCCGGTACGAGCAGGTCCTGCGGGTCGTCGAGCAGCGGCTGGTGCTCGAACCGGGGATCGGTGACCGGCGGCATCTCGGGGTTGGGCAGCACGACCGCGAGGTCCACCTCGTCCGCGAGCAGCAGCCGGTGACAGTCCCCGCTCTCCTCCTCGAGGATCTCGCTCCGCAGCAGGGGATGCGATGTCCGCAACCCGGCCACGGCCGGCGCGACCAGCGCGGCGATCGTCGAGGACACGCCTGCTATCCGCAACGTCCCGGCGATCCGGCCGCTGTGCGCCGCGAGATCGGCCCTCGCCAGCTCCCACTGCGTGTGGAGCACGTCGGCGTGGTCGAGCAGGATGTGCGCCGCCTGGGTGAGCCGGACCCGGCGTCCCTCGGGCCGCAGCAGGACCGCGTCGACCTCGCGGGCCAGCTGGCGGAGCTGTTGGGACACCGCGGAAGGCGTGAGGTGCAACGCCGCCGCGGCCGAGGTGACCGTGCCGTGCTCGGCCAGCGCACGCAGCACGTGCAGCCGCCTCAGGTCAATCATGCAGCCATGCTAAACGAATATGTGCGAGAACATTCGATAGACGTACATGGTCGACCGCCGGAAACTGACGATCATGGCGACAGTCGGTGCCCCGGTTCTCGTGTTGTGCAGCGTGCTCAGCGTCCAGACCGGCCAAGCGATCGGTAAGCACCTGTTCGACACGGTGTCGCCGGCCACCGTGGTGGCGTTGCGGCTGGGCATGGCCGCCGGGCTGCTCCTGCTCGTCCACCGACCGACGGTCCCTCGCCGGTGGCGGGAACTGCGGACCGTACTCGGCTTCGGCACCGCGATCGCCGGCATGAACCTGATCTATCCGGCCCTGACCTATCTACCGCTGGGGATGGCGACCACGCTGCAGTTGCTTGGACCGATCACTCTCGCGCTCGCGACGTCCCGCAGGCCGTTCGACCTCGCGGTGGCGGCGCTGGCCGGAGTCGGGGTCTGGCTGTTCCACACACCCGCCGGAGTCGACTACCCGCTGGTCGGGATCCTGTTCGCGCTCGCCTCGGGGGTGTCGATGGCCGCATACCTGCTGCTGAGCAAGCGCGCGGGCACCGGCACGACGAACGCGGCGCCGCTGGCCCTCGCCCTCGGGTGGGCGGCCCTGCTCGCCCTGCCGTTCGGAATCGTCGACAGCGGTGCCGCGGCGCTCAGTCCGCGCGTGTTGCTGCTCGGCGCCGTCGTCGCCGTCCTCTCAGCCGCCGTGCCGTACTCGCTGGAACTCGCCGCGCTGCGCAGGCTGCCGCCCCGAACGGTCGGCGTGCTGCAGACCCTCGAACCCGCCAGCGCGGGCATCGCCGGCCTGATCGTCCTGAACGAGCACCTACACCCCCCGCAGTGGCTCGCGATCGGCTGCGTCAGCGCGGCCGCCTCCGCGACCGTCATACGACCGAGCCCACCGGATACACGACGATGCCAGCATCGGTTGCCCGCGAACACCTAGGGCAGCCCCCACCCGCTCCGGGGGCACCCCTCAAGGCCAGTCTAGTGCGAAGCAAGCCTTGGTGGGGTGGGGAAGATCAACTTGTGGACAACGGGCGCGGTTGTGGACAACTCGGCGGGTCACGGGCCGAGGCGTTCGACCTTCCAGCCGTCGCGAGTCAGTTTGAACTGGAGGCGGTCGTGCATGCGGTCGCGGCGGCCCTGCCAGAACTCGACCACCTCGGGGCGGATGCGCCAGCCGCCCCAGTGCGGGGGTACCGGGACCTCGTCCACGTCGGCGAACTGGCGTTGCACGTTCGCCAGCGCGGACTCCAGCACGTTCCGTCCGCTCACCACGATCGACTGCGGGGACGCCCACGCGCCCAGCTGCGACCCCCGGGGCCGGCTCGCCCAGTACGTCGCCGTCTCGGCCTGGCTCACCTTCTCCACCGTGCCGCGCACGGTGGCCTGGCGGTGCAGCGCGTACCAGGGGAACGTCGCCGACGCGAACCGCGTGGCCATCAGGTCGTGGCTCTTGGCGGACGCGTAGTTCGTGAAGAACACGACGCCGCGCTCGTCGAGGCCCTTCGCGAGCACCGTGCGCGACGCCGGCATGCCGTCGGCGTTCGCGGTCGCGAGGACCATCGCGTTCGGTTCGGGGGCGGCGGCGCGGATGGCGTCGTCGAGCCACTCCTGGAGCTGGTCGTGCCAGGTGCTCGCGAGCTCCGCCTCACTCAGCGTGCCCACCTCGTAGGAGACCCGCATCTTCGGCAGGTCCACCGTGACGTCGCTGGTCGCGATCCTGGCCTCCGCCATGCCCGATCTCCTAGTCGTGTAGGGACCCACCGAACGCGGGAAGGCCTAGCCGCCGGTCGCCGGAAGGCCCGCACCCCCACGAAGGTACGGGGATTTCGCGTGCGCGGAAACCACACGAAGGGTGATGACCCCCACCCGAATCGATGCGGAAACGTTGCGCAGCCGCCCGCTACGCCGGACGGGTGATGGCGGCGATGAACACCTCGCGAATCTCGGCGGCGACGGCGTTCGCCGGCAGCGGCGGCTCGTGCGCCTGCCACTCGCGCAGGATCCCGGTCATCGCGCCGACGAGCGCGATCGCGGTGAGGTGGTAGTCGCGCTTCGGCGCGAGGCCGGCGGCGGCCGCGCGGTCGCACTCCGCCTCGATGAAGTCGGTGTACCGGTTGAACCAGTCCCGGTGCTGGCGCTCCATCGCCTGGCTGATCCCGGGCGCCTCGACGTAGTTCAGCCGCGGGTACCGGGGATCGGACGTCACCGCGGCGACGAAGGCGTCGAGCAGCGTCGTGATCCGGGTCAGCGCGTCGGCGTCGGCGAGCGACTCGAGCACCGGCAGCATCCGCTTCATCGCGACCGTGTTGATGTGCGCGTGCAGCTCGAGCAGCAACGCCTCCTTGCTCGTGAACTTCTCGTAGAAGTTTCTGGTAGAAACGCCAGCTCGCGCGCACAGGTCGGCGATCTTCGTCCTGTGGTAACCCCGCGTGGTGAACTCGTCCAGCGCTGCCTCGAGCAGCCGCTCCCGCCGCTCGGCACGTCGCTGCTCGGTGTCCACGCCCCGGTACATGCGACTGTGCGGGCCCTGCCCCATCGGACCTTCTCCCTCAGCTCTCACGGCCGGGAATACTCCCACTGGACAACGGAGCCCAGCTGGTCTAGCGTTCTGAAAATTGCAATTACCACAGTGGTGAAATCCCCCGCGGAGGTCGTCGGCGATGCGACTCTTCCCACGATCGATCGGTCGTGTGCTGCTTGGTTTGCTGGCCCTGGCCACGGCGTTGTTCGCCGTGCCGGGTCCGGCCACCGCCGTTCCGGTGGGAGTTCCCGCACCATCGGAGGACCCGTTTTACACCCACCCGATCGAGCGGCCTTCGGGGGTCCCCGGCGAGGTCATTCGGCACCGCACGGTAAAAGTCTTCGCCGACCCGCTCACCCTGTTCCCGATGCCGGTCGACGCCTGGCAGCTCATTTATCGTTCAACTTCCGCGACGGGCGCGCCCAACGCCGTGTCCGGCACCCTGCTGGTGCCCAGAACACCGTGGTCACGCGGGCCCCGGCCGCTGGTCAGCTACGCGGTCGGCACGCACGGCCTCGGTGACGACTGCGCGCCGTCCTACAAACTGAGAACCGGAACCGAGAACGAGATCGCCCTGATCGGCCAGGCCCTGCTCGCCGGCTGGGCGGTCGTGCTGAGCGACTACGAGGGCCTCGGCACACCGGGCCCGCACACCTACGCGGTCGGCCGGGCCGAGGGCCACGCCGTGCTCGACGCCGCCCGCGCCGCGGCGCGCGTCCCCGGTTCCGGGGTGTCGCCGTCGGCGCCGGTCGGGTTGTTCGGCTACTCGCAGGGCGGCCAGGCGACGGCGTTCGCCGCCGAGCTGGCGCCGACGTACGCGCCGGAGCTGAACGTGGTCGGCGTGGCGACCGGCGGTGTGCCCGCGGACCTCGCCGAGGTGGCCCGGTTCAACGACGGTAACGTCGGCTTCTCGCTCGTACTCGCCGCCGCGGCCGGCTACGACGCGGCGTACGCCGACGTCCCGTTCGAGGAGATCCTCAATGACCGGGGCCGGGCGACGGTCCCGCGCGTCGCGCGCGCGTGCACGGCCGAACTGGCGACGATCGCCCCGTTCGGCCGCCTCGCCGAGTTCGTCACCGTCCCGGACCCGCTGGCCGACCCGCGCTGGCGGGCACGGCTGGCGGAGAACCGGGCGGGCAACCACGCACCGGCGGCGCCGGTGTACCTGTACCACGGCACGCTGGACGAGCTGATCCCGTTCGCGGTGGGGCAGGACCTGCGGTCGGCGTGGTGTGCGCGCGGCGCGGAGGTCCGCTGGCAGCCGATCCCGCTGGCCGAGCACATCCTCGGCGTGAGCGTCGGCGGCCCGGCCGCGATGACCTGGCTCGGCGACCGCTTCGCCGGCCGCCCGGCCAGCTCGAACTGCTGATGCGCCTCGCTCGTCACACGCCATAGAGTTGAGAGCATGACCGCACAACCGTGGCCCGACCATCTCCTCACCTTGGAGGAGTGGGCCGCGTTACCTGAGGACACCTCTCGGCACATCGAACTAGCTGACGGAGTCCTTCAGGTATCCCCGCGACCCGAACTGACGCACCAGCGCGCCTCCAGGCTTCTGGCCAACGACCTCGAAGACAGTTGCCCGATTATTTGACGGCGCTGCAGGACATCGAGGTGGTTGTACAGGCCGCATTTCCGCCCACGGTTCGTTGCCCCGACGTCGCGGTGACCTACAACAAGCTTGCCGAGCAGAGCCCTGCCCGGGTCGATGCCGAGGACATCCTCCTCGCCGTGGAGATCGTCTCGCCCGGATCGCGCAAACAGGATCGGATCCTCAAGCTGGCGGAGTACGCCGAAGCGGGAATTCCGAGTTACTGGGTGGTCGAGCTCGACGAGCCGGCGACGCTCACGGCGTACCTGCTCGTGGACGGCTACTACGAGATCGTCGCGCAGGTGACCGGCAGTGTCCTGCTGTCCGAACCGGCGCCGGTCTCCGTGGACGTGCGGACCCTGACCGCACGCCGGCGCTGAGCTCCGCCGCGAACGAAATCGCCTCGCAAACGCTTGCGAACGCGGATGTAACCCGCGGTTTCTGAATCGTTCTCCTGAATCGTGACCGAAACCACCGGTCCGGACAATTGCCTCGGAGCACCGAACAGGAGGAAGGTGGCCTGACCGTGCGGTGCGCCCCGGTGCGGGAAGGGGCCAAACACCGGGCCGATGAGGTGCGCGCCGCGCGTGGG
The DNA here is from genome assembly GCA_036259595.1 of Actinophytocola sp. Lineage (GTDB taxonomy): Bacteria > Actinomycetota > Actinomycetes > Mycobacteriales > Pseudonocardiaceae > Actinophytocola. The sequence goes on from DATABL010000050.1 coordinate 21,229, forward strand.
GAATTCGGGGAACGGCGGAGAGGCTGAGACGAATGCACGGCGCGGTGCGGCAGGTCGACCAGAACGCGACGACGTCGGTGGCGGACGCCGACGACGGCTACCGGCCCGGGCTGGAGGGCGTGGTCGCCTTCCGCACCGAGATCGCCGAGCCCGATCGGGACGGCGGGGCGCTGCGGTACCGCGGCGTGAACATCGAGGACCTCGCCGGCGAGGTCACCTTCGGCGACGTCTGGGCACTGCTGGTCGACGGACGGTTCGGCAAGGGGCTGCCGCCCGCGGAGCCGTTCCCGATCCCGGTGCACACCGGCGACGTACGGGTCGACGTGCAGGCGGCGCTCGCGATGCTGGCGCCGATCTGGGGCTACCAGCCGCTGCTGGACGTCAGCGAGGTCGAGGCGCGCGAGCAGCTGGCGCGGGCGTCGGTGATGGCGCTGTCCTACGTCGCCCAGTCCGCGCGCGGGATCGGCCGGCCCGCGGTGCCGCAGCGGCGCATCGACGAGTGCACCACGATCACCGAGCGGTTCATGACGCGGTGGCACGGCGAGCCGAACCCCGCCCACGTCCGGGCGATCGACGCCTACTGGGTGTCGGCGGCCGAGCACGGGCTCAACGCGTCCACGTTCACCGCGCGGGTGATCGCCTCCACCGGGGCGGACGTCGCCGCGTCGCTGTCCGGCGCGATCGGCGCCATGTCGGGCCCGCTGCACGGCGGCGCGCCGGCGCGGGTGCTGCCGATGATCGCCGAGGTCGAGAACGTCGGTGACGCGCGCAAGGTGGTGGCGTCGATCCTCGACCGCGGCGAGCGGCTGATGGGGTTCGGTCACCGGGTGTACCGGGCCGAGGACCCGCGGGCCCGGGTGCTGCGGCGCACGTGCCAGGAGCTGGGCGCCGCGCGCTACGAGGTCGCGGCGGAGCTGGAGCAGGCCGCACTCGCCGAGCTGCGCGAGCGACGCCCGGACCGCGCGATCGAGACGAACGTGGAGTTCTGGGCGGCGGTGATCCTGGACTTCGCGCAGGTGCCCACGCACATGATGCCGGCGATGTTCACGTGTGCCCGGACGGCCGGATGGTGCGCGCACATCCTGGAGCAGAAGCGCACGGGCCGGCTGGTGCGCCCGTCGGCGCGGTACGTCGGCCCCGGGCCGCGCAACCCCGCCGAGGTCGAGGGCTGGGAGACGGTCAACCGCTCCTGAACCATCCACAGCTGGTCCAGTTGTCCACATGTTGATCTTCGTACCTAGACCTGTGACCTCCAGCCGATAGACTGGCAAGGCGGGACGCCCCCGGGATCGGGTGGGGGTTCGTCTCGCGCGCGCGAGCGGATTTCAGAGCTTCGGGTGGGGTGAGCGGGGCTTCTACGGGCTTCCGGGTGTCCGTCGAACGGTTGACACCACGGTTCAGTCCTGCGGGCGTCCCGGAGCGGGGCCTCGCGGCGACACGATTCACCCATGAGCGCCATACAGGTTCGGGGACTGCGCAAGTCCTACCACGACGTGGCCGCGGTGGACGGGGTCGACCTGGACATCCGGCACGGGGAGGTGTTCGCCCTCCTCGGGCCGAACGGAGCGGGCAAGACCACCACCGTCGAGATCCTCGAAGGTCATCGCGGCCGGGACGCCGGTGAGGTCTCCGTGCTCGGCACCGACCCCGGCAGCGCGAGCCGCTCCTGGCGCGGTCGCATCGGCATCGTGCTGCAGACCGCCAACGACGCCGCCGAGCTGACCGTCCGGGAGAGCGTGCGGCACTACGCCGGCTACTACGCCGACCCCGCCCCGGTCGACGACGTCATCGAGCAGGTCGGGCTCTCCGCGAAGGCCGGCGCCCGCGTCAAGAGCCTCTCCGGCGGCCAACGCCGGCGCCTCGACGTCGCGCTCGGGGTCATCGGCCGGCCCGAGCTGGTGTTCCTCGACGAGCCGACCACCGGGTTCGACCCCGAGGCACGCCGTCAGTTCTGGGAGCTGATCCGCAACCTCGCCCGCACCGGCACCACGATCCTGCTCACCACCCACTACCTCGACGAGGCCGAGGCCCTCGCCGACCGGGTCGCGGTGATCGCCGGCGGGCGGATCGTCGCCGAGGGCACGCCGGCCACGCTCGGTGGACGCTCCACCGCCAAGGCGACCGTCTCCTGGACGACCCCCGACGGGCCCCGCTCGACGCTCACCGACACCCCGACGGCCCTGATCGCGGAGCTGTCCCGCGGCGGCGAGCTCGCCGAGCTGACCGTGACCAGGCCCAGCCTGGAGGACGCCTACCTCGACCTGATCGGAGAGACCACGTGACCACCGCGACCCTCCCCTCCACCGCCGCGGTCGGCCTCGCCCGCGGCGGGATCGAGCTCCGGCAGTTCTTCCGGCAGAAGGACCAGGTGATCTTCACCTTCACCTTTCCGGCCTTCATCCTGATCCTGCTGGGGTCGATCTTCGATCAGACCTATCCGACCGGGATCTCGGTCGGGCAGGTCTTCACCGCCAGCATGATCGGCGCCGGCATCGTCTCCACCTCGTTCGTCAACCTCGGCACGGGCGTCGCGCTCGACCGCGAGGACGGCACGCTCAAGCGGCTGCGCGGCACCCCGATGCCGCCGACCTCGTACTTCGTCGGCAAGATCGTGCTGGTCGCGGTGGCCAGCGTGGCCGAGGTGGTGCTGCTGTTCGCGGTCGGCGCGGTGATGTTCGACGTGTCGCTGCCGACCGAGGCCGGCCGCTGGTTCACCTTCGCGTGGGTGTTCGTGCTGGCGGTGATCAGCTGCGCCCTGCTCGGCATCGCGATCAGCGGGATCGCCCGGAGCGCGCAGAGCGCCGGCGCGGTCACCCAACTGCCCTTCATCGCGCTGCTGTTCATGTCCGGGGTCTACATCCCCGTCGGCGACCTCCCGGACTGGATGCTGCAGCTCGGGTCACTCTTCCCGATCAAGTGGGCGGCCCAGGGCTTCCGCTCGGTCTTCCTACCGGACAGCATGATGGTTCAGGAGGCTGCTGGCTCATGGGAACACGGGACGACGGCGCTGATGCTGGGCGCGTGGTGCGTGATCGGCCTGGTGCTGTGCCTGGCGACGTTCCGGTGGACCAACCGCAGGGGCTGACCCGGAGCAGGCCCAGCAACGAGTGGGTGCGCTGGTTCTGGCTGTGGGACGTCTACTTCGCGGTCGGCTTCGGCACGATCAGCACGCTCATGCTGCTCTCCGACGCGAGCACCACCGAGAAGGTCGGCGCCGTCTCCGTACTGGGGGTGATGGCGGCGTGGTACGTCGGCTACGGCCGGCCGATGATCACCGAGGCGGTTCCCTCCACCGTCCGGAAGGGCCGGATCTTCGCCGGCGGGGTGGTGCTGCTGCTGGTGGTGGCGATCGCCTTCGACGGGGACGCGTCGTTCGCGCTGTTCGCCGCCTGCCCGCTGGTGTTCATGAGCCTGTCGCTGCGGGACGCGGTGCCGGTCATCATCGGCATCAACCTGCTGCCGCCGCTGTCGGTGCTGATCCGCGACGGCGCGACGACGATGCTCGCCGTCCTCGGACCCGGCACGCTGTTCACGATCGCGTTCTCGCTCGCGGTCGGGGTCTGGATCCACCGGATCATCGAGGAGAGCGAGGACCGCGCCGTGCTCATCCAGGAGCTCGAGGAGAGCCGGGAGGAGATCGCCCGGCTCTCCCACGAGGCCGGCGTGACCGCCGAGCGTTCGCGGATCGCCGCGGAGATCCACGACACGCTCGCGCAGGGCTTCACCAGCCTGGTCACCCTGGTGCAGGCCGCGGAGTCGGAGCTGGACCGGGACACCGACAAGGCCCGCGGGCACCTGGTGCTCGCGGCCAGGACCGCGCGGGAGAACCTGGGCGAGGCGCGGGCGCTGGTGGCCGGCCTGATGCCCTCGGCGATGGGCACCGGGTCGCTGGACGAGGCGATCCGGCGCCAGCTCCAGCGGCTCGCCGAGGAGACCCCGATCCGCGCCACCTACCGGGTGGACGGCGAGATCGGGGAACTGCCGACGGTGATCGAGGTGGTGCTGCTGCGCGCCGTCCAGGAGGCGCTCACCAACGTGCGCCGGCACGCCGGTGCCTCGGAGGTGACGATCTGCCTGCGCGCGGGCGAGGCCACGGCGACGCTGACGGTGGCCGACGACGGCACCGGGTTCGACCCCACCCGGGCGTTCGACACCGGCTACGGCCTGCGCGGCATGCGGTCCCGGGCCGCCCAGGTCGGCGGCAAACTGACCCTGCACAGCGGGATCTCAGGAACGACCGTCGAACTGGAGGTCCCGCGTTGATCCGGGTGCTGCTGGTCGACGACCACCCGGTGGTGCGGGAGGGCCTGCGCGGGATGCTCGACGCCGAGCCGGACCTGACCGTGGTCGGCGAGGCCGGGTCGGGCGAGGAGGCCGTCGCGCGGACCAGGGCCGTCGAACCGGACGTGATCCTCATGGACCTGCGGATGCGCGGCCTGGACGGCGTCGGCGCCACCACGCGCATCCTGGCGTTCTCCACCGCGCGCGTCGTGGTGCTGACCACCTACGAGACCGACGCGGACATCCTGCGCGCGGTGGAGGCGGGCGCGTCGGGCTACCTGCTCAAGGACGCCTCCCGCGACGACCTGGCCAACGCCATCCGCGCGGCCGCCCGCGGCGAGACCGTGCTCGCCCCGTCGGTCGCCGGCCGCTTGGTGAACCGGGTGCGCCGGCCGGAGCGGCAGACGCTGTCCGGCCGCGAGGTGGAGGTGTTGGCGCTGGTGGCGAAGGGCCTGACGAACGCCGAGATCGGCCGGGCGCTGCACATCACCGAGGCGACGGTGAAGACCCACCTGCTGCGGACGTTCGGCAAGCTCGACGTGTCCGACCGCACCGCCGCCGTCACCACCGCCATGGCGCAGGGGCTGCTGCGGTAACTGGTAACTACCCATGACCGATTAAGGTCGGTGCCGGGCATCGGTAAGAATGCGGCCATGCTGCAGACCACCGAGTTCGCGTTGCTCCGCCGTGTCGCCGCCGAGCAGGCGGAGCGCAGGGCTCCGTCGCTGGTCGCCGCCGTCGTCCGGGGCCAGGAGCTGCTCTGGACGGGCGCGCGCGGCCTCGTCGACGGGGCCGCGCCCACCACCGACACCCAGTACCGGATCGGCTCGATCACCAAGACGTTCATCGCGGTGCTGGTGATGCGCCTGCGCGACGAGGGCCGGCTGGACCTCAACGACGCGCTGGACAAGCACGTCGGCGGCACGTCGTTCGGGCACCTGACGGTCGCGCAGCTGCTGTCCCACACCGGCGGCCTGACCTCGGAGTCGCCCGGCGCGTGGTGGGAGCGCGCCCCCGGCGACGACTGGCCGGCGCTGAAGGACAGCATGTCCGGCGAGCCGGCGCGGCACCGGGCGGGCGAGCGGTTCCACTACTCGAACGTGGGCTACGGCGCGCTCGGCCAGCTGGTGGCCGAGCTGCGCGGCACCGACTGGCTGACCGCGCTGGCCGAGGAGATCCTCACCCCGCTGGGGATGACCCGCACCAGCCCGCACCCGGTCGCCCCCCACGCGCTCGGCTGGGCCGTGCACCCCTACGCCGACGTGCTCCTCCCCGAACCGACCCCCGACGCGGGCGCGATGGCCCCGGCCGGTCAGCTGTGGTCCACCGTCACGGACCTGGCCCGCTGGCTGCGCTTCCTGGCCGGCGACACCGGCGACGTGCTGCACCCGGACACGGTGGCCGAGATGCGCGCCCCGGCGGCGGTCGAGGACGGCGACGCGTGGACGTCGGGCTACGGCCTGGGCCTGCAGGCCTTCCGCGACTCCGGCCGCCGCCTCACCGGCCACGGCGGCTCGATGCCCGGCTTCCTGGCCAGCGTCGTGGTGGACCCGGCGACCACCACCGGGGCGCTGACGCTGACCAACAGCACCGCCGGCGTCGGGGTGTCCGGGCTGGCGGTGGACCTGCTCAAGCTGGTGGACGACTACGAGCCGGCGCTGCCCGCGGAGTGGCAGCCGCAGCCGTCGGTGAACCCGGCGCTGCTGGCGCTGACCGGTGAGTGGTTCTGGGGCCCGACCCCGTTCGTGCTGCGCCTGCTGCCGGGCGAGTGGCTGGACCTGCGGCCGGCGGCGGGGACCGGGCGGGCGTCCCGCTTCCGCCCGACCGGCCAGGACACCTGGCAGGGCCTCGACGGCTACTACGCGGGCGAGACGCTGCGCCTGCACCACCACGCCGACGGCACCCCCAGCCACCTCGACCTGGCCACGTTCGTGTTCACCCGCACCCCGTACGACCCGGCCGCCCCCATTCCCGGCGGCCTGCACCAGGGCGGCTGGCCCACCGACTGAGCGGTGAACCGAACCTCTGTCAAGCAGGGAAGATCAACATGTGGACAACCGGTCGGGTTGTGGACAACTCGGGCCTGCGGCTCGGGGGGTCGCCGCACGCGCCGGCGCGATGAGGGAGACTGGGGATCGGCAACGTCGCCGTGACCCGACCCAGTACTGCCGAGAGGCGCCGTCAACATGACGCAGTCACCGACCACGACCGATCCGACCTCACTGGTGCTGCCCGCCGACCTCAAGCCGTCCGACGGGCGGTTCGGTTCCGGCCCGTCCAAGGTCCGCCCGGAGCAGCTGGCCCGGCTGGCCTCCGACGGCTCCGCGCTGATGGGCACCTCGCACCGCCAGAAGCCGGTGAAGTCCCTGGTCGGCCGCGTGCGCGCGGGCCTTCGCGACCTCTTCTCGCTGCCCGAGGGCTACGAGGTCGTGCTGGGCAACGGCGGCACCACCGCCTTCTGGGACGCCGCCGCGTTCGGGCTGGTCCGCGAGCGCGCCCAGCTCTTCACCTACGGCGAGTTCTCCTCGAAGTTCGCCAAGGTCAACGAGGGCGCGCCGTTCCTGTCCGACCCGGTCGTCGTCAAGGCCGAGCCGGGCACCGCGCCGGCCATCGAGTACGCCGAGGGCTGCGACCTCGTCGGCTGGGCGCACAACGAGACCTCCACCGGGGTCGCGGTTCCGGTCGTCCGGCCCGCCGGTGCCGAGGCCGCGCTCGTCGCGGTCGACGGCACCTCGGGCGCGGCGGGGCTGCCGGTCGACGCGCGGGACTTCGACGCCTACTACTTCGCCCCGCAGAAGTCCTTCGCCTCCGACGGCGGGCTGTGGATCTCGCTGATGAGCCCGGTCGCGCTCGAGCGGATCGCCGAGATCAGCGCCAGCGGCCGCTGGGTGCCCGAGTTCCTGTCGCTGACCACCGCGCTGGACAACTCGCGCAAGGACCAGACCTACAACACCCCGGCCGTCGCCACGCTCTACCTGCTCGCCGAGCAGATCGACTGGATGCTCGCCAACGGCGGCCTGGCCTGGACCACCGCGCGCACCAAGGACTCCTCGACCCGGCTGTACGAGTGGGCAGAGCGCAGCGAGTTCGCGTCGCCGTACGTCGCCGAGCCGGCCAGCCGGTCGCAGGTCGTGGGCACGATCGACTTCGCCGAGAACGTCGACGCCGCCGCGATCGCCAAGGCCCTGCGCGCCAACGGCGTCGTCGACGTGGAGCCGTACCGCAAGCTCGGCCGCAACCAGCTGCGGGTGGCGATGTACCCGGCCATCGAGCCCGACGACGTCACCGCGCTCACCCGGTGCGTCGACTGGCTGGTGGAACGCGTGTGACGATGCAGCACGTCTACAGCGGCAAGGTCCGCGAAATCTACGCCGACGGCGCGGACCTGCTGCTGGTGGCCTCGGACCGGGTGTCGGTGTACGACGTCGTGCTGCCGACCCCGATCCCGGACAAGGGCGCGCTGCTCACCCAGCTGTCCGTCTGGTGGTTCGGCCGGCTCACCGACATCGTGCCCAACCACCTGGTCTCGGCCACCGACGTGCCCGCGGAGTTCGCCGGGCGGGCCATCCGCTGCCGCAAGCTCGCGATGGTGCCGTTCGAGTGCATCGCCCGCGGCTACCTCGCCGGCTCCGGCCTCAAGGAGTACCAGGCCACCGGCGCGATCTCCGGCGTCACCCTGCCGCCGGGCCTGGTCGAGGGCAGCCGGCTGCCGGAGCCGATCTTCACGCCGACGACCAAGGTCTCCGACGGCGGCCACGACGCGCCGACCACGTTCACCGAGATCGCCGAGGTCGTGGGCATCGAGCTGGCGGGCCGGCTGCGCGACCTCACCCTCGAGGTGTACCGGCGCGGCGCCGAGCGGGCCGCCGAGGGCGGCATCATCGTCGCGGACACCAAGCTGGAGTTCGGCCTCACCGAGGACGGCGTGGTCACCCTCGCCGACGAGGTGCTCACGCCCGACTCGTCCCGGTTCTGGCCGGCCGACGAGTGGGTGCCCGGCCGCCCGCAGCACGCCTACGACAAGCAGTTCGTCCGCGACTGGGCCGCCGGCACGGGCTGGAGCAAGCGGCCGCCGGCGCCCGAGTTACCCGTCGACGTGGTGACCGCCACCAGGGCACGCTACGTCGACGCCTACGAGAAGATCACCGGTTTGGGCTGGCGCGGGTAGGCAGACGTCGGGCAGGATCGGTTTTCGGACCGATGGCACGGTACTCGGCGCGCCTCGCCCGTCAAGGCGACCCGCCGAACTAGCGTGGCAACTGGCGAGGTGAAGTCTGTTCGAGGGAGGCCGCGATGCGTTCGCTCCGGGTCGTCGGACTCGGGGATGACGGCAAGGTCGTCATCGTCGAGGACCCGGCGCGCGGCGAGCGCTTCCAGATTCCCGCGGACGAACGGCTGCGCGCGGCAGCCCGGGGAGACGTCACCCGACTCGGCCAGATCGCCATCGAGCTGGAGAGCCAGATGCGTCCTCGTGAGATCCAGTCCCGCATCCGTGCGGGAGAGTCCGTAGAGCAGGTCGCGGCCGCGGCCGGCGTACCGGCGAGCCGCGTGGAGCGGTTCGCCTACCCGGTGCTGCTGGAGCGTTCCCGCACCGCGGACCTGGCCCAGCGTGCGCACCCGGTCCGCGAGGACGGCCCCGACGTGCAGGAACTCGGCGAGGTGGTGGCGCAGGTGTTCACCGCCCGCGGCCAGGACTACACCGCCGCCACGTGGGACTCGTGGAAGGGCGAGGACGGCAAGTGGGTGATCCAGCTCACCTGGACCGCGGGGCGTTCCCACAACCGCGCACACTGGTCGTTCCACCCCGGCGCACACGGCGGCACGGTCACGCCGCTGGACGACCACGCCGTGGACCTCCTCGACCCGAACCCGAACCGCCAGCTGCGCACGGTGCGCCCGGTCACCGAACTGGCCGCACAGGCCCTCCAGGTGGAGCGCCCCCCGCTGGAGCCGGTCGAACGCCGCCCACTACCTGGCGGCG
>DATABL010000051.1:0-2444 GCA_036259595.1 Actinophytocola sp.
CCCGCGGAGATCGCCATCGAGTACAGGCCCGTCATGGACCCGGTGCGGTGCGGGAAGTCGCGCTTGATCAGGCCGGGCAGCAGCACGTTCCCGGTCGCGATCGCCGAGCCGATCAGCACCGTGCCGGCGAACAGGGCCGCGGCCGGGCCGCTCGACCGGACGGCGAACCCGATGCAGATCAGCGCGAGCGCGCCGAGCAGCGTGTGCCCGATACCGAAGCGCCGGGCCAGGCGCGGTGCCGCCGGGGCGAGCAGCCCGAAGCACAGCACGGGCAGCGCGGTCAGCACGCCGGCCGCCGTCGCGGAGAGCCCGACGCCCAGCTGGATCTGCGGCAGCACCGGGGCGACGCCGACCACCGCGGGGCGCAGGTTGGCCGCGACGAGCACGATGGCGGCCGCGAACCACAACGACGTGCGGGCGACGGGCCGCTCGACGGCGACGGCGTTCACCGGGCAGGCTCGACGGATCCGGGGTGCACGGACAACAGTCCCACCCAAAAAACCTAACATCCCACCTTTCGGTGGCCGCGGCGGAAGGCGAGCGCGTGTTCGGCGAACTGTTCCCCATCCTGTCCAGCAACGACCTGGGGCGGCTGTGGCGCTTCTACCGCGCGGTGTTCGACGCGGAGGAGACCTACCGGTTCCCGGTCGACGGCGCGGACGACGCCGTGGCGTACGTCGCGCTGCGGGTGGGCTCGTCGTCCCTCGGCATCGGCGGGGTGGGGGACGGGCCGGGCGCGGAGGCCGGCCGCGGCCGGATCGCCCTGTGGGTCTACGCCGACGACTGCGACGCGGTGGTCGCGCGCGCCCGGGACGCCGGCGCCGGGATCGTCGCCGAGCCCGCCGACCAGCCATGGGGGGAGCGGCTGGCCGTCATCGCCGACCCGGACGGCAACGAGGTCTACATCGGCCAGGCGAACCCGCAGGCCGACGGCCCCTGATAACTGTCATAACGGCGATTATCGGTCAAAGTCGCAGAGCTGCCGGCTCCTTATGGAGACGCAGTCGCAGTCACTCCGCCCGGCCACCCGTACTCTGAGGCCACGAGCTGCGCTCGAGGTCCGCGAGGAGCCAGGGCTCCGGCTGCTCACCTCGCAACACGCTGATCTGGCCGGTTCGTTCCAAGATCGCCAAGCCGACCTGGCGCCGGTCGGTGATCCCGGCCAGGCGCAGGCGCAGGCGCAGATCGTCCTCGCTGATCCGGGCCCGGCGCAACGACTCCGAATACAGCACTCCGTCGCGCACGAGCACGACCGGGCGGCGGGCGAAGAGGCGCCGCCAGCGCGGCCGCTGGTCCAGGGCCGACAGCAGGTGCCGCACCCCGAACAGGACGACGAGGGCGATGACCCCCGTCGCGAGGGTCGGCACGGCGAGCAAGGTGGTCCGCCCGACGACGGCGCCGAGAGCGCCGACACAGGCGACGTCGGCGGCGGACATCGTCGTGAGGCCTCGCTGACCGCCGATGCGCACGAGGACCAGCAGCGTGGCCACGATCCCTATCGTGGCGATCACGACGGCGATGCCTGTGGCCGGGTCGGTGCCGAGGCGGTCAATCATGCGGGTGCGCCTGCCGCGTCGGGGGCCGCGCTACGCGCTGCGGCACTGGTGAGGAACGGGATCCGCCGCCCCCAGCTGACGAAGCCCTCGTCGCCCGCGCCGAGCCGCACCACGCGGACGACCATACTGGACAGCACCACGCGGGCGGCCGCCGCCGGAGATCGAACCGGCGACCGTCCGCTCGTGGTCCGCGCGCGGCCTCAGCTGCCGCGGCCGGTGCGCTCCTGCAGTTCGTCGATGCGCCGGGATGCCTCGGCCTTCGACAGCGTGTCCGGCGGCGGTTCCTGGCCGGCCTGCTGCGCCAGCGTGTGCAGGTACGACTTCTGCGGGCCGGTCATCGGCTCGTCGCCGGTCGTCCAGTCGCCGGGATCCTTGCTCGCGGGCCCGGCGGCGTCCGGGCCGTCACTGCGGTTGACGTCGCTGCGGTCGTCGGTCATGCCTCGAACGTATCTTCGACTCCCCGGGCTCGCATGTCGGAACCCGCGACGTTATGACAGGAGTCAGCCCGCCGTCGGGGGCTGGTCCACCAGCTGCGCCAGGTACAGCTGCTCGCCCAGCTTGTCGATCAGCTCCAGGTTGGTCTGGAGGTAGTCGATGTGGTGTTCCTCGTCGGCGAGGATGTCCTCGAACAGCGTGGCCGTGGTGTGGTCGCCCTTCTCCCGGCACATCGTGATGCCGGGCTTCAGCCGGTCGACGACCTCCAGCTCGATGGCGAGGTCGCTCTCCAGCTGCTCGCGCACGGTCTGACCGACCCGCAGCGAGAACAGGCGCTGGTAGTTGGGCAGGCCCTCGAGGAACAGGATCCGGTCGGTGATCCGCTCGGCGTGCCGCATCTCGTCCATCGACTCGGACCGCGTGTACGCCGCGAGCTTGGTCAGGCCCCAGTTC
>DATABL010000052.1:0-11428 GCA_036259595.1 Actinophytocola sp.
GACCCGGCGTCCGGCCGGCGCGGCCGCGACGACGACGGTCGCCCCGACCTGGGCCAGCGCAACTCCGACGCCGAGCTGGGCACCCGGCTGCTGTTCGACGGCAGCTACCTCACCGCGACCGGCGACCGGCTGCTGCACACCTACCGCTCGGACCTGGTGCTGACCATGGAGTACGGCCGGGTGCCGACCCTGGTGAACGCGGACCGGCAGCCGAGGACGGGCTGCGACTACGGCTCGGTCGCCGTCGAGGAGGGCCGGATCGGGGTGGTCGAGCGCTGCCCGGACGACCCCAGCGACCGGCTGACCGTGTACCGCGCCACCGGCGACGACAGCTCCGAGGAACCCGAGGTCACGTTCAGCACGGCCACCGGCGTCCACGGCTCGCGGGTGCTCGCGATGAGCGACGAGTGCCGGATCGGCGTCGACGAGGGCCAGACCCAGCTGTGCACGGTGGTCGTCGCACCGGACCCGGCCCGGCTGCTCGTGTACGACGAGGAGGGGGCCGTGGTGGCGCGGCACCGGCTGTCGCTGGCGCCCGGCGACCTCCCGGACACCGACCCGCCCGGCCACGTCGTGCCCGGGTACGAGGCGCCGGGCGCGGTGTACTGGTTCACCGGCTCGCGCACGGTCGCGCTGGCCAAGGCCGACCTGCGCCCGCTGTGGAGCGTGGAGAACGCGGTCGGGCCGGGCACGCTGTTCGCCGGGCGGATGCTGGTGCCGGTGCGGGGTGGGATCACCGTGCTGAACCCGGCGACCGGCGAGGTGCGGGGCACGATCCCGGTCGACCGCGGCGGGTACGACGGCGTGGTGACGATGTCCTCGAGCGGGCCGATGGTCTACGAGCAGCGCGGCGACACCGTGGTCGCGCTGCGCTGAGAGTTCACGCCGGCTCCACGGCGCTTCCAGGGATTCTGGGGGACACTGGGGCGGTGAGCCAGCCGTCGCAGATCAGCCCGCACCGGGGCCGACGCGTGGACCTGCCGGGCCGGTACGGTCCGATCGCGGCCCTGCACGCCCGTGCGCCCGAGGTCGACGGGCGCCCGGCGCCGATCGCGCTGCTGGTTCCCGGCTACACCGGGTCCAAGGAGGACTTCGCGCCGCTGCTCGACCCGATGACCGAGGCCGGTGTGCACGCGATCGCCATCGACCTGCCCGGCCAGTACGAGTCCGGCGGGCCCGACGACGAGGCGGCCTACCTGCCGACCGCGCTCGGCGCGCTGCTGGCGGAGCTGGTCGGCAAGCTGTCGGCCGAGGGCAACCCGGTGCTGTTGCTCGGCCACTCGTTCGGCGGCCTGGTCGCGCGGGGCGCGGTGCTGGCCGGCGCGCCGGTCGCCGGGCTCACGCTGATGTGCACCGGCCCGTGCGAGCTTCCCGAGGGCGCGCGCCGCAAGGCCCTCGACCTGGGCGAGCCGGCGATGCGCGAGCACGGCATCGAGGCGGCGCTGCGGATGCGCGAGGAGCTGGACCGGATGCTGCCGAACCGCCTCGCGCCGGCCCCGGAGCTGGCGACGTTCCTGCGGCAGCGGTTCCTGAGCTCGCTGCCGGCGAGCCTGCTCGGCATGGCCCACGGCCTGCGCACCGAGCCCGACCAGGTCTCCACGCTGGCCCGGACCCTGCACACCGGCGGCATCCCGTGCCTGGTCACCTGCGGCGAGGGCGACGACGCCTGGCCGGTGCCCGCCCAGCGGGACATGGCCGACCGCCTCGACGCCGACTTCGCGGTGATCCCGGGCGCCCGCCACTCCCCCAACGTCGAGAACCCTCAGGCCCTGCTCAACACGCTCCTGCCCACCTGGCGCTCCTGGCTCACCGCCTAGCCGGTCAGGCCCACCAGAGGAACCACATGGTGGTGGCGGTGATGGCGACCACGCCCAGCGCGGCCAGCGTGGCGACGGCACCGGTGGTGCGGTCGGCGACGCGCTGGACCAGTACGGCCAGGACCGCGGCGCCGAGGTGTCCCAGCACCATCGCCAGGCCGGGGCCGGGCACGCCGCGCACCCAGGCCAGCACCTGGAACACCACGATCACGACCGCCAGCACCGACAGCCCGACCGCCAGCGCCCCGGCCAGCTCGCGCCCGAACCCGCCGCGCGGGCGGGGCGGGGCGGTCGGTTCGGCCAGGGTCACGGTCGTGGCCCTCGCGGCCGCCAGGGGGACTGTCGGCGAGTTGTCCGGCACCACGTGGTCTATCCCTTCACCTCGTCGGCGCGCGCGAGCAGCGCCCACGGCTCGGCCTGCGGGCCCGCGGCCTGCCCCTCGGGACAGCTGCGCCGGAAGTCACACCACGAACACTGTCTTCCCACCCGGGGCGGGAACAACACGTCCTGGTCGCCACCGGCGTGGAGGGTATCCCGCGCGAGGGCGAACTCCTCGGCCGCCTCCTCCGCCCTGGTGCGGTGCCTGGTCAGCGACTCCTCGGTGTGCTCCCAGGCCGCCACGGTCCCGGTCGGTAGATGGTGCAGCTCAACACGCCGACACGGCCGGCGCAAGGTCCGGCGGGCGGCCAACACGTAGAGTGCCAGCGCCTGTGACGCTCTGGCGTCGTCGGTCGTGAGCGCGGAGCGCCCGGTCTTGTAGTCGACGATGACCAGCTCGCCGTCCCGCTCGTCGATCCGGTCGACCCGCCCCTCGGCCACGATCGTGCCGACCGGCGCGGACACCCACCGCTCCAGCCCGATCGGGTCGTCGGCGACGTCGATCTCGCTGACGTAGTCGGCCACCCAGCCGCCGGCGAGCTCGCGGTAGGTGGCGGCCTGCGTCGGCCCGGCGAAGCCCTCGTCGTTCCAGTGCTGCCCGACCAGCGCGGCCGCGGCCTCGGGCGTGCGCCGGCGCACCGGCAGCTCGAAGAAGGCCCGGAGTGCGTTGTGCACCACGGCGCCGAGCGTGCTGTGCGCGAAGGCACCCCCGCGCGGCGGCGACGGCCGGTCGACGTAGGCCATGCGGTACCGGCGCGGGCAGTCCATCCAGGTCGCCACGCGCGACGGGGTGACCTTGATGAGCTTGCGGGGCATGGCGTCGAACCCGAGTTGCACCCCTCAACGGTAGAGGAGCCCACCGACAGTCCTACGCTCGAACCCATGCCTCTCTGGCGGCGCAAACCACGGGCCCGAACCGAGCGAACGCCCGACGACCGGACGCCCGACGACCGGACGCCCGACCTCATGAACGTCCTGGGGGACCTGCCCGTCTCTCCGCATGCCGACAACCCGAACGTCCGGCGTCGGGAGGCCATGGAGCGGGCCGGACGCCCGCTGCCCGACGACCCGGCGGTCGCCGAGCTGGTCGCCGGCATCCGCGACCGCTACCGCGTCGGCGGCGGCCCCTGGGACGCCTGCGCCGCCAACGCGCGACACGACCTCGCCGCGGCGGGCGAGCCGGGTCTGCGGGCGGCGGCCTGGATCGTGGCGCGGATGGTGGCGGACCTCCGCTGGGAACTCGGCTTCTGGACCGAGGAGGCCGGCCTGCCCACCGCGCCCGACGCCCGCGCCGGCTTCGCCCAGATTTCGCACGGCCACCCGAACCCGTACGACACCCTCAGTGGCCTGCACCCCCGGATCCACCTGGTCGCCGCGGCCGAGCTGCTCACCGAGCACCCCCGCGCGGAGGTCGCCGGGCCGCTCGCGGACCTGCTGGAGCTCTGGTTCGCGCACGCCGAGCAGCAGTACCACCTGCGCGACCTGGGCATCCTGGTCCTGGAGACGCTGGTCCGCTGCTACCGGGCCACCCCGGCCACGGCGCACCCCGCGTACCTCGTCGAGCTGGCCGGGCAGGACGTGACCCGCCCGGTGGTGAACGTGGGCCAGGCCGTGTCCCACGTGGCGGAGGACGTCACCTACGTGGACCCGGTGTTCCGGGACGACGGCACGGTCGACCTCTCCGCACTGGCGCGGGCCGCTACGAGCCGATGAAGCCGCGGACCGAGTCGGCCACGAGTTGCACGGCGATCGCGGCCAGCAGCAGGCCGGCGATCTTCGCGAGCAGGGTGATGCCGCTGTCCTTGATCACCCGGATGAGCGCCGTCGAGTAACGCAGGCACAACCACAGCACCAAGTGCACGGCCACGATCGCGCACGCGAGCGCGAGGAGGGACCCGGTCTCGCCCTCGGCCTGCCGGACGAACACGATCGTGGCGGCGATGGCCCCCGGCCCGGCGAGCAGCGGGGTGCCCAGCGGCACGAGCGCGACGTTGACGTCCTCGACGGCCTGCGGCTCGGCGGTGGCCCGGCCGGTGAGCAGGTCGAGCGCGATCAGCAGCAGGAGCAGCCCGCCGGCGCCCTGCAGAGCGGGGATCCCGATGTGCAGGTACGACAGGATCGCCTCACCGCCGATGGCGAACAGGCTGATCACGCCGAGGGAGACCAGCACGGCCTGCCGGGCCGCCCGTAGCCGCGCCGCCTTCGCGCGGCGCCCGACCAGGCTGAGGAACACCGGCACGGTGCCCGGCGGGTCCATGATCACCACGAGGGTGATCGTGACCTCCGCGAACAGCCGGAGATCAAAAGTCATGACGACCCCTCGCAGGCTCGCTCACGAACCCACCACGATCTCCACCCCCGTGGCTCGCTCGGCGATCGCGTCGAGCTGGTCGGGGGCGGTGGTCTCCTGGCCGAGCCGGATGACCTTGTTGGTGCCGTGGTAGTCGCTGGAGCCGGTGGTGACCAGGTCGAGGTCGGCGGCCAGGTCGCGCAGCTCGGCGCGGGCGACGTCGTCGTGGTCGGGGTGGTCGACCTCGACGCCGTGCAGGCCGACACCGGCGAGCTCCTTGATCACCTCGGCGGTGACCGTCGGCCCGCGGCGGTGGGCGAAGGCGTGCGCGAGCACGGTCACGCCCCCGGCCCGGGCGATCATCTCGATCTGCTCGTGCACCGAGGTGCGCGAGCTGGGCACGTAGTAGCGGCCGCGGTCGTTGAGGTAGGTCGCGAACGCCTCGTCGACGGTGGCGACGACACCCGCGCGCACGAGCGCCATGGCCAGGTGGGGCCGCCCGGGGGTGGCGTCCGGCGGCAGCCCGCCGAGCAGCGCCTCGGCGTCGATGGGCAGGCCGTCGGCGGCCATCTTCTCGGCGATCGTGATCAACCGCGCGCGCCGGAGGTCACGCGTGCGCGCGTACTGGGCGACGACGGCCTCGGCGTCCGGGTCGAACAGGTAGGCCAGCAGGTGCACCGTGCAGTGCCCGCCGCGGCCGTCGGGGCTCACGCAGGACAGCTCGGCGCCGCGGACCAGGCGCAGGCCGGGTGGGAGCGCGTCGACGGCCTCGGCCCAGCCGGCGGTGGTGTCGTGGTCGGTGATCGCGACCGCGGACAGGCCGGCGGCGGCCGCGTTGGCGACGAGCTCGGCCGGGGTGTCGGTGCCGTCGGACGCGGTCGAGTGGGTGTGCAGATCGATCCTCACACCGGGTATTCAACGTGAGGGACTCGAGGGTGTTCCGGTCAGCCCACCTTCGCGCGCTTCTTGGCGAGCCGCTGGGCGCGGATCATCGAGAAGCGGGCGGCCTGGGCGTCCTTGTCGCCGAAGACGAGCTGGGAGATGGCGTCGTAGACCTGCTCGGCCTTGGGCAGGTGCTCGAGCCGGTTCAGCGCCTGGATCTGCCCGGCGGACTCGACGATCATGGTGCCGTAGCCGAGGATGCGGCCCATGAGCGGACGCTCGTAGGTGAGGTCGGTCACCTTGGTGATCGGCATCATCAGCACCTTGGTGTTGATGATGCCGGTCGTTTTCATCATGCGTTTGTCGGTGACCACGATCCGCTCGACCCACCACATCAGGACGACGTAGGCCAGGCGGAGGACCACGAACAACGCCGCGTACCAGAGGATGTTCTGCAGCAGCCACATCGAGGGCGGCAGCAGGTACGAGATCATCACGGCGACGGCCAGCAGGGCCACTGCCTCGAACAGGTCCCAGGCCAGGGACGCCCAGTGCAGGCGCACCCGGATGACCCGTCGCTCCGTGTCCAACAGGTACTCGTCGGAATCCCGTGGCGCGAACATGGTACGAACGGTACCCGGTTACGTCTGGAACACCGAGCGTACGAACGTGATGACTGCTTCGGCCGCGTCCCTGAGGGTGTTCAGGATCGAGGTCACCAGCGCGGCCGACTGGACCGGTTGGGTCACCAGGAAGAACACCACCAACGCAGCGCCGGAAATTATCAGTGCCTTCTTGACATTCACCGCGGCTACTCCGTGTCCTACGCGATCGGCGATCTCGGTTGCTGACAAACCTTTGCAACACTTGTACCGCACCTGGCGGCGGAACGGGAGCCCAGTCCCGCTCTTGGGGCAGCGGTCGGGTGTGCTAGCCCGTTTCGGCTACGGTCCGTGTTCGCGGCGGGGGTGGAGGTTCCGATGATCAGGTGTGTCGGCGCGATCGTCCATGACGCAGCGGGACGGTTGCTGCTCGTCCGGCGCGGCCGGCCCCCGGGACGCGGCCTGTGGTCCCTGCCCGGCGGCCGCGTGGATCACAACGAATCGGACACGGCGGCGGTGGTTCGCGAGTTGCTGGAGGAGACCGGTTTGCACGTGCTACCAGGGAAATTGGTCGGCTCGGTGCGGCGGCCCGCCCCCGCCGGCACGTTCGAGATCCACGACTACGCGGCGACGGTCGCGGGCGGCTCGCTGCGAGCCGGCGACGACGCCGACGAGGCGGCCTGGGTGGACGCGGCGGAGTTCGACACGATGGAGCGAACGGGCGAACTGGTACCCCGGTTGGCGGACACGCTGCGTGGTTGGAACGCCCTACCCAGGACTTGAGCCGACCCCGAGCGCACCTCATCGAAATCGCACGTCGAATCACAAACGACACGCGTTGACAAGACGCCTGATGGAGCGAATTGCCGCGAAAGGTTCCGTTCGCGCATCCGGGGGTCCCCCGGTTTCCAGTCTATCGGCCGGCACCGACAGTTCCGCCGTCGCGAAAGCGGCACCGCCATGGCCGCCGCGAAAGCCCGGAACCGCCATGGCCGTCCCGACACCCGCCGGGGCCAGGCTCACGCCCAACGCCTCGGCGACCGCGGATCGCGTCGGACTAGACCAGCCACTCCATGCGCTCGCCGTGCCAGGCCGTGCGCGCCAGCGCCGTGGCGTGCGGGGTGCCGTTCGCCCAGCGGACCAGGCCCAGCACGCCGAACGTGGGCTCGCCCCTGGCCGCGCGCAGGTCCGCCCGGTTCGGCAGCAGCGTCGACAGGCCGGCGGCGTAGTCCTCCTGGCTCACCCACCACACCGGCCGCCGCTCGGCCAGCCGTCCCAGTTCGGCGACGAACGCCCGCCGGCGCTCCTCGGCGAACAGCCACAGCACGTTCGACGTCAGCACCACGATCGGCTCGGCCGGGGGCACCCGGTCGGCCACCGCCGCCAGGTCGTCCACCGCGTCCCCCACCACCAGCTCCGGCGGTGCCTTCCGCTGCGCCGCCGCGGCCGCCCCGAACAGGCGCAGCCGCTCCGGCTGGTCCGGCCAGACGCACGCCTCCAGCCAGGCGTACTCCTCCTCGTCGGTCAGGTCGACCGGCCGCGTGTCCATCCCGATCCGGGTGGCGACCGCCAGCTTCTTCGGGATCGTCGGCATGTTCGCGCCCGGCGCCAGCGCCAGCGCGCAGTGCAGGCCGACCGTCGACCGCGCCGGCCCGACCGCGAGCTGTCCCGCCTGCTGCGTCTGGTACCGGTACGAGTACGTCGCCATCCCCAGCAGCAGGCCCGCGCTCGTCCCCACCTCCAGCAACGCGACCGGCGCACCCGCCTGGCGGGCGGCGATCGCCACCGCCGGGTACAGCAGCGCAGACCGGCGCACCTCGTTGGTCTGGGTGACCCGCGAGCCGACCAGCGACCTCACCCGATCGGCTCGCTCCACCACGAACGCGCGGAAAAGGGGCCACGTTCCGCTGTCGGGCCCGCAGCTCCCGCCCAGCGACGGGTAGTAGCTCGTCAGCTCGTGGAACGGCTCCGCCTGCAGCACCCGCTGCACGGCGGCGAACAGCAGCGTGGGGTGCGCCGTCTCGGCGGAGGCGGCCAGCAACAGCCCCGCCACCTCGTCGTCCTCGGCGGCGTGCCCGGCCAGGTGGCTGTAGAGCGGGGAGACGGTCGCCGCGTCGTCGTCCGCGAACCTCCGCAGACGTCGACGGATCTCCTCCAGCGTCGCGGCGGTCATGGTGCTCAGTCTGCCCGAGGCTCCGGCCTGGCGGGCTGTTCGCCACCCCTCGCCTCGCCGTACGACCGCATCGGGACCATCACCTTCCGGCGGAACGTGCACACGACGGTGCCGTCCTGCTTGTACCCGCGCGTCTCCACGTACACCACGCCGCGGTCGTCCTTGGACTTCGACGGGGTCTTCTCCAGCACCTCGGTCTCGCCGTAGATCGTGTCGCCGTGGAAGGTCGGCTTCACGTGCCGCAGCGACTCGATCTCCAGGTTCGCGATCGCCTTCCCGGACACGTCCGGCACGGACATGCCGAGCAGCAGCGAGTACACGTAGTTGCCGACCACGACGTTGCGGCCGAAGTCGGTGGTGTTCTCGGCGTAGTTGGCGTCCAGGTGCAGCGGGTGGTGGTTCATGGTCAGCAGGCAGAACAGGTGGTCGTCGTACTCGGTGACCGTCTTGCCGGGCCAGTGCTTGTAGACCGCGCCGACCTCGAACTCCTCGTAGTACCGACCGAACTGCACCGTTGCCCTCCATGGATCCCTCGGCGACCGTCCGAACTCAGGGCAGTCTGCCAGGTGGGGTAGCCTTCACCACTGGTGTGTGAGCCACAAGACCCGAGGAGGTGAGGCGCGTGAGCGACCCGCATAACCATGACGGCGCGACTGGTTGCAGTACGACCCGCGTCCTCGCTGGAAGGGTCACCCGCTAGGGCAAGGCCCGCGGATTCCGGCCGGACGCTCCGGCGCCGGAGATCTCTGGCGCGTCGTGACCCGACGTTCACCGCTGGAGGACACATGCCTGCCATCCGCCCGCTCGGCGGCCGCCGAGGCCGGTCCGCGCGCCCCGCGCCGGCCCCGACCGCGACGCGGGAGGCCACGCACGTCATCGACTGCGCGGTCTACGTCGACGGCACCCGGTTGCCCGGCCGGTTCTCGCACGCCGACGCGGTGGCCGAGGTGCGCCGGCGCCGCGACGGCTTCGTGTGGATCGGGCTGTACGAGCCGGACGAGAAGCAGATCCAGGGCATCGCCGAGACGTTCGGGCTGCACGAGCTGGCCGTGGAGGACGCGGTCCACGCCCACCAGCGGCCCAAGCTCGACCGGTACGAGGAAACCCTGTTCATGGTGCTCAAGACCGTCCGCTACATCGAGCACCAGTCCCCCACCACGGCCAACGAGATCGTCGAGACCGGCGAGATCATGGCGTTCCTCGGCCGGAACTTCATCGTCACCGTGCGCCACGGCAAGCACTCCGGCCTGACGAAGCTGCGCGAGGAGATGGAGGCCGAGCCGGAGCGGCTGCGCATCGGCCCGGCCGCGGTGCTGCACGGCATCGCCGACCGCGTGGTCGACAGCTACCTGGCGGTCAGCGAGTCGTTCGAGAACGACATCGACGTGATCGAGACCAGCGTGTTCGCGCCGCGCAGCCCGATCGGCGCCGAGCAGATGTACCTGATGAAGCGGGAGATCCTGGAGCTGCGGCGCGCGGTGATGCCGCTGGCCGTGCCGCTGCGCCGGCTCGCCGAGGGCTACACGCCGCTGGTGCCCGAGCAGGTCCGATCCTACTTCCGCGACGTCGACGACCACCTGACCACGGTGTCCGACCGCGTGGCGAGCTTCGACGAACTGCTGACCACGCTGGTCGACGCCACGCTCGCGAAGATCAACCTCCAGCAGGCCGCCGACATGCGCAAGATCACCGCGTGGGCCGCGATCATCGCGGTGCCGACGATGGTGGTCGGCGTGTACGGCATGAACTTCGACTACATGCCGGAGACCCACTGGCGGTTCGGCTACCCGCTGGTGATGGCCGTGATCCTGGGCGTCTGCCTGATCCTGTACCGAATATTCCGCCGGAACCGATGGCTGTAGCTGGGCCGGCCGTGTAGTCGCCTGCCCAGCTCCCACGTTGGCATCCCGCCCGCCCTGCCGATGGGAGGTTCCCGCATGACCCGGCTGCTCGCCAACCCCCGTTTCTGGGTGCTCGCGTTCGTGCTCACCTGGCTCGCCGCGATCACCGTGCTGATCGCCGTGGGACCCGACATCGGTCCCGGCGGCGCGGGCGCCACCCCGCCGCCACGCTGACGCGGCGCGCCACTCGGCGAATCACTCGTCGTCGGCGCCGATGATGGGGGCCGACGCCTTCTCCGGTTGGCCGAAGATGTCCACGGGGTCCGCGACCACCCGGCTGCGGGACTGGTGGTCGCCGTCCTGCCCGTTCTGGCCCATGGCACCCATCATGCCCATCGGCATCATGCCGCCCATGGGCCGGCCGGCCCCGCCACCGCCGCCGGAGGAGGACGTGGTCGCCGTCACCGGCTCCGGCTTCGCGGTGGGGAGCTGCTCGGTGGCGTACGTGTAGCCGCCGGGGCCGCTCGGGGTCGACGGGCCGCCGCCGGACACGCCGGCACCACCACCGCCGAAACCGGCCGCGCCGCCGCCACCGATGCCGCCACCACCGCCGCCGGTGGCGGACGGCTCGGTCGACGGGTCCGGCTTGGGCTCCGCGGGCGGCTTCGGCTCCTCGAAGGTCCAGTTCTCGGCCGGGAACGTGTGCTCCAGCCGGAACTGCTCGAACGCCTGCGACCCGTCGATGCCCTCGCAGAGCTGCACGAACGCCTCGAGGATCTGCCGGACCGCCTCGAACAGCTCCTTCGTCGGCCGGCGCATCAGGTCGAGGTACTGGCGGGTGCGCTCGTCGCCCTGCGCCGGCACGACCATCGCCTGCGAGGCCGACTCGGCGGTCTCGCCGAGCACCGACGCGAGCTGCAGGACGATCTCGCGGATGCCGTCGGCGGTGACGTCCAGGACGTCGGCCAGCCCGAGCATCGCGTCGGTCAGGTCCTGGCCCGCCAGGCCCACCTTCTGCATGTAGGCGATGAACGAGTCGGCCGCCTCGCCGTCCCAGCCGGCGTCGAGCCGGCCGAGCGGTCGGTCGAGCGACTCGGTCACCTCCCGGGCGGCGTCGCCGACCAGGCGCCAGCGGTCGGCCTCGGCGTGCAGGTCGCTCCAGCGGCCGACGACGGGGGCGAAGTACTCCTCCACCGGGTCGGGCACGCCGAGGTCGCGGGCCAGGCGCGACAGGTACTCGAGGTGCCCGGAGAAGCTGTCGGCGACGTCGCGACCGTCGGGGCCGCCCGCCGACCCGCGGGGCTCGGGCACCGGAAGGATCCGCGCGTCGGGCGCCGGGAGCGTCCGGACGCCCTCGGACTCGGGTGCGGTCGAGGAGCGCAGCAGTTCGGCGGCGCGCGCCCGCAACGCGTCGGCGGACGCGAGGACGGAGTCGGCCTCGGTGG
>DATABL010000053.1:0-30785 GCA_036259595.1 Actinophytocola sp.
AGGTCATCGACGGCGTGGAGGTGTGCCTGAACCACGCGACGAGCGACCCGGACTCCGGCGCGTCGTTCGCCGCGGGCCCGCAGACCGTGCGGGGCGGGGACGCGGTGGCGTTCGTGCGGCAGCGCAAGAACCTGCCCCGCGGCGACCTGGACCGGATCGTGCGGCAGCAGACGTTCCTGGCGTCGGCGATGAACAAGGTGCTGTCCGCGGGCCTGCTGACCAACCCCGCGAAGTTGAACGAACTGGAGGCGGCGGTCGCGAAGACCGTGATGATGGACCAGGGCCTGCGGTTCCTGGAGCTGGTCCGCCAGGCGCAGGCCCTGGCGTCCGGCAACGTGCGGTTCGTCACGATCCCGGTGACCGGGGTGGGCGCGCGCAACGACCGGGGGCAGAGCATCATCACCGTCGACGTGTCCGAGGTGCGCCGGTACGTGGCGGATCTGGTGTCGAAGGCACCGGTGACGCCCGGTTTCTCGGGCGGCCGCATGCTGGACCTGTCCGCCCCGCCGGCCGTGACGCGGCGGGCGGTCCCGTGCGTCGACTAGTGAGGAGCCGTTGTCGTTGAGCCTGACCGAGACCGTGCTGGCACCGCTGCGGCGCAACCCGGCCCGTCCGCTGGTGACCCACTACGACGACGCGGCCGGCACGCGGGTGGAGCTGTCGGTGGCGACCCTGTCGAACTGGGCGGCGAAGACGGCGAACTGGCTGGTGGAGGAGCACGACCTCGAGCCGGGCGACCGGGTCGCGGTGCTGCTGCCGGCGCACTGGCAGACCGCCGGGGTGCTGCTCGGCGCGTGGTGGTGCGGGGCGGAGGTCGTCGCGTCCCCCGAAGGGGCGTCGGTCGCGTTCGTCCCCCCGTCGGGTGACGCCACCGCCGCGTCCGTCACCGCCGCGGTCTCCCTCGACCCGATGGGCCGGGACCTCGGCGCCGCCGTGCCCGCCGGCACCGTCGACTACGTCGCCGAGTCCCGCCTGCACGGCGACGACTTCCTGGCGCTGACCCCCGTACCCGCCGACACCCCGTGCCTGGCAGGCTCCACAGTGGACGAAGTCCTCGCCGGAGCCCGCGAACGGGCCGAGCCCCTGGGCCTGACAAGCACGTCCCGCGCGCTGTCCACCCTGGACTGGACGGTTCCCGAGGGCGTCCTGTCCGGCCTCCTGACCGTCCTGGCCGCCGGCGCGTCCCTGGTCCAGGTGACCAACCCGGACCCGGAGAAGCTGCCCCGCCACCGGGCGACCGAACGCACCACCGTGGACCTCTAGTTCACACTTCGTGATCCCTGACGGTTTCGGGATCACGCGCTGGTGCTCGGCATCATCGGCGCGGTGCTCGGACTATCCCGCTGCTCGGCCTGTTCGCGATCATCCTGGGGCTGGTCGAACGCGCGCGAACGGATCGCCACCAACAAGGGCAGGTCGATCGCCGGCACCGTACTCGGCGCGGTCGCGCTGGCCCTGGGCATCATCGGCATGGTCATCGTCGGGCAGGCCGTCGAGGAGTTGGACAACGACCTGGACGAACTGGACCGCGAACTGTCCGAGATCGCCCCGCCCCCGACCTGATCCCACGCTTCAGCGGCGGCGCCGCAGCGCGTCCAGCGCGAACGAGCCCGACCCCAGCACGCCGATCAGCAGGAAGATCCAGCTGAACAACGCCGCCGGCTCGCCGCCGTTCGGGATGGGGAACAGCGCGATCGGCTGGTGCACGGTGAAGTAGGCGTAGGCCATCGCGCCCGAGCAGAGCAGCGCCGCGGGCCGGGTGAACAGCCCGACCAGCACCAGCGCCCCGGCGACGAGGTGGATCATCGAGCCCCACCAGCCCGGGAAGCTGAACGCCTCGACGGTGCCCCCCTGGCCGTCGATGCCACCGAAGGCACCGAACAGCCCAACCGCCCCGTGGCAGATGAAGAGGAACGACACCACCACCCGCGTCGCGCCAAGCGTCACGGCCGGCAACTTCGCGGCGACCGGAGAGGTCGACGAGGTGGTCTGGTCGGTGTTGGGCAGAGTCGTCGTCATGACGATGCGTCCTTCCGTGGTGGTGAATCCGGCTCCTTCACCACCACGTCGAAGTCGGCACGGCCCGATCGACAGGCCCGACCAAGTTTTTTCGTTCAGCCCCTGAGCAGGGCGCGGGCCATGACCATGCGCTGGATCTGGTTGGTGCCCTCGTAGATCTGGGTGATCTTGGCGTCGCGCATCATGCGTTCGACGGGGAAGTCCTTGGTGTAGCCGGCACCGCCGAAGAGTTGGACGGCGTCGGTGGTGACTTCCATGGCGGTGTCGGAGGCGTAGGTCTTCGCGGCGGAGGCGATGAAGCCGGCTCGTTTGTCGCCGCGTTCGGAGGCGGCTGCGGAGGCGTAGACGAGGTGGCGCGCAGCCTCGATCTTCATGCCCATGTCCGCCAGCATGAACTGGACGCCCTGGAAGTCGGCGATGCGTTGGCCGAACTGCTTGCGGTCCTTGACGTACGCCAGCGTCGCGTCGAGGGCGCCCTGGGCGATGCCGATCGCCTGGGCGCCGATGGTGGGCCTCGTGTGGTCCAGGGTGCGGAGAGCGGTCTTCAGGCCGGTGCCGGGCTCGCCGATGATGCGGTCGGCGGGGATCACGCAGTTCTCGAAGTGGATCTCGCAGGTGGGCGAGCCCTTGATGCCGAGTTTGCGTTCCTTCGGACCGACTACGAAACCTGGGTCGTCCTTGTGTACGACGAACGCGGAGATGCCGTTGGCCTTGCGCTCCGCGTCGGGGTCGGTCACGGCCATGACGGTGTACCAGGTGGACTCGCCGGCGTTGGTGATCCATGCCTTCGTGCCGTTGAGGACCCAGGTGTCGCCGTCGCGGACGGCCCGGGTGCGCATGGACGCGGTGTCGGAACCCGCCTCGCGTTCGGACAGGGCGTAGGACGCGGATGCCTCGCCGGAGGCGATCGACGGGAGGACCAGCTTCTTCACCTCCGCCGAGCCCGACAGGAGGATCGGTTGGGTGCCAAGCTTGTTCACCGCGGGGATCAGGGACGCGGACGCGTCCACCCGGGCGACCTCCTCGATCACGATGCACGCGGCGATCGCGTCCGCACCCTGGCCGTCGTACTCCTCGGGCACGTGGACGGCGTTGAAGCCCGCCTTCGCCAGGGCGTCGCGGGCCTCGGCCGGGTAGCGCTCCTGCTCGTCGACTTCGGCGGCGTGGGGCGCTATCTCCTTCTCGGCGAGTGCGCGGACCGCGTCGCGCAGTGCCTCGTGTTCCTCGCTCAGCTCGTACAGGCCCGCCACTGGCCACCTCCTCGTGTGAACACCGTCGATGTTAGCGCCCGTTCACGTCGGCGTCCGCATCCAGGCTCGCGCGCAGCGCGGTGTCCTTGTCGAGGACCAATTGCTCCAGGTCGGCGTGGAACTGGGTCAGGCGGGTGCGGAGCTTCTCGTCGGACGCCGCGAGGATGCGCACGGCGAGCAGCCCGGCGTTGCGCGCGCCGCCGACCGACACCGTCGCGACCGGGATGCCGGCCGGCATCTGCACGATCGACAGCAGGGAGTCGAGGCCGTCGAGGTACTTCAGCGGCACCGGGACGCCGATCACCGGCAGCGTGGTGGCCGAGGCGACCATGCCGGGGAGGTGGGCGGCTCCGCCGGCGCCCGCGATGATCACCCGGAGGCCGCGGTCGGCGGCCTCGGCGGCGTAGTCGAGCATCCGGCGCGGCGTGCGGTGCGCGGAGACCACGCTGACCTCGTGCGGCACCTCGAACTCGGCGAGCGCCTCGGCGGCCGCACCCATCACCGGCCAGTCCGAGTCGCTGCCCATGATCACGCCGACCAGTGGTGTCATGTCGAATCTCCGTGGATGTCGTAGCCGTCGAGCCAGACCGCGTGCGACAGCCAGTGCGCGGCGAGCCTCGCCCGCTCCCGCACGTCGGCCATCCGCTGTCCCAGCAGGGTGACGTGGCCGATCTTGCGACCCGGCCGCTCCTGCTTGCCGTAGTAGTGCACGTGCGCGTCCCGGTACCGGGCGAGCAGGTGGTGCAGCCGCTCGTCGGGGCCCATCGCCGGCGCCTGCGGGGCGCCGAGCACGTTGGCCATCACCACCGCGGGCGCGCGGGCGTCGGTGGCACCCAGCGGATAGTCGAGCACGGCCCGCAGGTGCTGCTCGAACTGGGACGTCTCCGCGCCCTCGATGGTCCAGTGCCCCGAGTTGTGCGGGCGCATCGCGAGCTCGTTGACGACCAGGCCGGCGTCGGTGTCGAACAGCTCGACCGCGAGCACCCCCACCACGTCCAGCTCGGCGGCGATCCGCAGGGCCAGCTCCTGGGCCTGCTGCGACGCGCGCTCGCCGAGGTCGGGCGCGGGCGCCAGGACCTCGACGCAGATGCCGTTGGACTGCACGGTCTCCACCACCGGCCAGCAGCCGCCCTGGCCGAACGGCGAGCGGGCGACCACCGCGGCCAGCTCGCGGCGCATCGCGACCCGCGCCTCGACCAGCAGCGGGGTGCCCCACTCGAGCAGGCGCGGCACCAGCTCGCGGGCGGACTCGGCGCCGTTGAGCATCCACACGCCCCGGCCGTCGTAGCCGCCGCGGGCGGCCTTGAGCACGCAGGGCCAGCCGTGCTCGTCGCCGAACTTGACGACGTCGGCGACCTCGCCGACGGCGGTGAACCGGGGCACGGGCAGGCCGAGCTCGTCGAGCCGGTGCCGCATGACGAGCTTGTCCTGGGCGTGCAGCAGCGCCTCGGCGTCGGGCCGGACCTTCACCCCCCGCTCCGCGAGCGCGCGCAGGTGCTCGGTCGGCACGTGCTCGTGGTCGAAGGTCAGCACGTCGCAGCCCCGCGCGAAGTCGACCAAGGCGTCCAGGTCGGTGTGCGAGCCGAGCTTGACGTTCGGGGTGACGAGCGCGGCGGACTCGTCGTGCGAGGTCGCCAGCACGTGCAGCGACTGGCCGAGCGCGATCGCCGCCTGCTGGGTCATCCTGGCGAGCTGGCCGCCGCCGACCATGCCGACGATCGGCAGTCCGGTGCGTGTGTCCACTGGTCGAACCTATCCCGTGCGGCTCCGGGCCCGGACGAGCACCAGCACCCCGGCGACGAGCGGGACGAGCAGGTAGGCGCTGCCGAGGACGACTTCGGGGGGCGTCCACTCCAGCTCGGGCTTCTCGCCGGCGGGCCGGTTCGGGTCCGAGCTGCGCATGATGAGCAGGACGCAGCTCGCGTAGACCGCGACGATCGCGCCGATGCCGGCGAGCGCGCGGAGGCGGGCCGCGCCCCGCGGTAACGGCTCCGGCAGCCGGCTGAGCAGCAGGACCAGCAGCGGGACCACCCAGACGTAGTGGTGCGACCAGGAGACCGGGCTGAGCAGCAGCCCGAAGAACGCGGTGACCAGCAGCGCGGTGAGCGGGCGGTTCGCGCGGTGGTAGCGGCGCACGAGCCAGACCGCGGGGATCGCGAGCAGCGCCCCCACCCCGATCGCGGCGGCGAGCGACCAGGGCGCCAGGTCGGACAGCCGCAGGATGAGCGCGTGCACGGACTGGTTGCCGGCCCAGAACGTGGGTCCGGTGCGCTCGGGGTCGGTGACCGCGACGGTCCAGAAGCGGGTGAAGTCGTGCGGGATGATCAACAGGAGCAGGCCCTGGAGCGCGACGAACGTGACCACCGCGCGCACGGCGTCCGCCCGCCGGCCGACCAGCCACAGGTGCGGCACGAAGATCAGCGGCGTGAG
This sequence comes from Actinophytocola sp., assembly GCA_036259595.1. Classification (GTDB taxonomy): domain Bacteria; phylum Actinomycetota; class Actinomycetes; order Mycobacteriales; family Pseudonocardiaceae; genus Actinophytocola. Next base: position 5,700 of record DATABL010000053.1, read on the forward strand.
CTTGACCGCGGCGGCGACCCCGACGAGCACGCCGCCGACGTGCCGGACGCGGCCGAGCACCAGGACGTCGACGACGACCAGCGCCATCAGGATCAGGTTGATCTGGCCGAGGAACAGCGTGCGCCACACCGGTTCGAGGCCCAGCGCGAGGACGGTGACGGCGACCGTGGTGGTGGCCGGGGTCATCCAGGTGGGCCGGCTGGGCAGGTTCTGCACGGCGATCCGGACGACCAGGGCGAGCGCGAGGACCGAGCCGGCCGCGAGGATGCCCCACGAGACCTGGGTGGGGAACAGCGCGAGCGGGACGAACAGCAGCGCGCCGGTGGGCGGGTAGGTGAACGGCAGCCGCGCCCAGGGCGGTTCGGAGCTGAGGAAGTCCTTGTCGTAGAGGGGTTCCCCGGTGAGCAGCGCGATGGCCCCCGAGCGGTAGACGGCGCTGTCGACGCCGAGTCGCCAGTCGATGACCCAGCTGACGACGCCGGCCACGAGCAGCCCGACCGGCACCGCGAACAGCGCCGCGGCGAGCGCGGGGCGCGCGAACAGCCGCCGGACCGCCTGGACGAGCCAGTGCGCGCCACCGGTGCCCTGCCCCGCGGCGGGAGAATCCCGCACGACCTCACTCACGGTGGCAAGGAAACCACGCGGCACCGACAACGCGCCCAGCCGGGGCTCAGCCGTGCAGCGCGGCCGCCCGCACGGCCAGGATCAGCGGCAGCGCGCCCTGGTCGCGGACCTGGCGGGGCAGGCTGGGCGCGTCGAGCAGGGCGGTCCCCCGCGCGAGCTCGTCGCGCGGCGCCGACAGGTCGATCGGGACCCGCTGCACGGCGGCTCTGAACAGCCGCTCGTCCGCGCCGACCCGGCTCAGCGCCAGCTCGTCGCGCCGACCAGGTCGCTCGGTTCCAGCGATCCCGTTGCGGACGGCGCGAGCAGGTCCTCGCTCGCGCTGTTGCGGCCGGACTGGCGGACCAGGACGAGCACGGCTGGCGTTCACCCGTACCGGTGGATGATCACGCTCGGCTGATGTGCTGCAGGAGGGTCCGGGCGTCCTCCTGGGTGTCGGGGAGGCGTTCCACGCGCAGCACCGGGCGGCGGCCGGTCGCCAGTCGCGGGTCGACCGACAGGCGTTCGGTGACGAGCCAGCCGGCGTGCAGGGCGCGGTCGCCGAACGCCGGGTCGCGGTCGGCGAGGACCACCGCCACCGACGGGCCGAGGATCGCGATGCTCTCGCCGCCGTCGAAGACCTCGCGCAGCACGTCGGCGACCAGGACCATCGCCATGAGCCGGGACCAGCCGGTGACCGTCGACAGGTCCAGCGTCACCACCAGCAGCGAGTGCGTCTCGGACACCGGCACCGCGTCCCGGGCCGCCTGCCGGTACACCTCGCCCAGTCGGGTGCGCAGGTAGGCGTGGGTCGACAGGCTGGTCAGGTTCTCCGTCGTCTCGGCGTTGCGCAGCTCGCCGCACGACGCGTCCGCCCAGGCCAGTGCGGCCGCGCGGACCAGCGGGGTGGGGGCGGCGTCCGGATCGGTGGCGATCAGGCCGTCGCGGAGGTCCTCGGTGGTGAGGACGGCGTGCAGGGCGGCCAGGTCGGTCAGCGTCTCGTCCAGGCCGGCGCCGGACTGCGCCCTGGCCCGGCCGAGGCTGGCCAGGGCGCCCGTCAGGTCCGCCTCGCGCACCGCCGAGGAGCACACGGCGTCGACCTCGGGCAGGCCCCAGTCGCTCGGGAACCGCCAGCCGGCCGCGATGCTCGCCGTGCGCCACCTGGCGCGCAGCACCCGCAGGGCGTGGGCAGTACCTTCAGCATCGCCACGGTGTGCGCGCGACCCAGCCTCACGTACTGTCACTGTCGCTCCGTCCGGTCGGCCATCGCGTATGTGTGAGTAACGCGTCCACGCGACGGGCGTGACGCCGTTCGGACGAGAAGTTGCCCGCGAACACCCGTACAGCCATTCCGGTGATCGGGTGGTGCTCCCCTCGCGAGAATCCGTCACACTGTGCGCGGGAGCGTGTCTGTACCGGCACCGGACCGCGTTTGGCCCGGTCCGAGGGGTATGACACGTGTGAGTGAAGGAGGATCGTGGCCACCGTTCCCGCCGAGGTCGAGGGCCCGAGTGACGCCGAGCTGATCGACGAGGTGCGCAGGGGCACGGTGTCGGCGTACGGCTCGCTCTACGAGCGGCACGTCGCGTCCGCGTACAACCTCGCGCGCCAGCTGAGCCGCTCCCCGGCGGAGGCGGACGACCTGGTCTCGGAGGCGTTCGCCAAGGTTCTCGATACTCTCCGTGCTGGTCGCGGTCCGGATTCAGCCTTTCGGGCGTACTTGCTGACCGCGCTGCGCCACACCGCGTACGACAAGACGCGCAAGGACCGCCGGATCGAGCTGTCCGACGACGTGGAGACCGCCGGCGGCGCCGCGCTCGCCGAACCGTTCTCCGACACCGCGGTCGCGGGGCTCGAGCGCTCGCTCGCCGCGCAGGCGTTCGCCCGGCTGCCCGAACGCTGGCAGGCCGTGCTCTGGCACACCGAGGTCGAGGGCCAGTCGCCCGCCGAGGTCGCCCCGATCCTCGGCCTGACGCCCAACGGGGTCTCCGCGCTCGCCTACCGCGCGCGGGAGGGCCTGCGGCAGGCGTACCTGCAGGTCCACCTCGCGGAGACCACCGAGAGCCGCTGCCGGGCGACCGCCGAGCGGCTCGGTGCCTGGACCAGGGCGGGGTTGGCGAAGCGGGAGAAGGCGCAGGTCGAGACGCATCTCGACGAGTGCGAGCGGTGCCGGGCGCTGGCCGCCGAGCTCGCCGACGTGAACGGCGCGATGCGCGGGTTCGTCGCCCCGCTCGTGCTCGGGATCGGCACCGTCGGCTACCTGGCGAGTGCCGCCGCGTCGAAGGGGAGCGTGCTGGCCGCCGCCGGGGCCGCGGGAGCTGCTGGCGGCGCTGCCGGAGCTGCTGGTGGGGCTGCTGGTGGTGCCGGTGGGGCCGCTGGCGGCGCTGCCGGTGCGGCGACGTCGTTGCCTCGGCAGTTCGTCGGGGTGGCCGCGTCCAGCGTCGCGATGGTCGCGGCGATCGCGATCGGACTCACCTCGGGCGGTACGAACCAGGAGATCCCCGCCGCCGCGCCACCACCGCCGGCGCAGGAACAGCCACCACCCGCGCAGGATCCGCCGCCCGCGCAGAACCCGCCGCCGGCCGCGCCACCCGAGGAGCCGCCGGCCGAGCCGCCCGCGCCCGAGCCGCCCGCGCCGGAGCCCCCGGCAGAGGACCCACCGGCCGAGGACCCACCGCCCGCGCAGCCGCCGGGCCTGACCGCGACCACGCCGACGTCGTCGATCGGCCTGGTCGCCGGCGGTGAGCCGGCCGAGCTGCCGATCACCGTGACCAACTCCGGCGGGACGGTGTCCGAGCCGGTCACGGCCACGCTGAACCTGCCGCCGGGTGTCACCGCGCAGGCCGCGCCGGCCGGGTTCGCGCCGACGCCGCTGCTCCGGCTCGACGCGCCGCGGCCCGGCGTCGCCGGCACGGTCGACTGCCCCGGCGGGGTGGGGACGGTGACGTGCACGAGCCGGGCCGGGCTGCGTCCGGGCGAGTCCGTGACGCTGCTGTTCCGCCTGGTCGCGGCCGAGGGCAGCCGGGGCGGCGAGGTGACCGGCGTGGTCACCGCGGGCGCGTCGGTCAACGTGCGGGTGAGCGTGCGGGTCGACGTCACGACGCCCCCGCCGGTCGTGCTCGACGGGGTCGAGGTGACGGCGAGCGCCGAGTGGTTCGGGCTGCTGCCGGGCCTCTGGCTGCACCCGGAGCTCGACGTGCGGGTGGAGAACACCGGCACCAGTTCGCGGCCGGTGACGGTGATCGTCGACCCGGCCGGGCAGCTGGAGTTCCACGAGCAGGACATGAACTGCACCGTCAGCATGGCCGCCACGGTCTGCACGACGACCGCGGAGCTCGCCCCGGGTGAGGACCTCGAGCTCGAGTTCGACCTCGACCTGTGGGCGGCGAAGTCCGGCGACGAGAGCGACCGGGTCGTGCTCGTCCGGGCGAAGCTCGGCACCGCGACCGACTCGGCCGAGGTGACGCTGAACGACTGGCCCTGGCCGCCCCAGCAGCCGACCGAGCCACCCACCCCGCCGGACCCGCCGACGCCACCGTCGTCACCCCCGGCGCCCCCGTCTTCCCCGGCACCGTCGTCCCCACCCGGCCAGGAGCCGCCGTCGGCCACACCCCCGCCGAGCGACCCCCCGCACCGGCCGCCGGCACACGACCGTCCGCCGACGGGTGCGCCGCCGTCACCGACCCCGTCGTCGCCGGCCCCGTCCGAACCGGTGCCGCCGTCGAGCCCCGAGCCGCCGCCGGAGCCGGGTGGCCTGGGTGGTCTGCTCGAGTGGCTGCTCGGGGGTGGCGGCCGGGGCTGAGGTCGACCGGCACACGATCGGGGTGTGTTCGCGTCTCCGTAGACTGCTCCGGTGACCGTCGTCGACTCCGTGCTGGCCCGGATCCCCGCGCCACTGCGCGCTGTACTGATCAAGCACCGCGAGCTGCTGAAGTTCGCCGTCGTCGGCGCCACGACCTTCGTGATCGACAACGCCATCTGGTACACGCTGAAGCTGACGATCCTGGTGGACAAGCCGGCCACCGCGAAGGCCATCGCGGTCATCGTCGCGACGATCGTGTCCTACGTGCTGAACCGCGAGTGGTCGTTCCGCACCAGGGGCGGTCGGGAACGGCGGCACGAGGCGGCGTTGTTCTTCCTGTTCAGCGGGATCGGGGTGCTGCTGTACTCGCTGCCGGTGGCCGTGTCGCGGTACTGGCTGGACCTGGAGGAGCCGCACGTGTCGCGGCTGGTCCAGGAGATCGCGGACTTCACCGCCGGTTCGATCATCGGCACGCTGCTGGCGATGTTCTTCCGGTTCTGGGCGTTCAAGCGCTGGGTCTTCCCGGACGAGCTGGGCGGCCGCCGCCGCAAGCCGATCCCGGAGGACCCGGCCGCCGAGGAGCTCGGCCACTCCTGATCAGCCTGGTCAGCCTGATCAGCCTGGTCAGCCTGGTCAGCCTGGTCATCGCGGCGAGCGTTCCGCCGGCCAGCGGACGCCCTGCACGTCACCCGCGCGCGGGACCGGTAGGAACACCGTGAACGTCGCCGGGCGTTTGACGGACAGCTCCAGCCGGCCGCCGTCCGAGTCGATCAGGGCCCGGGCCAGGGCCAGGCCGAGGCCGGTCGAGCCGCCGCCGGAGACGCCGCGTTCGAAGATGTGTTCCGCCAGCTCGTCCGGCACCCCGGCGCCGGTGTCGGACACCTCGATCAGCACCGAGTCGCGGGTCGAGCTCGTCCCGTCCCGCGCCGCCAGGGTCACCGTCCCCGCGCCGTGCCGCAGGGCGTTGTCCAGCAGCACCCCGATCACCTCGCGCAGGCGCGCCGGCGACACCTTCGCCAGCAGGCCCTCCTGCGCCCGCAGCTTCAGCGACCGGCCCCGGCTGCGCAGCAGCGCCCGCCACTCGTCGGCGATGTCGACCAGCTCCACGCCGAGGTCGATCGGCTCCGCGCCGACCGCCCGGGCCTCGCGGGCCGCGGTCATCAGCTCGTCGAGCACGTCGGCCAGCCGTTCCGCCTGCTCGAGGGCGGCGCCGGCCTCCCGGGCGACGTCGTCGTCCTCGACCACGGTCAGCTCCTCGATCCGCAGCTGCAACGACGTCAGCCGGCTGCGGAGCTGGTGGGAGACGTCGCCGACCAGCTCACGTTCCCGCTGCACCAGCTGCGCCAGCGCGGTCGCCGACGCGTCCAGCGCCTCGGCCACCCGGTCGAGCTCCTGCACCTGGTAGCGCGTGCGGTCCAGGCGGAAGTCGCCCGCGCCGAGGCGGGACGCGCGCTCGGCGACGTGCCGCATCGGTCGGGCGAGGCGGCGCGCGGTGAGGATCGCGACCAGGAAGCCGATGCCGATGGTGGCCACCACGACCAGGGCCACCAGCAGCGCGACCTGCGTCTGGGTGGTGCGCATCGGGCCGGCGTCGATCGACAGGCGGACCGTGCCGTGCTGGACGATCGGCACCTCCTCGCTGATCACGTCGCCCTCGATCGACGGGCCGAGGCGCTGCTCGGTGTCGGAGTTGGGCAGCGTGACGACCAGGTGCCCGCCCGGCGGCACGGCGAGCTGGACGCGGTTGAGGTCCAGCTCGCGGCCGCTGGCCACCTCGTCGTCGAGCGTCGCCGCGATCTGCCGGACGCGGGTGGCGAGATCCTCCCTGGTCAGCGACTCGACCACGGTCGTCGCCGTGAGGCCGAGGGGGATGCCGAGCAGGCACGCGGTGACGGTGACGGCCAGCACGATCGCCAGCAGGATGCGGCGGCGCACGGCTACTCGGAGTTGAACCGGAAGCCGACGCCGCGGACGGTGGCGATCCGGCCGGCGCGGTGGCCGAGCTTGCGGCGCAGCCACGACATGTGCATGTCCAGGGTCTTGCTGGTGCGCAGTTCGGGGCCGCCCCAGACCTCGTCGAGGATCTCCTCACGGGTGACGACCTGGCCGGCGCGCTGGATCAGCACCCGCAGCAGCTCGAACTCCTTGTTGGCGAGTGTGACCTCGTCCCCGTCGACGATCACCAGGCGGGCGGCGAGGTCCATCTTCACCCCGTTTACCTCGATCGTGTCCGGAGCGCGCCGGCGCAGCAGCGCCCGGATCCGGGCGAGCAGCTCGGCCAGCCGAAAGGGCTTGGCGACGTAGTCGTCGGCCCCCGCGTCGAGCCCGACGACGAAGTCGACCTCGTCGGCGCGCGCGGTCAGCATCAGGACCGGAAGCCCGCGCCCGGCGGCCCGCAGCCGGCGGCACACGTCCAGCCCGTCGATCCCGGGGAGCCCGAGGTCGAGCACGAGCAGGTCCACCCCACCCCCACTGGCCGACTCGAACGCGCTGTGACCGTCGACCACCACGCGCACCTCGTAGCCCTCCCGGTGGAGAGCCCGGGACAGCGGATCGGCGATCGCAGCGTCGTCCTCGGCCAACAGCACCACACTCACGCCCGCCAGCCTAGGCCGACACGGCCACGAGCTGCCGTGATGGTGCGGAGGGTCTACGGTTGGCGTGCCGAGGCCCCGTCGGCCGAGGAAGTGAGCCCGTGATGCGTCCGGATGGTCGTCTCGCGGGCTTTGCGCTTTCTACGGGCAGTCCAGGCCGACCACAGATGTGACGATCGGGTCGACGGTCCGGCTTCTCCTTCTTGAAGTGCAGCTCCCGCTGCCGGGCAGCGGTAACGCCCCGCATCGACTGGCGGAGCCGGCGGACGTGGGCGGGCTCGACGATCGCGGCGGAGACCAGGTACCGAGGCGGGCGGGCCGACTCGTCGACGAAGGCGTGCGCTGTCCTTCAACGGGATGTGATACCCGATCGGGGTCAGCCCGCAGGCGTGACACGATCGCGGCATGTCGAGCCTTGCTGATGACCTGTCCGTCGCGTTGCGGCTCGCGGATGCCGCCGACGCGATCACCACCGCGCGGTTCCGGGCCGCGGATCTCGTGGTCGACCGGAAGCCGGACCGCTCGCCGGTGACCGACGCCGACACCGCGGTCGAGGACGCCATGCGGGCGGTGCTCGCCGACGAGCGGCCGGACGACGAGATCCTCGGCGAGGAGCGGGGCGGGACGCTCGGCGACGGGCGGACCTGGGTCGTCGACCCGATCGACGGGACGAAGAACTTCCTGCGCGGCGCACCGGCGTGGGCCACACTGATCGCGCTCGTCGACCGAGGTGAGCCGGTCGTGGGGGTGGTCAGCGCGCCGGAGTTCGGGCGGCGGTGGTGGGCCTCGGCCGGTGCGGGGGCGTGGGTCGCGAAGACCGGGGGCGAGCCGCGGCGGGCGCGGGTCTCGCGGGTGGGCGCGCTCGATGATGCCTATGTGTCGACCACGGACCTCAACTCCTGGGTGACGTATCACTCACGTGAGCGATACGTCGCGCTGGTCGAGGCCTGCTGGGAGAGTCGCGCGTTCGGGGACTACTGGCAGTACTGCCTGGTCGCCGAGGGCGTGCTGGACATCGCCACCGACCCGATCGCCAACGCGTGGGACCTCGCGGCCGTGCAGGTGCTCGTCACCGAGGCCGGGGGGCGGTTCAGCGACCTGGACGGCCGGCCCGGCTTCGACCACGGTTCCGCGCTCGCCACCAACGGGCTCGTGCACGACGCCGCGGCGGCCGTGCTCAGGCGGGGGTAGGCAGCGTCCCGACTGCGCCGCGGACGACCTGGGCCCAGGTGAGCCGGCCGAACAGGTAGTGGCAGGCGACCTGCTCGTTGGTGAACCGAGCCCAGTCGTAGCGGTTGCCCTGCTCGCGCCAGAAGACCTCCCAGCCGTAGCGGCCCTCGTCGTCGGGGGTCTCGTCGCGGACCAGGCACCAGGAGTTGTCGGCCTCGGCGCCGATCGAGAGGATCTCGGCGGGGACGCCGACCGCGGCGAGCCACTCGGCGATCGACTCGGCGTTCATGCGTCCTCCCGGGTGACGTCGGCCAGGTAACCGAGCGCGACGAGTTCGATTGCCGAATGGGTGGTTCGGTAGCGGATGCCGCCACCCGGTTGAGCGAACCAGGCAGCGGAGACCGCGCGCCACACCGGCAGCGGGCGGAGCACCCGGTACCGGCGGTAGCCCTGGTCGAGGTGGGCGGGCGGCAGCGACCGCTGGGCGAAGCGCGTGCCGGCCTCGGCGAAGACCCGCCCCTCCGGCGGCCCGAAGCGGTCGAGTTCGGTGCCCTCGTCCAGGACCTCGGCCTCGCCGTCGGCGGAGCCGCCCTCGGGGTACAGCTCTCCGGGCGGCCAGGCGAACTCGAGCCCGTCGGGACGGATGCCCTCGGCGGTGACGCGACCGAAGCGGACCTGGTAGCGGCGGTCCCAGTCGCGTTCGTGCTCGCCGCCGAGCGGATCGTGGCCCTCGGTGAGTTCCGGAAGGTCGTCGCGGGTAAGGGGCTCGGTAGGGTCGACCCGCAGCGCACCCTCGCGGAGCGCGACCCGCCGCTCGGTGCTGTCGACAAGGCCGGAGCGCGGATGATCCCCCGGCTCGAACCGCAGACCAGCCGCGTAGTCCAGCTCCTCCCGCGGCGCCGCCACCTGCCGCCCCGGCCGATCCGCGGCGACGGGCATGTGGCCGATGGGGAACATGTGGACCCAGAAGAGGGCGAGGGTTTCGTCCCGTTCGCGGATGACGGGCTGGCCGGGTGGGGGTTGGTCGGCGCCGGGATAGGAGCCTGGCTGTCCGCTGCCGGAATGGACCCCCGGCTGGCCGGCGCTTGGCTGACCGCGACCAGGTTGACCGCCGCCCGGCTGGGCGGCTCCTGCCTGAGCACCGCCCGGTTGACCAGCACCGGGCTGACCAGTGCCCGGTTGAGCAGCGCCGGAATGAACCGCACCAGGTTGAGCCATGCCAGAACGGCCCGCGACGGGCTGTCCCACGCCCGGCTGGGCGGTGCCGGGCTGACCAGCACCAGGTTGAGCGGTGCCAGAGCGGCTCGCCTCGTGCTGGCCCGCGCCCTGCTGGCCGGGGCCGGCCGACTGTCCCAGGCCGGGCCTGGCGGGGGCCGGGTGCGCTGAACCGGTTGCGGGGGCCGCGGCGGACTTGGGCGGTCCGGCCGGACCTGGCGTCGGGTTCGTGCCGGGAGCACCGGCCTTGGGGCGGGATTCGACGGAGGGTGCCGGATCGGCTGGGCGCAGGGTGGTCGGGCGATCCGGTGGGCGCGCGCCGGGAACGGCCGCACTCGGAGCGGGAGGCGGGCCGGCCGGCGTGGCGCCGCCGCCGGTGATGCCGGGCGTGGCGGTGAAGCCGGGGGCGACGCCCGGGCTCGCGGACGGTTGGCCCGGGCCGGGGACACCGGCGATGGGTGGGGCGGACGGGGGCAGGTTGTTGGCCGGCGCGACCGGGCCGGCGTCGAAACCGGCTTGGACGGTTACGCCGGTCGGCGGGGTCGGGCTTTCGTCGGCGAAGTCGGGGAGACCGGGGTCGGAGCCGTCGATGGTGACAGGGCCGGTGACGTCAGGGTTGCCGACGCCCGGGAAGGCCCCCGGGGCATGCCCGGACGCGGCGTTGGCCGCGTGGTGGAGGGTGTCGTCCACGTTCGCGACGCCGGGGATGTGGTGGGGTCCGGGACCGCCACCGACGGTATCGGCCGCCCCGTGTCCGGTGCCGTGGACCACGGCCGCCGCGTGGTGACCGGTCTCGTCGACCAGTTCCGTCGCCCGACCGCTCGCTCCCTCGACGAGACCCTTTGCCTGACCGCTCGTTTCCTCGAGCAGCTCCGTTGTGTGACCGGGCGTTTGCTCGCCGAGAGAAGTTTCTCGAGTGCTCGTTTGCTCGACCAGCCCTGTTGCGCGATCGGAGGCTTCCTCGGCAAGAAAATTTGCTTCAGAGCTCGCTTGCTCAGCTAGCCCGGTTGCTCGAGCGGTCGCCTCCTCGGCAAGAAAATTTCCTTCAGAAGTGGTTTGCTCGGCGAGCCCTGTTGCCTGGTGGGTCGTTTGCTCGACGAGGGCACTTGCTTCAGGAGCTGCGTTCTCGGCGAGGGCTGTGGCGTCGCCGACCAGATTCTCCAGCGGTGGCGTGGCGTGCGCGCCGGGATTGGCGTTGACCAGCGGCTCCACCGCGGACATGGTCACGCCCGACGCCGGTTGTACCGCGCTGATCAGGTTCGACTCGATGTTGGCGACGTTGGCGGTGGTGCCGCGGATCGCGGTGTCCAGACCCGCCAGGGCCGTCGGGTGGCCGGCCGACGCCGCGGTCTCGGCGGCGTCGGTGTTCTGGGCCAGCGCCACCAGGTTCCGCACGATCTCGACCTTCGCCGCGCCTACCTGCTCGGCGGCGTGGTCCAACCGATCGGCCGCCTCGGTCATGCCCCGCACGGTCGACGTCAGGTGACCGGAGTCGGGCTCGACGAACGACGACCAGTGCTGCGCCGCGGCGGTACCGGTCTCGCCCTCGACGGAGTCCAGCGCGGTACGGACAGTGTTGTCCGCATCGGTGGTCAGGGTGGTCATGCCGCCGGCCGCCTCGCGCCAGGCCTGGGCCGCCTGCGCCATCGCCTCCTCGTCGGCCTCCGGCCAGGCCACGCCCGCCCGTTCGGCGACGTCGGCGAGCTCCGGTGGCAGTTCGATGCCCACGACTACGCGTCCGGATCGGCGGCCCGCAGGCGCTCGACCGCGCCCTCGTCGGTGCCGGTGTACGTGGCCGCGGTTCCGGCGAATCGGGTGCCGACCCCACCCAGCCGCGAGGTCAGGGACGACAGCTGGGTCAGTGTGGTGTCGGCCGGCGTCACGTGGGCGGCACCGAAGCTCTGGCCGACCGCGTCGGCGCCCCAGCACTCGCCGGCCGCCGTCAGCGAGTCGGCCAGGGTTCGGTGGATCGCCTCGACCCTGCCGGCGAGGTCGTCGAACTGGCCGGCCTGGCTCGCCAGCCGGTCCGGGTCGGCCGTGAAGCCGGTGGAACCGTCGTTCATCGCTTACCCCCGGGCCGGATCCAACTGAGGTTCTCGAATGTCTCGTCGGAGTCAACGGCATTCGACACCGCCGGCTGAAGCTCCGACCGGGTGAGATCGGCGGTTCCGCGCAGCAGCGCCTCGGGATCGGTGCCGCGCGGCAACACGGGAGCCAGCGCCTCACCCGCCATGCGGGTGACCTTCGCGGCCGCCGCCGTCGTCAGCTCGACGATGCGCGCGGCGAGCTCGTGCGGGCGCAGCGTGCGGTACGCGGACTCGACGATCACCAGGTCGGTCAGCTGCCCGTGCGCACCGACGGTCACCGTGACCAGGCCGTCCTCGCTGGAGACCGACGCGCTGACGGCCGCGAGCGTGCGGTGCACGGCGCCGAGTTGTTCCCGGCTGCGGCGGTAGTCCGCCAGCAGTTCCTCGACCTGAGCTCGGTGGTCAGCCTCCACGGCTACCTCCGCTGGGGTGACGGCATGGTCGTCGGTCACGTCTTGGACGCGGCCGACCGGGGCACGGTTCCACGAGTTCGGCGATTCGTCGTCATGCGAATCGGGCGAGAGGTCAGGTGCGTAACGCGGTGTGGATCGCGGTGTGCACGGCGCGGGCGAGTGCGCCGCCGACGCGGGAGCGGGGACCGCCGTAGGCCTCCGGGTCGCCGGCGGCGGGGCAGAGCAGCGCCGTCGCGTCGGTGCTGGTGCCGGTGCCGGGGACCCCCGCCTCGGCCAGGGCCTGCGCCTTGGCCTCGGCGACCGTCGCGACGGCGTTGACCAGGGCGGCGTCGGACATGCGCACCGGGAGGAAGCAGACCGCGTTGATCGTGCCGACCGCCTCCGTCGGGGCGGCCGCGGGAGCCGCGGCCCAGGTCGGGTGCGCGCCGATGCCGGCGGTGACGCACGCCCGCACACCGGAGTCCTCCCGGGTCACCACCTCCCGCACGTCGACGGCGGTGAGGAAGCCGGTGCCCGCGCCGGACAGACCGAGCGACGCCGCGAGCTCGGCCAGGTGCGCGTCGGGGTCGTCGCGGTCGTAGCCGTGCGGCACCGTCGCGTTGATCACCCACCGCCGCTCGCCGAGGCCACCGCCGAGCGCGCCGGAGGAGATCGTCAGCAGCGGCGACGGCAGGCGCCACACCAGCACCGGGCCGGCGGCCAGCTCGGGGATCACCGGAACTCCTTGCGCACCAACGCCCTGCGCGTGCCGCGCCGCTCGACGAGCGTGAAGCCCGCGGACTCGAACATCGCGAGCGTGCCGTGGTAGAGGTCGCCGGAGCCGCGCCGCTCGCCCTCGGTGTCGACCGGGTAGCCCTCGACGGCGGCCGCGCCACGCTCGACGGCGAAGTCGACGGCGGCGGCCAGCAGCGTGGCGGCCAGACCCCGGCGGCGCGCGGTGGGGTGGATGAAGAAGCAGGTCACCGCCCAGGTGTCCGGGCCGGCGCCGGAACGGGTGATCGTCGAGCGGGTCAGCCGCGGGTAGGTCGGGTGCGGGGCGACCGCGACCCAGCCGACCGGCCTTTCACCAACCAGCGGCTCACCAACACGCGCGTCACCCACTCGCGGCTCACCAACCAGCGGTTCACCGACACGCGTCCCACCGACACGCGCCTCACCCACTGGTGGCTCGCTGGCCGGGGGCTCGCTGGCCAGGGCGAGCAGGCCGAGCGGGGTGCCGAGGCGGGAGCGCAGGTGCTCGCGGTTCTCCTCGCCCCAGCCGGCTCGTACCTCGGCGTTGTCGCGCATGAACCACACGCACCAGCAGCCGCCGACGGTTTTGTTGGTGGCGAACAGGCGCTCGAAGGCCGGCCAGGTCTCGGGGGTCAGCTCGGCTAGGCGCACGGCGGACCCGTCAGCCCCGTAGCGCCCGCACCACGCGCGACGGGCTCGGGCGGCCGAGCCGGTCGGCGAGCCAGGCGCTGGTGTCGGCTAGCGCGTCGAGGTCGACGCCGGTCGTGACGCCCAGGCCCTCCAGCAGCCAGACCAGGTCCTCGGTGGCGAGGTTGCCGGTGGCCGACTCGGCGTAGGGGCAGCCGCCGAGGCCGCCGGCCGACGAGTCGACGGTGGTGACGCCGTGGCGCAGTGCGGCGAGGGTGTTGGTGAGGGCCTGGCCGTAGGTGTCGTGGAAGTGCACGGCCAGCGCGGACATCGGCGTGCCGGCCGCGGCGAAGTCGTCGAGCAGGGCGGTGACCTGGCCGGCGGTGGCGACGCCGATCGTGTCGCCGAGGGAGAGTTGGGAGCAGCCCAAGGCCAGCAGGCGCCGGCCGACGCCGACCACCGCCGAGCGGTCGACGGGGCCCTCCCACGGGTCGCCGAAGCACATCGAGACGTAGCCGCGCACGTCCAGGCCCTCGGCCACCGCCCGGCCCACCACCGGCTCGAACATCGCGAACTGTTCGTCCAGCGTGCGGTTGAGGTTGCGGTTGGCGAACGTCTCGGTGGCACTCGCGAAGATCGCGATGTGCCGCACGCCGGCGGCGAGAGCGCGGTCCAGACCACGCTCGTTGGGCACGAGCACCGGGTAGCGCACGCCGTCGCGCCTCGGCAGTTCGGCGAGCAGCGCCTCGGCGTCGGCGAGCTGCGGCACCCATTTCGGGTGCACGAAGCTGGTGGCCTCGACAGTGGTGAGGCCGGCGGCGGCGAGCCGGTCGATGAACTCCAGCTTCACCGATACCGGCACGACCGTCTGCTCGTTCTGCAGGCCGTCGCGTGGGCCGACCTCCCAGATCGTGACAGCGTCCGGCAGCCCGTCGTCGGTCACCCGAACGGGCAGGCCCAGCTCACGCGCGGTCACCAACGACGCTGCTCGCCGTGCGGCGGGAGCGGCTGCGTGCCGGCCGGACCACCGGGCATCATCTGGCCCGCGGCGAAGTCGTCGTGCGGGTTGTCGTTGACCTCGCGGTAGAGCAGGGTGTGCACCTTCTCCACGTTCGGGATGTCGTCGAACTCGAGCGGCTCCTGCGAGGCGGACTCGATGATCAGCGTGCCGCAGCCGAAGATCCGGTCCACCAGGCCGTGTTCGAACCGGACGCTGTTGATGCGGCCGAGCGGGATGTCGATGCCGGTGCGGTTGATCACGCCCTCACGGGCCATCACCCGGTCGGTGGTCACGATGAAGTGGGTCGTGCGCCAGCGGATGAACGGCACGAAGAACAGCCAGACCAGGATCGCCAGCCCCAGCACGCCGATCGCGATCCAGCCGATCATGTTCCACGACTCGTCCTTCACCAGGAGGGCGAGCCAGATGCCGGCCGCGAGCGTCACGATCAGCACGACGTAGGGCAGCAGCAGCATCTTCCAGTGCGAGTGCTTGTGGAGAATGACGCGCTCGCCGTCGCTGAGCAGATCGTCCGGATACGGCACGGCGTCCTCCCGAAAGCGCCTAGCGATGCTGACTCGGTAACCGTACCGGCGCTCGGCCTCGAACGGCGCGCGGACTCGAAAGCTCAGGCGTCGTTCTTCAGGTGCACGACGTCGCCGGCCGACACCGGGTACGCCGTCCCGTCGTCCAGCTTGATCAGCAGCTTCCCGTCGGCGTCCACGTCGACGGCCGTGCCGGTGCGGGCCGACCCGTCGGGCAGCTCGGCCCGGACGCGCTGGCCGATGGTGCCGCACGCCTCGCGGTAGCCACTGAGCACGCCGCTGCGCTCGACGTCGCCGTCGTGCAGCCGCCACGCCGCCTCGAACTCGACGAACGCCTGCAGCCAGCCGAGGGCGAGCTGGGTGCGGTCGGTGACGGTGGCGCCCTGCTCGGCGAGCGAGCCGGCGGGCAGCGAGCCGGGCCCGGTGGGCACGTCCTCGCCGAGCGGGGTGACGTTGATGCCGACCCCGACGACGGCGGCCTGCGCGGCGGTGTCCTGGGTGACCTCGGAGAGGACGCCCGCGCACTTCGTGCCGTTGACCAGCAGGTCGTTGGGCCACTTGAGGGTGGCGGTCACGCCGGCGACGCGCTCGGCGGCGTGCATCAGCGCGAGGCCGGCGACCATGCCGAGGGTGCCGAGGCGGGCGGCCGGGACGGCGGAGGGGCGGACCAGGACGCTGAGGTAGACCCCGGCGCCGGCCGGCGAGACCCACGTCCGGTCGCGGCGGCCGCGGCCGGCGGTCTGCGCACCGGCGACGAGGACGGTTCTGTCGGGGGCACCGTCCTTGGCCGCGGCGAGCAGGTCGGCGTTCGTCGACCCGGTACTCGCCACGACGTCGAGCGCGGCGTAGGGGCCGTTCGGAGCGACCAGCCGCTCGCGAAGGATCAGCACGTCCAGTTCGTCCGGCGCGTCGCCACCATGTCCGGTCACGGTGGCCAACTTACCGGCGCCGGGCGGGCACGGAACGCGGTCTCCGCCGGGCGTCGATCACGATCTGAGCGGTCCTCCGTTGGCGGCCTGGACGAGGACGACGTCGGAGCGGTGGTTCCGGCGGAGGTCGCCGAACGGATGGCCGAACTCGACGACGCCTACTGGTCCCGTCGCGCGGAGCGGGTCAGGTACACGACGCCGCCGTCGCGGATCTTCGTGTCGAGCAACTCCGGGAGCTGCCGTACGAAGGGCAGTGAGCTAAGCAACGTCTCGGGAACCGGGTGCGGTGGCTAGGCTCGCCACACATGAGCAGTGCTACCGCGCCCCTCGGCGAGCCGCCCGCCGGTGAGCCGGACATCCACACGACCGCCGGGAAGCTCGCCGACCTGTACCGGCGCAGTGACGAGGCCGTGCACGCCGGGTCCGAGCGGGCCGTGGCCAAGCAGCACGCGCGCGGCAAGAAGACCGCCCGCGAGCGGATCGACATGCTGCTGGACCCCGGGTCGTTCGTGGAGCTCGACGAGCTCGCGCGGCACCGGTCGACGAACTTCGGGCTGGAGGCGAACCGGCCGTACGGGGACGGGGTGGTCACCGGGTACGGGACGGTCGACGGGCGGCCGGTGTGCGTGTTCAGCCAGGACGTGACCGTCTTCGGCGGGGCGCTCGGCGAGGTGTACGGCGAGAAGATCGTCAAGGTGATGGACCTCGCGCTGAAGACCGGGCGGCCGATCATCGGGATCAACGAGGGCGGCGGGGCGCGCATCCAGGAGGGCGTGGTCTCGCTCGGGCTCTACGGTGAGATCTTCGTCCGCAACACGCGGGCGTCCGGGGTCATCCCGCAGATCTCGCTGATCATGGGGGCGAACGCGGGCGGGCACGTGTACTCCCCCGCGCTGACCGACTTCGTGGTGATGGTCGACCAGACCTCGCACATGTTCATCACCGGGCCGGACGTGATCAAGACGGTCACCGGCGAGGACGTGGGGTTCGAGGACCTCGGCGGCGCGCGGACGCACAACACGAAGTCCGGCAACGCGCACTACCTGGCCGGCGACGAGGACGACGCGATCTCCTACGTCAAGGAGCTGCTGTCGTTCCTGCCGTCGAACAACCTGTCGGACCCGCCGGTGTTCGAGGGCTTCGAGGAGACCGGGGCGGTCGCCGACTCGATCAACGACAGCGACCGGGAACTCGATGAGCTGATTCCGGATTCGCCCAACCAGCCGTACGACATGCACGAGGTGATCACCCGGATCGTCGACGAGGGCGAGTTCCTCGAGGTGCACGCGATGTTCGCGCCGAACGTGCTGGTCGGGTTCGGCCGGGTGGCGGGCGAGGCGGTCGGCATCGTGGCGAACCAGCCGACGCAGTTCGCCGGGTGCCTGGACATCGATGCCTCGGAGAAGGCGGCGCGGTTCGTCCGGACCTGCGACGCGTTCAACGTGCCGGTGCTGACGTTCGTGGACGTGCCGGGCTTCCTGCCGGGCACCGACCAGGAGTGGAACGGCATCATCCGGCGGGGCGCGAAGCTGATCTACGCCTACGCGGAGGCCACCGTGCCACTCGTCACGGTGATCACCCGGAAGGCGTACGGCGGCGCGTACGACGTGATTGGCTCCAAGCACCTCGGCGCGGACCTGAACCTGGCCTGGCCGACCGCGCAGATCGCGGTGATGGGCGCGCAGGGCGCGGCGAACATCGTGCACCGCAAGACGCTGGCGCGCGCGGTCGAGGACGGCGAGGACGTGGACGCGCTGCGGGCGCGGCTGCAGCAGGAGTACGAGGACACGCTGTGCAACCCGTACGTGGCGGCGGAGCGGGGGTACGTGGACGCGGTGATCCCGCCGTCGCACACCCGCGGACACGTGGCGCGGTCGCTGCGGCTGCTGCGGGACAAGCGGGAGACGCTGCCACCGAAGAAGCACGGGAACATACCGCTGTGAGAACCGGTGACTCGCGGGGCTGTCAGCGACGGAGTGGAGCGAACTGTGACCACGGGGAGTGAGGGCGTCCGGCCGGTGCTGCGGGTGGTGCGCGGAGCACCGACGGACGACGAGGTGGCCGCGCTGGTGGTGGCGGTGTCCGCGCTGTCGGCGCCTGGCGACACGGTCGCGCCGACGCGGCCCCGGTCGCGCTGGGCGGAGCGGTCGGCGCTGGTCCGCCGACCGCTCCAGCACGGTCCGGGTGCCTGGCGGGCCTCAGCCCGCTGACCGGTTCGCCAGCCGGCCGAACTCCGCGTTGATCGGCGGATCGCGGTCCTCGCAGGACCGATGCGAGCGTGTACGGGTGCGTCACCCGGGGCCCAGCGGCGGGAACCACCACGTGGCCGGCTCGGTCCCAGCGGGGAGACTCCTCGTCGACGGAGCGTCGACGGAGCGGAGAGGAACGACGTGAACGACGTGCGCAACCCCTGGACGGCGATGTGGGGTCTGTGCGCGTGCTTCTTCATGGTCATGCTCGACTC
This sequence comes from Actinophytocola sp., assembly GCA_036259595.1. Taxonomy (GTDB): domain Bacteria; phylum Actinomycetota; class Actinomycetes; order Mycobacteriales; family Pseudonocardiaceae; genus Actinophytocola. The sequence continues at coordinate 23,878 of DATABL010000053.1, forward strand.
GACCATCGTCACGGTGGCGATTCCGGCGATGCTGGAGGACCTGGACGCGAACCTCAACGAGGTCGTCTGGGTGAACAGCGTCTACCTGCTCGCCAACACCGTCCCGCTCCTGCTCACCGGCCGGCTCGGGGACCGGTTCGGGCCCAAACGGGTCCTCGTCGTCGGGTTGGTGGTCTTCACCGCGGCCTCGCTGTGGTGCGGGCTCGCGACCTCCCCGGGCATGCTGATCGCGGCGCGGGCGGTGCAGGGGCTGGGTGCCGCGGCGATGACGCCGCAGACGCTGTCGTTCATCACCCGGCTGTTTCCCGCCGAGAAGCGGGGGTTGCCGATCTCGGTGTGGGGGGCGGTCGCGGGGGTCGCGACGATCACCGGGCCCGTCCTGGGCGGGCTCCTCGTCGAGCACGCGGGGTGGCAGTGGATCTTCCTGGTCAACCTGCCGATCGGGGTCGTCAGTCTGGTCGTCGCGGTGGTCGCGTTGCCGGACTGGCGGCCCCGGCGCTGGGCCCGGTTCGACGTGCTCGGCGCGGTCCTGTGCTCGGCCGGTCTGCTCGCCCTCGTGTTCGGGGTGCAGAACGGGCAGCACTACCACTGGGGAACCGTCGTCGGACCGGTCGGCGTGCCGCACGTGATCGGGCTCGGGGTGGTGCTGCTCGGGCTGTTCGCGTGGCGGCAGCTGTGGTTCCGGCGGCACGCCACCGGGGTCGAGCCGCTGGTGCCGGTCGGGTTGTTCCGGGACGGGACGTTCGGGGCGGCCAACCTGACGCACGCGGCGCTCGGCTTCGCGACGACCGGGATGTTCCTGCCGCTCGTGCTCTACCTGCAGACCGTGCTGGGGTTGAGCCCGCTGGCCTCGAGCCTGCTCGCGCTGCCGATGGCGGGCGCCGCGGGGATCACCGCGATGGTCGCCGGCACCACCTGGACCTGGGTCGGCGCGCGCACCCTGATCATCGGCGGGTTGCTGACGCTCTCGCTCGGGACGGGCGTGCTCGCGTGGCTCGCCGGGCCGGACACCGAACCCTGGTCGCTCGTGCCGTGGCTGGTCGTCGCGGGGGTCGGCATCGGCTGCGTGTTCGCGCCGCTGACCGCCGCCGCCACGGCGCGGCTGTCGGGGGAGCTGGCCGGCGCGGCCTCGGGGGTGTTCAACACCTCCCGGCAGGTCGGCGGGGTGCTCGGCAGCGCCGCCGTGGGAATGCTGTTGCAGGTGGGGGTCGCGTTCGCGGTGCCCGACGCCGCCCGGACCTACGCGCAGCGGCTGCCGCCGCGGTACCGCGAGGAGTTCGTGTGGCGGATCACGGACGCGGCGAACACGGCGAGCCAGTTCGACACCACGACCCCTCCCGTGCCGTCGAACCTCGACCCCGACGTGGCCGACCTCGTCCGGCGGATCGTCGTCGACGTCTTCCACGTCGGGTTCACCAACGCCGCCAAGGCGAGCCTGATGCTCCCGATCGCGGTCCTGCTGCTCGGCGTCCTCGCGGCCACGGGCATCGCCCTACCGCGACGGGGCCGCCAGACTCGGAACGTGAGTCCGGCCCCGACATCCGGCTAATCTCTGCCCGTGCAGATGGTTCTTGCCTCCCAGTCCCCCGCCCGGCTCCAGGTGCTTCGCGGTGCCGGGGTCGAGCCGCTCGTCTACATCTCCGGCGTCGACGAGAACGCCGTCATGGCCGGTATGCACGAGGAGGCGAGCCCCGAGTCGATCGTCGTCGCGCTCGCCGAGGCCAAGGCGCGGACGGTGGCCGCCGCGGTCGCCGCGGAGCTGCCGGACTCGGTCGTCGTCGGGTGTGACTCGATGCTCGCCCATGACGGGCTGCTGGTCGGCAAGCCCGGCACCCCGGACGTGGCCCGCCAGCGCTGGATCGCCATGGGCGGCGGCACCGGCGAGCTGCTCACCGGGCACTGCGTGCTCCGCGTCCAGGGCGGCGTCGTCGGCGCGATCGCGTCCGGCAGCGCGGCCACCACGATCCGCTTCGGCACGCCGAGTCCGGCCGAGATCGAGGCCTACCTCGCCACCGGTGAGCCGATGAACGTCGCCGGTGGCTTCACCCTCGACGGCTACGGCGGCTGGTTCGTCGACGGCGTCGACGGCGACCCGTCCAGCGTGATCGGCATCAGCCTGCCGCTCACCCGGCGCCTGCTGATCGAGGTCGGGGTGTCCGTGGTCGACCTGTGGACCCGGGGTTAGCACTCCGACAGGTCATCGCCCGACAGGGTGATCTCGGGGTAGCCGGGCAGGTACTCGACGATCTCGTAGCTGCCGGTGCAGCCGAGCTCGCGGCCGGAGGCGACCGCGAACACCTGGGCGAACACCGACGCGTCCGCGCACTCGGCCCGGTCGCAGTCGTACTGCACGGCGATCAGCTCGAGCCCGCTCTGCCTGCTGGTGACCTCCGCGAGCGCCAGGTAGCCGGCGCTGGACACGAACGGCTTGCGCAGCGAGCTCCACTTCCCCGACCGGCCGACGACCACCTGGCCCGCGAGCCCGCCCTCGTACTCGCCGCGCAGGATGCACGCCGACATCGCCCTGGCCACGCACTGCAACGACGACGCCGTCAGCGTGACCCCCAGGTCGGTGACGGTGGCCTCGATGACCTCACTCGACTGCGGCCCGCCGATCCGCAGCCGTCCCGACCGGGCGCCGCGGTCGGCGACCAGCTCGACGGTCGTGCCCGCGACCGGCACCCGGTCCAGCACCCGGCACGGCTCCAGGAGGCAGCCGCTCACCCCGACCGGCGGGGACGGCGGCGGGGGCGCCGGCGTCGATGTCGACGGCGGACCGGCCGCGCGCTGCTCCCGCACCACGGCGGCGCCGACCAGCGCGCCGACCGCCACCACCGCGGCCAGCAGCGCGGTCACGACCACCGCCCACGGCGTCCGCCTTCCCGCCACCGCCAGCCACCCCGTCCCTCCTGGCACGTGACCACGCTCTCGGTCCCCGCACCGCCGCCCATCCGTAGACTCCCCGGGTACCCAGTGTGCAGCGTGGTCCCACCGATGAGGAGAAGGGCGTGCCTGACCAGCTCAGCAAGGTCCTGATCGCCAACCGCGGGGAGATCGCCGTGCGGGTGGTCCGGGCGTGCCGGGACGCGGGGTTGTCCAGTGTCGCGGTCTACGCCGACCCGGACCGGGACGCGGTGTTCACCCGTCTCGCCGACGAGGCGTTCGCGCTCGGCGGCACCACGGCGGCGGAGAGCTACCTCGACATCGGCAAGCTGCTCGACGTCGCGGCGCGGGCCGGCGCGGACGCGGTGCACCCCGGCTACGGGTTCCTGTCGGAGAACGCCGACTTCGCCCAGGCCGTCATCGACGCGGGCCTGACCTGGATCGGGCCCGACCCGAAGGCCATCCGCGACCTGGGCGACAAGGTCACCGCCCGGCACATCGCGATGCGCGCGGGCGCGCCGCTGGTGCCGGGGACCAAGGAGCCGGTGGGCGGCCCCGACGAGGTGCTGGCGTTCGCCGAGGAGCACGGGCTGCCGGTGGCGATCAAGGCCGCGTTCGGCGGCGGCGGGCGCGGGCTGAAGGTCGCCCGCACCGCCGAGGAGATCCCGGAGCTGTTCGAGTCCGCGGTGCGCGAGGCGGTGGCGGCGTTCGGCCGCGGCGAGTGCTTCGTGGAGCGGTACCTGGACCAGCCGCGGCACGTCGAGGCGCAGGTGCTGGCCGACAAACACGGCAACGTCGTGGTGGTCGGTACCCGCGACTGCTCGCTGCAGCGCCGGCACCAGAAGCTGGTCGAGGAGGCCCCGGCGCCGTTCCTCACCGACGCGCAGCGCGAGCAGATCCACTCCTCGGCGAAGGCGATCTGCCTGGCCGCCGGCTACTCCGGCGCCGGCACGGTGGAGTACCTGGTCGGTCTGGACGGCACGATCTCCTTCCTCGAGGTCAACACGCGGCTGCAGGTGGAGCACCCGGTCTCGGAGGAGACCGCCGGGGTGGACCTGGTGCGCGAGCAGTTCCGGATCGCGGCCGGGGAGAAGCTGCGGTTCGACGCCGACCCCACGCCCAGGGGTCACTCGATCGAGTTCCGGATCAACGGCGAGGACGCCGGCCGCAACTTCCTGCCCGCGCCCGGCGTGGTCACCCGGTTCGTCGCACCGGACGGGCCGGGCGTGCGGGTCGACAGCGGCGTCGAGTCCGGTACCGCGATCGGCGGGCAGTTCGACTCGCTGCTGGCCAAGGTGATCGTCACCGGCGAGGACCGCGACCAGGCGCTGGCCCGCTCACGGCGCGCGCTGACGGAGATGGTGGTGGAGGGCATGGCAACCGTGCTGCCGTTCCACCGCGCGATCGTGTCCGACCCGGCGTTCGTCGGCGACGGGGAGTCCTTCGCCGTGCACACCCGCTGGATCGAGACCGAGTTCGACAACACGATCGAGCCGTTCACCGGCGCCGCCGAGCCGTCCGAGGAGGAGCCGCGGCAGACGGTGGTCGTCGAGGTCGGCGGCCGCCGGCTGGAGGTCTCGCTGCCCGGCGGTCTGGCCGCCGCGGGCGGGTCCGCCGGGCCGGCCAGGGCGGCCCGGCCGCGCAAGCGGGGTGCCGGCGGCAAGGCGGCCGGGGTCTCCGGGGACGCCGTCGCCGCGCCGATGCAGGGCACGATCGTCAAGATCGCGGTCGAGGACGGCCAGCAGGTCCAGACGGGTGAGCTGGTCGTGGTGCTGGAGGCGATGAAGATGGAGAATCCAGTCACCGCGCACCGGTCCGGTACCGTCACCGGACTCGCCGTGGCCGCCGGCGAGACCGTCACGCAGGGCAGCGTGCTCTGCGAGATCAAGGACTGAGCGCACGCACGGACGCGGCCCGGGAGGGTCGCTTGGCGGAGATCCGGGTGAGCTCGGCCGAGCGCGCGGACGCTCTCGCCGCGCTCGGGGAGCACCACTCGAGTGGTCGCCTGACCCCGTCCGAGTACGAGCTGCGCTGCCGGCGGGTCACCGAGGCCGCCGTCCGGCCGGAGCTCGAGGCCCTGTTCGACGACCTGCCCGCGCCGCATCCCGACCTGAGCACCTCGGTGCCGCCGCGCCGGCCGGTGTACCCGGAGTGGCCGGGCGGGCGGTCCCGGACCCGGGTCAGCCGGGTGCTGGACGCGATCGGGGTGCTCGCCCTGCTCGTCGGCCTGCCGACCGCGATCGTGCTGACCGCGACGCTGGGCCTGTGGTGGACGTTCCTCGTGGTGGTGGGGGTGGCGGTGCTCGCCATGGTGCTGGGCGTGGCGGCCACGACGGACGCGGACGGAAGCTGAGAGTCTCTCAGCGCGCGCGGACGTACGATCGAGTCGTGGCCGACTACCAGCGCTCCGACATTCGGGTGAGTGACACCGAGCGTGAGGACGCGCTGGGCAAGCTCGGCCAGCACATGAGCGAGGGCCGGCTCGACATCGAGGAGTACGGCGAGCGCACCGCGAAGGTCACCGCCGCCAAGACCCGCGGCGAGGTGCTCGACCTGTTCGGCGACCTGCCCGAGCCGCGGCCGGCGTTCGGCCGGCCCGGGCCGCCCCCGTCCGGCCCGGTCGGCGCCGGGCCGGTGCCGGCCCGGCCGGGGATCGCCCCGGTGGTGGCCGGGGTGGTGGGCGCGGTGCTCGTGATCGGCCTGGTCGCCTGGCTCAAGGTGTTCCCGCTCTTCTTCGTGCTGCCGTTCATCTTCTTCTTCGTGAACGGCTCGCGGTGGCGGCACCACGGGCATGGCCCACACGGCCGATGACGCTGCGCTGACCGCGCGCCTACTGGCAACTGATACGGGCCGATCGGTGGGTTGTCGGCGCTACCCCGCATTGCCACACTCTGAAAAAGATCTCACGAACTCCGTGTGAACGGTCGAATCCGACCATCGAAAGCCGATAGAGTTCGACGGGACGCAGGCGGATCTCCCTTGGAGGCGGTGTGGCGCCAGGCAATCACGGGCACGACGACCGGAGCGACATCCTCCACGTCGACCCGGACGCCGTGCCGATGCTGCGCAACGCGTTCGCGGACGCGCTGGCGAAGGTCGACAAGCAGCTGGAGCTCGCCGACGCGGAGCTGCGGGTGACCGCGTGGGCCAACGACCCGGTCAGCCGGGACGCGACGGCCGCGTTCAACGAACGGTCCGTGGACAGCGCGCGGTCGGCCGTCGACTCGCTGCGTGTCTACCGCGACCGGCTCACCGCCGCGGTGGCCAACCTCGACCGGACGGCGGAGCAGTACCGCGAGGTCGACGGTGACGGCAAGGCCGACGTCAGCACGAAGGGCGCGCAGTGACCCAACCGACGCAGACGCCCGCGACGTCCCCCGAGGCGCCGGCCGGCGAGGCACGGCGGTGGCGTGGGCACACGCACGAGGAGCTGTACCGGCTGCTGCACGAGGGCCCCGGCGCGGCGGCGTCGGCCGAGCCCTCACGGCGGTGGCAGGAGATCGCGACCAACCTGGACGAGATCGGGCAGGACCTGCGCAAGGCGCTGGAGCAGTCGGGTGCCGGCTGGGCCGGGCAGGCGGCCGGGCGCGCGTACGACCGGCTGTCCGTCACCGCGACCTGGGCCGCGGAGACGAGCACGGCCGCCGCCGACATGCGCGTCGCCGTCGAGAACCAGGGCGATCACATCGCGAAGGCCCGGGCGGACATGCCGGTGCCCGAGGACGTGCCGGCCGCCGAGCCGGACCCGGCCGTCGCGCCGGCGGTGCAGGTGGCGCAGACGCAGAACGACCTCGAGGGCCCGGAGGCCGCGGCGAGCTCGGCCGAGGAGCGCGCGTTCGAGGTGATGGCCGCCTACGAGCTGAACTCCGAGACCACCACGGCGGCCCTGGCCACGTTCACCGAGCCGCCCGCGCTGGTGGAGCGGCACGACATGCACCGCGGCGGCGGCATCGAACACCACGAGGCCAGGCCGTCCGGGCTGCTGGGCTGGCTCCGGCCGCACCGCCGCGAGCACCACCGCCCGT
>DATABL010000054.1:0-8496 GCA_036259595.1 Actinophytocola sp.
GGGCAACGTGAAGCTGCATGCCGTCGCGCCGACCGCGGCCACCGCCGACACCGTGATCCGCTCCAACCGGGTCGGCCACACCGACCTCGACTTCGCCGACTACGTGTCCACGATCGACCAGGTCGGCGGCCCGTTCGACCTGATCGTGGTGGACGGCCGGGCCCGGGTCGACGCGTTCCGCCGCGCGCTGGACCACCTGGCCGACGGCGGCGTGGTGGTGTTCGACAACATCAAGCGCAAGCGGTACTGGGACGTCGTGTCGGTGCTGCCCGGCCTGCGGATCGAGCTGCTCAAGGGCGGCACGCCGACGCTGCCGTACCCGACCACGACCGGGCTGATCTGGCGTGACTGAGCAGGCCGCGCCGGCGCCGCCGCGAGCGAGCCGGCGGGCGGACCTGCTCGCCGTCGTGTTCGTGGTGGTGGCGGTCGGCCTCGCCGGCTGGGCCCTGCGCGACCAGCTGCCGAACGTGGTCGACTCGCTCGGCCAGATCGACTGGTGGCGGATGGTGCTGGCGCTCGCCGCGATCGTGGCCGGTCTGCTGGCCACCGCGGAGGTGTGGAAGCACTGCCTGTCCGCGCTCGGCTCGCGGGTCGGGTCGACCGCGGCACGGCGGATCTTCTTCCCCGCGCAGGTCGGCAAGTACCTGCCGGGTTCGATCTGGCCGTTCCTGGCGCAGATGCGGTTCGCGCGGGAGCACGGGGTGCCGGGCGGGTTGGCGCTGCTGGCCGGCTCGGTGTTCCTGGTGGTGCACGCGGTGACCTCGGTGCTGGTCGGGGCGTTGCTGCTGATCAGCCAGCCGAGCCTGGTGAACCAGTTCGGCTGGGCGGGGGTGTGCATCCCGCTCGCGCTGGTGCTGCTGCACCCGAAGGTGATCAACGTGCTGGCGCGCAAGCTGGCCGGGCGGTCCGGGGTGGAGCCGCCGGTACTGCGGTGGCGGCACCTGGTGGCGCCGATCGCGTGGATGTTCCCGGCGTGGCTCGGCTACGGGCTGGGCGGGTACCTGCTGGCCGACCCGTTCACCGACTCGGTCGTGGTGCTGGCGCTGGTGTGCACGGGCTCGTTCGCGCTCGGCTGGATCGTGGGGCTGGTGGTGTTCATCGCACCCGCGGGCGTGGGTGCCCGGGAGGCCGTGCTGATCCTCGCGCTGACCCCGCTGACCGGCGTGGCCGCCGCGACGACGGTGAGCCTGGTCCTGCGGGTGGCCCACACGCTGGCCGACATCCTGCTGGCGCTGCGCTACGGGCTGATACGGGCGCGCCGGCGGGAACCGTCCAAGGAGCTCAGCGCGGGGTGACCTACGCCTAGATGCTGATCACGTCCAGCGCCCGCTCCAAGCCGACGAAGTCCTTGGCGTTCCTGGTCAGCAACGGCAACCCGTGCACCCCGGCCGTGGCCGCGATCCGCAGATCCATCCGACGCGGCCGCGGATCTCGGCCAGCCCTGCGGACCAGCGTGGCGAGCACGGCGTAGCGCTTGGCCGAAGCGAGGTCGAACGGGAGAACCTCGAACTGGTCGAGCATCGTGTAGTAGCGCTCCGTGCGGGCGGCGCGCTCGATCGGATCGTCGATGTCCAGGCCGCAGCCGAGTTCACCGATGGAGACCGCACTGACCGCCGCCGGGGTCGTCGCGAGATCGCCTAGGTCGAGGTGCGGCAGGTCGATGATCACCGACGTGTCCAGAAGGACACCGTTCGGGAGACTCATCCGCCGGTTCCGCCGGTTCCGCCGGTCCACGGGTCGGCTGCCAGGTCATCCGCGCCGAACACCTCGTCGCCCTCTCTCAGGTCCCGTCGCCACCGGTCGGTGTCCACCGCGGGCAGCTCCCGGAACAACGACTGCAGCTCGCCGAGGGACCGACGTGGCCGGTCCGCTCGGTCGCCGGGCTGATGCGGCACGAGATCCGCCACCGGCTTGCCGTTGCGAGTCACCACGAAGCTCTCACCATTGGTCACCCGCCGCATGATCTCCGCGTTGTCGTTGCGAAGTTCGCGCTGACCAATCCGTTGCATAGCGCAAGCGTAGCGCTTCTGCGGATATGCGCTACAGGCGTGCTACATGGCCGCTCCTCAGTGAAAGCGGGAACTCGCGCCAACCACACGGAAGTGCCGGCTAACGTAGCGCGGGTGACCTTGGACGATCGGCGACGGCTCGGCGGGTTGCCGCCGGTGCACGAGGCGTGGCTGCCGCGGGAGCACTCGATGCACCGGCCGCGGCATGGTGGGCGGCAGGTGACCGCGCTCGTCAGCGCCCTGGTCTTCTTCACCGCGCCGACCCTCATGTTCGTGTTCGGGATGCGGCCGGCGGAGCTGGAGAACCACGAGCTCGCGAGCTTCCCCAGCCTGAGCGACGGCTGGGGGTTCCTGACCGGCATGGACGGCTGGGCCACCGACAACCTCGTGTTCCGGGCCGACGCGATCCAGACCGCGGACTGGGTCAGCCGCACGTTCTTCGGCGAGCCGGCACCGTTCGACCAGGGCCCCACCGCGCCCGGCGGCCCGTTGCCCGGCAGCCCCGACGAGGCTCCGGGAACCGAGACCGACAACCCGGCCAACGAGCCGGACGCGGCCGGGTACCCGCGGGTCATCGAGGGCGATGACGGGTGGCTCTACTTCGGCCAGGACGTCATCTCCAAGTGCCGGCCCGAGCGCCCCATCGACGAGACCGCCCGGCAGCTCGCGAAGCTCCGGGACATCGTCGAGTCCTCCGGGCGCGAGTTCGTCCTGGTCGCCGTGCCGGACAAGTCGACGATGGTGCCCGAACGCCTGCCCGACAGCTACGCCGGCAAGGACTGCGCCGAGGAGGCCACCCCGGTCCTGTGGAACCGGCTCACCACCGTCTCCGGGGCCATGGACCTGCGGGGACCGCTGGCGGAGGAGAGCGAGCGGCGCGGGTACCCGCTGTACTTCCCCCTCGACTCGCACTACATGTCCGAGGGCGCGCAGGTGCTGGTCCGCGAGGTCGCCGAGCGGCTCGAGCCGGGGATCTCCGACAGCTGGGAGTTCTACGAGCGGGGTGAGCGGTCCGGCCGGGCCGATCTGCCGCCGCTGATCGGCCAGGACGGCGAGAACACGGGCATGACCTACGGGATCAGGCCGGACGGGGAGACCGACCGCACCGAGGGGATCCTGTCCGACCTGCGCGAACCGGTCCGCCGGACCTCCGAGCCGCTGGAGGGGATGGTGAACCGGCCTACACTGCTGCTCGGCGACTCGTTCAGTCTCCCGGCCTCGGTCTACCTGCCGGGCGCGTTCTCCGACGTCACCCAGCTGTACTACAGCACGGCCAACTCGGACGCCGATCTGGTCGCGCGGACCATGGCCGACAACGAGGTCGTCATCGTGGAGATCGTCGAGCGCAACCTCGCGGAGGGTGCGCTGAGCCTGCTCGACGAGCGCTTCCTCGACGTCCTGAGCCAGGAAATGCAGAATCGCCCGATTCGTTAGACGGAAGAGAACCGAACAGATGACGTGGCAGGACAGCCTTCGGCAACTGGACGCGCGCCTGGCCAAGGGCGAGATCGGCGCGGCCGAGTACCGCAAGACCCGCGACGAGATCCTCGCCGAGGCGTCCAGCGGCGCGGCGAACCAGGGCCGCCCGCCCCAGCCCGACCTGTGGGCCGCCGGCCAGGCGAACGCCCAGTCCCCGGACGAGGACACGACCTCGGCCGAGACCACCCTCGTGGTCAAGGTCGACCAGCCGGAGGAGGACGAGACCACCCAGGTCGTGTCCGCCGAGCAGATCCCGCCGCGCCCGGCCGAGCCGACCGCCCCGGCGGCACCGGTCCCGCACGCGCCGCCGCCAGCCGGCGTCCACCCGACCCAGTACCGCGCCGCGCCGATCCAGGGGCAGGAGATCTTCGCCGGAGCCGGACCGGACCGCCGCGGTGGTGGTGGTGGTGGTCTCATGCTGCGCGTTCTGGTGCCGCTGCTGGTCCTGGCGCTCGCCGGCGCCGCCGTGTGGTGGTTCGCGCTGCGCGAGGACGGCCAGGGCAGCTCGACCGCGCAGCCGCAGCCGACCACCTCGGCCAGCGGCGAGGCGACGACCACCGACGAGATCGCCGGCCTGCTGCCCGAGTTACCCGGCAAGGCCAAGCCGGAGAACGGCACCATGACGCTCGCCGAGGCCGGCGAGCACAAGCTGTTCACCCCCACCTACACGAGCCTGCTCGCCGACAACGGCGCCAGCGAGGTCGTCTACCGCGGCTCCGTCGGGAGCGGGGCGGGCTACCTGCTGGTCGCCTCGCCCATCCCGCCGGCCAACGGCGCGGACGGGGTCGCCGTGCTGACCAGCGAGCACCTGCAGCGCGCCGGGTTCGCCCCGGCCGAGGAGGTCTCCCCCGAGGACCCGCAGGTGATCACCCGAACCGACCGGGCGTTCCGCACGTTCATCGCCGTCTACTCCTCGGGCGACGTGTGGATTCAGCTCAACGTCTCCGGTGCGCCGGACGGCGACGAGCGGGAACTGCGCGACGAGTTCCAGCGCGTCCTGGGGTCGCTGACCGAGCGGCTCCCGGCCGACTGAAACCGATCCGCAGGTCCCATGCACAATATCCGAGTTCGGGGCGCATGAGCTCAGCTGTACGCAGAGTTGGCGGCCGGTCACAGGGAAGGGGGCCAGGGTGTCCTGGCAGGACGAACTCCGCAGGCTCGACGAAGAGCTCGCCGCCGGGCGAATCTCGGCCGACGACTACCGGTCGCGCCGCGACCACATCCTGTCCACTGCGGTCTCGCCGGGGTCCGAGCCGCCCGCCGGCGCGAGCGAGTCGACCACGATGATGCCGCCGGTCCAGCCCGGCCAGCCCCAGCCGGGACAGGCCGGCCAGCAGGGCGCCGACGCGGACAAGACGCAGGTCGTCTCCGCCCGGGACGTCGACGCCGACCGCACCCAGTCGGTCGCCGGCTGGCGGGCGACCCCGCCGGACGACCCGAACCGCACCCAGGTCGTGCCCGGTGTGCCGCCGCAGGCCCAGCTCGGCGCCCGCCCCCTGCGCCCCGCCCCGCCCGCGCACCCGTCCTCGCCCCCCGGCGGGTTCCAGCAGCCGAACCAGCCGCCGAACCAGCCGCCGTGGCAGAACGAGGAGGACCTCGCCCCGCCGTGGGCCGGGCAGGACTTCCCGCCGCTCGCCGCGGCCAGCACGCCGGACTGGGTCAGACAGGGCCCCGAGGTCTTCGAGAGCGAGAAGAAGTCCAGCCCCGCCAAGGTGTTCGGCATCATCGCGATCGTCGTCGTGCTGCTCGGCGTCGCGGCCGGCGCGTACTTCCTGTTCCGCCCGGACGAGAACAGCACCACGGCCGACCCGAGCGAGGGCAACGATCCGCCGCCGGCCAGCGAGACCGTGCCGCCGAGCGAGGAGGAGCCGCAGGGCCCGATCGTCGAGCTGCCGGGCGACGAGCAGAACATGTCGAAGGTGGAGACGTTCGCCGACGTCGAGAAGATCGACTACCTGGCCCCGCAGGAGATCCAGGTCTACAAGAAGGGCGGGGCCGAGGCGTCGGCGTTCGCGGTCTCGCTGGACAACGGAGTACAGGTCATCGTGCTGTACACGACGATGGAGAGCGAGCAGGCCGCGATCGCGGCCCGCGACGCGCTCGCCGCGCTGCAGCTGAAGTTCACGCTCAAGGAGATCGAGGCGCCGACGGGTGTGCTGGCGTCGCGGAACGAGACCGCCGAGAACGGCCCGCTCACCCGCGCGCACTTCACCTCCGGCAGCGACCTGATCCGGATCCAGACGCAGGGCGAGGACGGCGCGGCCGCCAGCCAGGTGTTCGAGGACGTGCTGGCCGACCAGCTCGAGCAGTCGCCGGCCGATGGCTGAGCCCGGTCCCAGCGTCTGCGCGGGGACGATCGTCGCGCGCAACTACGTGCCGGCGGCGCGGGTGCTGGCGGAGTCGTTCCGCCGGCACCACCCGGACGCCGGTTTCGCCGTGCTGGTCATCGACGCCGACGCCGACGAGCTCGCCGATCTGACGCGCGACGTGCCGGGGGTCCGGTTCCTCGGCCCGGACGACATCGCGCTCGATCCGGCCGAGTTCGGGCGTATGGCGCTGGCCTACACGGTGACCGAGCTGTCCACGGCGGTGAAGCCGTGGCTGCTGCGCACCCTGCTCGCCGACCACGAGGTGGCGATCTACCTCGACCCGGACATCGAGGTGTTCGGGTCGTTCGCCACCGAGGTCGGGGCGCGTGCCGTCGAGCACGAGATCGTGCTGACCCCGCACGTGCTGGAGCCGATGCCGCGCGACGGGCTGCGGCCGAGCGAGGCCGACATCATGGCGTCGGGGGTGTTCAACCTCGGCTTCATCGGCGTGTCCCGCGACGCGGCGCCGTTCCTGCAGTTCTGGGCCGACCGGCTGCGCCAGGACGCGATCTCGTCGGTCACCGAGCAGCTGTTCACCGACCAGCGCTGGGTGGACAACGTGCCGGCGCTGTTCAACCACACCAAGGTCGTCGACCCCGGCTGGAACGTCGCGTACTGGAACGTCTACCAGCGCCCGCTGGCCCGCGAGGCCGACGGCACGGTCACCGCGAGCGGTCACCCGCTGCGGTTCGTGCACTTCTCCGGCTACCGCCCGGAGAAGCCGTGGCTGGCCTCCACCCACTACGCCGACCGGCCGCGGGTGCTGCTGTCGGAGTACCCGCTGTTCGCCGAGCTGGCCGCGGACTACCGCACCCACCTGTTCGACGCCGGCTACCAGCAGGCCCTCGAAGACGTCCCCTACCGGTGGAACTCGCTGCCCGACGGCACCCCGGTGTCGATGTCGCTGCGCCGCGCGTACCGCGCCGCCTGGGTCGACGCCGAGCGCACGGGCCGGCCGTCGCCCCCGAACCCCTTCGGCCGGGACACCGCCGAGGACCTGCTCCGCTGGGCGTGCGCGCCCGCGACCCCCGACCAGGAGCGCGCCGGCCTGTCCCGCTGGTCCTACGCGCTCTGGCGCTCCCGGGAGGACCTGCGGCAGGTCTACCCCGACCCGCTGCACGCCGACGCCGAGGGCTACCGGCACTGGTGTGCCACCTCGGGCGCCAACGAGCGCGAGCTGCCCATCGCCGCGGTCGACGACCGGCCCCCGGTCGCGCCGGTGGCCCCGGTCGACGAGCTGGGCGCGAACGTGCTCGGCTACCTCACCGCGGAGCTCGGCGTCGGCGAGCTGGGCCGGCTGGTGCACGAGGCCGTGGTGGCCAGCGGTGTCCCGGTGGCGACCGCGGTGGAGGAGTTCACCGTGGTCAGCCGTACCTCGCACCCGCTGCCGGCGGACGCGGTGCTCGGCGACCCGCGCTACGGCGTGAGCGTGCTCGTGGTCAACGCCGACATGACCGGCCCGACCCTGCGCATGCACCCCGACCTGGCCCGCGACCGGCACGTGATCGGCGTGTGGTCCTGGGAGCTGGACTCGTTCCCGCCGGCCATGCACCCCGCGTTCGGACAGGTCGACGAGATCTGGACGATCAGCGACTTCTGCGCGCGCGCGATCCGCGAGCACTCCCCGGTGCCGGTGCGCACGTTCCCGGTGCCGGTGCGCGACCCGCTCGGTCCGGGCGAGCGCCGGCGGACCCCGCCGGCGGGCGACGTGACGCGGTTCCTGTTCGTCTTCGACCACAACAGCATCCTGGCCAGGAAGAACCCGCTCGCCACGATCACCGCGTTCCGCACGGCGTTCGGCGACCGCGAGGACGTCCGGCTGGTGATCAAGTCGATCAACGGCGACCGGCACCCCGGCGACCGCGAGCGGCTGCGGATGGCCGCCGCCGGCGACGACCGGATCGAGCTGATCGAGGGCTACCTGAGCGCCGAGGAGGTCGCCAAGCTCTTCGCCACCGCCGACGCGTACGTGTCGCTGCACCGCAGCGAGGGGTTCGGCCTGACCGTGGCCGAGGCGATGGCGCACGGGCTGCCGGTCGTGGCCACCGACTACGGCGGCACGGCCGAGTTCCTCACCGCCGAGACCGGCTGGCCGGTGCCGTACCGGCTGGTCGGGGTCGGCCCCGGCAACGAGCCCTACCCGCGCGACGCCCACTGGGCCGAGCCGGACACCGACGCCGCGGCCGCCGCGCTCCGCGAGATCGCCGACGACCCCGCCGCGGCGCTCCGGCGGGGCGCCGCCGCCCGCCGGCACGTGCTCGCCACCCGGTCGGCGAAGGCCGCCGCCGAGTGGGCCCGCGCCCGCCTGCTGGAGGCACACCACCGCTGGTCGCACCGCCACACCGACGACCACCCCGGCAACGCCGAGCCCGACCCGCTCGCCCCGCTGACCGACAGCCGGGAGGCGCTGCGCTGGCGCGCCGACCCGGAGGTGGCGAGCAGGGTCCCGATGGCCACCGCGCTGCGCCGCGGCATCCTGCGCGTGCTCGACCACTACGACCACCACCAGCGCACCGTCCTCACCGAGCTGATGGACGGCGTGACCGGCACCGCCGCCCAGCTCGCCGCCGGCCAGCGGGAGCTGGCCAACCGCCACCTGGAGCTCGCCGCCGGACAGCAGGAGCTCGCGCACCGCCTGG
>DATABL010000055.1:0-18289 GCA_036259595.1 Actinophytocola sp.
GCCTGGTCCAGGGGCAACGCGCGGCCGCGTGCCAGCGCCGTGGCGTGCTCGGGCCCGTCCGGCAGGTCCGGGCGGCCGGCGCGGTAGCCGGTGTCCTGCCGGGCGCGGTCCGCCGCGCCGAGGAGGAACCCGGTCCACTCGGGTGTCCCGGCCAGCGCCGCCAGCGCCTCCAGGCTGTCGACGCAGCCGAGGACCAGGCCGTGCTCGAGCCGGAGCCGCAGCGCGTCCCGGTGCAGGGCGGCCGCCGCGGTGGGGTCGGCGGGAGCGAGTTGCTGTGCGCGCTCCGCCAGGGCCACGGCCCGGAGCAGCGGCATCCCGGCCAGGGTCGGGGCGGCCTCGGCCTGCGCCAGCCTGCGCCGGGCGGCTGCCGCGTCGCCGGCGAGGCGCAGCGCGGCCGCGTGGACGAGCAGCAGGTCGGGGGTGAGCCCGTGCCGTTCCCGCTCGCACCAGTCCAGGGCCTCCGCGGTGGCTCCGCGCCACAGCGCCACCTGGGCGCGGGTGGCGGACCAACCGGGGACGTACGGGGCCGGCGACGCCTCGTCGATCACCCGCTGCAGCTCGTCCAGGATCGCCTCGGCCTCGGCCAGCCGGCCCCGCAGCGCCACGACGCGGGCCAGCCCCCAGGCCGCGGTGCCGATCCGGGCGAAGTCGTGCAACGGGGCGGCGGCGTCCCTGGCCCGGATCGCGGTCCGCTCGGCCTCGGCCAGGTCCCCGGCGTTGGCCTGGCCGACGGCGAGGGCGGCCAGACCGGTGGTGGCGACCCCCCGGTCGCCGCGGCGCAGCAGCGACAGCGCGGACCGCTCCAGCCAGTCGAACACCCCGGCACGGCGCTCGCCCAGCTGGTCGATCAGGCAGACCAGCACGGCGCTGGCGTCCCGGCTGAAGTCGTCGTCGGCGGCCTCGTGGTGCGTGCGCAGCGCCAGCTCGCGGGCGGCCGCGAGATCCGAGTGGAGCAGGCTGATCGCGACCAGCTGCTGCGCCAGCAGCGTCGTGCCCGGATCGCCCGCCGCGCGGCCGAGCTCCGCCGCCCGTCCGGCGGCCGCGAACGTCTCCGCGTCGGGTCGCACCACCTCCCCCACCAGGGCGAGCGACACCAGCACCCGGGCCTGCAGCGCGTCGTCGTCGCCCGGGTCGAGTTCGGCGGCGCGCCGAACGAGTCGCCAGCCGGCCCGGTCGCCGGTCAGGTGCCACCACCACGCCGCCGCGACGCACAGCCGGCGGCCGAGGTCGGGGTCGCCACCGGACAGGCACCACTCCGCCGCGGCCAGCAGGTCGGCGCGGAAGTCCCGCACCCGCTCCCGCCATCGGTCCTTGTCGGTGGTGACCAGCGGTTCGAGGGCCCGCAGCAGGTCCAGCTGGATCCGGGCGTGCCGGTGCCGAGCCTCGGTCTCCTCACCGGCCTCGCGCAGGCGGGCCAGCGCGTACTCCGCCACGACGGTCAGCATGCGGTGACGTGCGCGCGGGCCGGACACGTCGTGGACGATCAGGGACTTGTCGATCAGGCCGCGCAGCGCGCGCAGGAGGTCGTCGGCGGTGCGCTCCCCGTCGGCCAGCGCCCGCACCGCGTCGATCCCGAACTGCTGGAACGGGGCGAGCCGGCGCAGCAGCACGCGTTCGTCGCCGGTGAGCAGCCGGTGGCTCCAGTCCATCGAGTCGGCCAGGGTCCGCTGCCGGAACGGGGCCGAGCGCCGGCCGCCGTCCAGCAGCAGGTGGTCCTCGCTCACCATCTCCGCGATCTCGTGCAGCGAGAGGGTCGCCGCCCAGGAGGCGGTCAGTTCCAGGGCGAGCGGCAGCCGGTCCAGGCGGTCGCAGATCCGGCGGGCCGCGGCGCGCGTGTCCTGGTCGGCGGTGTCGGCGTCGGACCGCTCCAGGAGCAGGTCGATCGCCTCGGGCAGGACCATCGGCGCCAGCCGCCAGACCCGCTCCCCCGCGATCCCGAGGGGTTCCCGGCTGGTCGCCAGGACCGTCAGACCGGGGCACCGGCGGAGCGCGACCTCGACGAAATCGGCCGCGCCGGCCCGTACCTGCTCGCAGTTGTCCAGCACGACCATGGCCGGCCCGCCGGCCAACGCGGCGACCACGGCGGCCGGATCCGAACCCGGCACGGGCGCGGCGAGGGCTTCGGCGACCCGCTGGAGGACCTGGTCGTCGCGGGACTCCTCGGACAGGTCCACCCAGACCGGATCGTCGGCGGCCTGCCGCGCGGCCCGGATCGCCAGGCGGGTCTTGCCGCAGCCGCCGGGCCCGGCCAGCGTGAGCAGCCGGCTGCCGGGCAGGGCGTGGAGGATCGCCGCCAGCTCGGCCGCCCGACCGACGAACGACGACAGCTCCGCCGGCATCACCATGGCCGACGAGTCTGCCACCCGGGCCGGGAAAGATCTGCCACCTGGGAGATGTTGCGGATCGGCCCGACGGCCACGATCGAATCATGAACGAGACAACGAAGCAGGCGCAGCGGCGGACCGTGGTGGCGAACTTCAGTGTGTCGCTGGACGGCTACGTGACCGGGCCGGGCGGCGAGGCCGACATGAGCTGGGTCGCCCGGCACGCGGTGAGCGACCAGGCCAGGGCGATCCTGACCCAGATCGTCAACGGTGGCACCACGGCGTTGCTGGGCCGGCGGAACTACGAGGGGTTCCGCGGCTACTGGCCGGCGGTCGGCCGGGACGAGAACGCCGATCCGCGGGACCGGGCGTACGGGCAGTGGCTGGACCGGGTGGAGAAGGTCGTGTTCTCCACCACGCTGACCGAGACGGACTGGACCGGGGCCCGGATCGTCAGCGGCGAGCCGGCCGACGTGGTGCGGCAGCTGCGCGGCCAGGACGGTGCGGACATCGTGGTCCAGAACAGTCTGAGCCTGATCAGGGCACTGCTGGCGGCCGACGAGGTGGACCGGATCTGCATGCTCCTCTGCCCGGAGCTCTCCGGCGGCGGTATCCCGATGTTCGACAAGGGCTTCCCGTCGACCTCCTGGAACCTGACCAACGTGACCAGCACGGACACCGGAGCGTTGGTGTTGCTCTACGACCGGCCGCGGTGAGCCTGGCGGCCCGCCGCGACGGCGACCAGGACGGCGACCAGCGCGCCCGCGCCGAGTGCCCAACCCAGCGTCTCGGCCTCGTCGGGCGACCACTCCGACAGGGCGGTCAGCAGCGACGCCTGCACCGCGGACAGCAGCAGCAGGGCCGCCGCGGCCGCCAGCGGCGCCGAGGGCCGCCTGGCCAGTGACGCCACCAGCACGAACGCCACCAGCACCATGACGATCACCGCGACCAGCGCCGGGCCGGTGATCTGGCGTAGGGCGGCGGAGATCATCAGCCAGTCGGTCGGGGTCAGCGGGGACAGGGACAGTCGCAGCACGTACCCGTCGGCGCCGTGGCCGGCGAACTCGCCGACCATCAGCTTCATCGGCAGGAAACCGGCGGCGGCCAGGACCACGGCGCCGACCGCCTGGCCCGTCGCGGCGTGCCGGCCGAACGCGACCGCGGCGGCCGGGATCGCGAGCAGCAGCAGCGGCAGCGTGAGGATCACGACCGGCGCCCACCCGCCGGCGAAGGGACCGCTGTGTCCGGGATCGAACAGGATCGAGCCGAGGCAGGCGGCGGCCGCGGCGGCGAGCGGGTAGGCCGCGGCCGCGTACACGCCGGGGTGGCGGTGCCGGCGGACGAGCAGCCAGGCGAGCACGCCGGCGGCGACGAGGTCGACGGCGCCGGTGGTCACCTGCTCGGCGGTGCCCACGTCGACTCGCCCGCCGCTGAGCAGCCGGACCCACGGTGACGTCAACGCCAGCCCCAGCAGCGCGACGACCGCCGCCGCGGCGCCCGGGGCCCGGGGCGGCAGCCAGTACGCGAGCGCGGCGGCGCCGACCAGCACGAGCAGCGCGATCACTCCCTGCGCGCGCGCCTCCCAACCGAACACGGGCATGCCGACCACGACGAACACGACCGCGGCCGCCGCGACGACGACCGCGCACGCGGCGGCCGAGGTCGCGTCGGACGGTCGCGGGGTGCGTTCGTCGTCCGGCTCCTCCCTGCGAAGGGTGGCGGTGAGGGTGCGGCGGAAGTGGTGTGACCGGAGCGCGGCGACGGCCACCAGCGCCGTGGCGGCCGGGACGGCGACCAGGGCGATCTGGGTCGCGGCGGGCCTGGTGCCGAACGGGGAGTCCGTCAGCAGCAGTACCGGCGGCACGGTGAACAACGACGCCGCCAGCACGCCGGCCGCGAGGTCCCGGCGCAGCACGGCCACCAGCAGTACCACCACGGCCACCAGCAGCGCGCCGGCGGCCACCGACGCCTGTGCCGCGCCGGTCAGGCCGCCGCTCGCGGTCTCCCCGGCCGCACCGCCGAGCTGGGTCGTGCCCAGCGAGCCGAACGGCGAGACACCCGCGCCGAACGCGAAGGACGCCTACATCGCCGGGGCGGCCGACGCCACGCCGGCCCAGGGTGACGAGGCCGGGACGCGTACCACGACGACCGCCAGCAGGGCGGCCACGACCAGCATCGTGACCGAGACCGCGGCGGCACCGACCCCGGCGGTCGCCAGCAGCAGCACGGCCAGCATCGGCTGGATCGCGCCGGCGCCGGCCGACCAGGCACGCATCCCGGTCGTCGCCGCGGCGAGGAGCGCGAGTGCCGGTATGCCGTACACCAGCAGAACCACCGCGACCGGGGACGACGGCACCGCGGCGGTCAGCAGGGCGAGCCCCAGCAGGTACGCACCGAGCACCGCGAACGAGGTGCCGATGCCGCGCAGCAGCCGGTCGCCGAGGGCCGAGCTGTCCGCCGCCCGGGCCACCGCCCAGCCGGCCGCCACCAGCGCCAGGGCCAGCAGCACTCGAAGCCACGCCGACGCCAGCACCGATGACGCGCCGACGGCCCCCACGCCGACGACGAACGCGGCGACCACCACGACAGCCGCGGCGGCCGGTGCGGCCGGCCGGTCCTGCGAGTTCGGGATCATGGCGCTATTTCTAGACGAACCAAGCCCGTGGCATGCACCGAACCCGGTAACTCTGCCACCTGCCCGAGCAGCACAGGCACCGCGGTGGTCACTCCAGAACGAGTTCCAGGTCGGTCTGGACGAAATCTTTCCCCTGACACAGCAGCGGTTCGCCCGCGACATAGGCAGTCGCATACGTCAGGCAGTCACCGAAGTTCAGGCCAGCCGGATGACGGCCCTTGCCGTAGCGAACGAAGGCGCTCTGCGCGATGCGCCAGTGTGCGTCGCCGAACGAGAGGACGTCCACGTTCCTCGACTGGAGGAAGTTGGTGAGCAGCGACCTTCCGAAGTCTCCGACCTTTCCGGTGAGCACCATCGTCGTTTCGACGAGCGTCGGAGATCCGATCCGACACACCGCGGCTTCGCCGATCGCCGCTTGGACGCGTTCGCTCTCCGGCTCGTCGATCATCGATGCGATGATTGCGGAAGTATCGAGAATCATACGCCGTCAGGTCCGTAACCGAGGATCTCCTCGCGCTCCGCCTTGGTTATCCGTTTGCCACGGACCTCCGGGGGGATGTGCGGCCAGATCTCCTCGCGGAGGAAACGGACGAACTCGTCACCTCGCTTCTTGGCGTCGCGTTGCGCGACGAGGCGATCGTGACGTTCCTGGAGGGCGGAGCGCACCGCGGCGGTCTTGCTCTCGCCGGTCAGTGCCGCGACCTCGGCCGCCAACCGCTCGGCCTCGGGGTCCTTGATGTTCATCGCCACGGGTGTAATGGTACCAACGATGGTGTAGTCCACTACTTGACGCCCGCGGCGTCCATGCCGCGGAGCTCCTTCTTGAGGTCGGCGATCTCGTCGCGCAGGCGGGCGGCGAGTTCGAACTGGAGGTCGCGGGCCGCGTTCATCATCTGGTCGGTCAGCTGTTGGACCAGGTCGGCCAGCTCCGAGCGGGCCATCGAGCCGACGTTCTCCTTGACGTACACGCCGGACGAGCGGCCGCCGGGCTCGCCGGCGGCTCGGCGGCCGCGGGAGGCGTTGCGGCCGGAGCCGCCGATCGGGACGGACTCGGTGTCGGCGTCGCCGGCCTCGTCGTAGACGCGGTCGAGGATGTCGGCGATCTTCTTGCGCAGCGGCTGCGGGTCGAGGCCGCGTTCCTCGTTGTAGGCGATCTGCTTGGCGCGGCGGCGGTTCGTCTCGTCGATGGCGTGTTGCATCGAGTCGGTGGTGCGGTCGGCGTACATGTGCACCTGGCCGGACACGTTCCGGGCGGCGCGGCCGATGGTCTGCACCAGGCTGGTGCCCGAGCGCAGGAAGCCCTCCTTGTCGGCGTCCAGGATGGACACCAGCGAGACCTCCGGCAGGTCGAGGCCCTCGCGCAGCAGGTTGATGCCCACCAGCACGTCGAACTCGCCGAGGCGGAGCTGGCGCAGCAGCTCGACACGGCGGAGCGTGTCGACCTCGGAGTGCAGGTAGCGGACCCGGATGCCGAGCTCCAGCAGGTAGTCGGTGAGGTCCTCGGCCATCTTCTTGGTCAGGGTGGTGACCAGCACGCGCTCGTCGCGCTCGGCGCGCACCCGGATCTCGTGCACCAGGTCGTCGATCTGGCCCTCGGTCGGCTTGACGATGACCTCCGGGTCGACGAGACCGGTCGGGCGGATGACCTGCTCGACGAACTCGCCGCCGGTCTGCCCCATCTCGTACGGGCCGGGCGTGGCGGACAGGTACACCGTCTGGCCGATGCGGTCCTGGAACTCCTCCCAGGTCAGCGGGCGGTTGTCCATGGCGGACGGCAGGCGGAAGCCGTGCTCGACGAGCGTGCGCTTGCGGGACATGTCGCCCTCGTACATGCCGCCGACCTGCGGCACGGTCACGTGCGACTCGTCGATGACCAGCAGGAAGTCCTCGGGGAAGTAGTCGAGCAGGGTGGCCGGCGCGGTGCCGGCGTCGCGCCAGTCGATGTGCCGCGAGTAGTTCTCGATGCCGGAGCAGAAGCCGACCTGGCGCATCATCTCGATGTCGTAGCTGGTGCGCATCCGCAGCCGCTGCGCCTCCAGCAGCTTGCCCTGCTTCTCCATCGTGGCCAGTTGCTGCTCCAGCTCGGCCTCGATGCCGCCGATCGCGCGTTCCATCCGCTCGGGACCGGCGACGTAGTGGGTGGCCGGCGAGATGCGCAGCGTGTCGACCTGCTTGACGATCTCGCCGGTGAGCGGGTGCAGGTAGTACAGCGCCTCGACCTCGTCGCCGAAGAACTCGATGCGGACCGCCAGCTCCTCGTAGGCCGGGATGACCTCGACGGTGTCGCCCCGCACCCGGAACGTGCCGCGGCTGAACGCCACGTCGTTGCGGGTGTACTGGGTGTCGACCAGGGCGCGCAGCAGCACGTCGCGCTCGACCTCCTGGCCGACCTGGAGCGCGATCGTGCGGTCGAGGTACTCCTGCGGGCTGCCCAGGCCGTAGATGCACGACACCGACGCGACCACGATCACGTCCCGCCGGGACAGCAGGCTCCAGGTGGACGAGTGCCGCAGCCGCTCCACGTCCTCGTTGATCGAGGAGTCCTTCTCGATGTAGGTGTCGGTCTGCGGGACGTACGCCTCGGGCTGGTAGTAGTCGTAGTAGCTGACGAAGTACTCCACCGCGTTGTGCGGGAAGAAGCCGCGCAGCTCGTTGGCCAGCTGCGCCGCGAGGGTCTTGTTGGGCGCGATCAGCAGTGTCGGCCGCTGCAACCGCTCGATCAGCCACGCGGTGGTCGCGGACTTGCCCGTGCCGGTGGCGCCGAGCAGCACGACGTCCTTCTCGCCGGCGGTGACCCGCCGTTCGAGCTCGTCGATCGCCGCCGGCTGGTCACCGGCCGGTTCATAATCGCTGACCATGCGGAACCTGCCCTCGGTGCGGGGGATGTCACCGATGGGCCGGAACTCGGAGTTCGCCGTCACCATAACCACGGAACCGAGGCTACGCCCGACCACCGACAATTCCGCACGGCAGCTTCGCGGACCGGCCCCGACGACCACGACCAGCCGCCCGCCGACGTGCGCCGCGGCTTCTCTGCCGCACCCTTCCGTAGGGTCAGCCGGGACGTGACAGGCTGGACGCGTGCACCCGCCCAAGATCGAGTTCTACGACGTCGCCGGCATGACCAACACGGACCCGAAGGGCTTCGTCCGGGCGGTCGACCGGTACGAACGGACCGACTTCGGCCTCTATCTGGCACGCCCGCTGGACGGTCACCCCAACATCGCCTACTTCCGCAGCTGGCTGCTGCCGGAGCAGGGGCTCAAGGTCGGCCGCTGGGCCGCGCACCCCGGCCAGGAGCTCGACCACGACGTCTACCTCGACATCGTGGACATCGAACCCGGTGGGGTGTGGCGGACCGTCGACCTCTACCTCGACGTGCTCGTCCGCGACCGGGTCGACCTACGTGTGCTCGACACCGACGAGGTGCTCGCCGCCCGGTCGGCCGGGCTCGTCGACGACGCCACCGCGCAGCGCGCGTTCGAGCGGACCTTCGCGGCGGTGGACGGGATCGCGGCGGCCGGGTACGACGTGGAGGCGTGGCTCGCCCAGGCGTTCAAGATCATCCTGACCTGGACGGACGCGTAACGAGCCGGCGTCAAGAGACGTCCGCCGATCGGTGGTGTTGTTGACCCAATCGGTATCGCTGCGCACACGACTCGTGACATAACGAATCGAACCTGCGCATCACAGTACGCACGTCGGCGACTACTCTTCGGACTCGTGGGCACGACGATCACCCCCCAGCTCGTCGACATCGTCGACACCTTCACGTCGTCACGGAACTACGTCTCCACCGGCACCACCCGACACCTGCGCACCTGCCGCGTCGAGCGGTGGGGCCTGCGCACCGAGTGCCCGACGCCGGAGGACCCGTTCCACGACGCGGAGGTCACCTGGGTACTGCCCGAGCTGAACCTGCGGCTCACCCACCAGCGTCCCCGTTCCCGCCACGCCAAGCCGAACCCCAGCGTGCTGACCGCCGTCCGGGCGACCAGCGACGGACGCTACTGGAAGACCACCGACCTGCTGCTCGGTCTCGCCGCGCCCGGCGGCACCACCGCGCGGATCGTGCGCTGCGAGGAGTTCGCCGCCGCCGTCGCCGGCCGGGTGCTGCTGGTGGGCGACGCCGACCTGGCACTGTGCACCGTGCACAAGACGCTCGAGGAGTTCAGCCGGCTGCGCCACGACCTGTCCGCCTGGCTCGCCCACAAGCGCATCTTCGACGTCTGGCCGCCCTTCGGCGTCAGGTGATCGATCGGGGGTCCACCGATCGGTTGATTCACGACCCCACCTGAGCCGCGACGAACCCTGTCCGGCCAGTCGATTCGCCGACACCCCTGCCGCCGGCAGGCTCGGGGCATGGCAATCATCGAGGTGACCGACCTCGTCAAACGGTATGGAGCGCACACCGCGGTCGGTGGCGTGTCGTTCGCGGTGGAACCCGGGGAGATCTTCGGCATCCTGGGCCCGAACGGCGCCGGCAAGACCACGACGGTCGAGTGCGTGGAGGGCCTGCGCCGGCCGGACGGCGGCTCGATCCGGGTGTGCGGCATCGACCCGCAGCGCGACCACGGCGAACTCAGGCAGCGGCTCGGCGCCCAGTTGCAGGCCAGCGAACTGCCCGAGAAGCTCACGGTGCGCGAGGCGCTGGAGCTCTACAGCTCCTTCTACCGCGCCCCGGCCGACTGGCGGCGGCTGGTCGAGGTGCTCCGCCTGGAGGACAAGCTCGACAGCCAGTTCCGCCGGCTCTCCGGCGGGCAGAAGCAGCGGCTGTCGATCGCGCTCGCGCTGGTCGGCGACCCCGAGGTGGCCGTGCTCGACGAGCTGACCACGGGTCTGGACCCGCAGGCCCGCCGCGACACCTGGGACCTGATCGAGAGCATCCGCGACCAGGGCGTCACGGTCCTGCTGGTCACGCACTTCATGGCGGAGGCCGAGCGGCTCTGCGACCGGCTCGCGCTGATCGACGCCGGCCGGGTCGTCGCGGTCGACAGCCCCGCCGGGCTCGTGTCCACCGTCGACGACACGCAGCGGATCCGGTTCAAACCCTCCGCTCCGCTCGACCACGCGCTGCTCACCGGGCTGCCCGAGGTGACCGGCGTGGAGCGCGCCGGGGCCCAGCTCGTGGTGACCGGCACCGGGAACGTGCTGCTCGCGGTCACCACCGTGCTCGCCCGCCACCAGATCATCGCCGCCGACCTGCGGGTCGAGCAGACCTCGCTGGACGACGCGTTCGTCGCGCTCACCGGCCGCACGCTAGAGAGCTGAGGAGAGAACATGCACGCCCTGTACCGGCTCACATCGACTGAGGCGAAACTTTTCTTCCGGGAACCCACGGCAGTTTTCTTCGTGCTCGCCTTTCCGCCGCTGCTGTTTGTCATCCTCGGTCTTGTACCGCCGTTCCGCGAGCCCAACCCCGATTACGAAAACTTGCGCGTGATCGATCTTTACGCACCGATCATCGTCGCCATGGCGATCGCGATGCTGGCGCTCAACGCGCTGCCGCAGATGTTCAGCAGCTACCGCGAGAAGGGCGTCCTGCGCCGGATGGCGACCACCCCGGTCCGCCCGGCGGCGCTGCTCGGCGCGCAACTGGCGATGTCGGTGGCCCTGTCGATCGGCACCGCACTGCTGATCCTCGCCATCGCCCGGCTCGGGTTCGACGTGGCGCTGCCCGACAACCTCCCCGCCTACCTGCTGGTGTACGTGCTGTGCCTGCTCTCGATGCTGACCCTGGGCCTGCTGATCGCCTCGCTCGCGCCGACCGCCAAGGGCGCGACGGCCATCGGCTCGATCCTGTTCTTCCCGGTCGTGTTCTTCGCCGGACTGTGGGTGCCACGTGCCGGAATGCCCGAGGTGCTGCGGCGGATCAGCGACTTCACGCCCCTCGGGGCGGGCGTGGAATCATTGGGCGACGCCGCCGCCGGACAGTGGCCACAGCTGCTGCACCTGGCCGTGATGGTGGGGTGGACGATCGTGGCCGGAGGGCTGGCCGCGC
The DNA here is from genome assembly GCA_036259595.1 of Actinophytocola sp. Lineage (GTDB taxonomy): Bacteria > Actinomycetota > Actinomycetes > Mycobacteriales > Pseudonocardiaceae > Actinophytocola. The sequence goes on from DATABL010000055.1 coordinate 10,961, forward strand.
GGTACTTCCGCTGGGAGTAGGTCGTGAGCATCGAGGCCGAGCTGCGTGTGGAGTTCGACCGCTGGGAGCGCAAGGAGACCGCGGTCCTCAAGGTCCTCCCGTACCTCCTCCTGGCGGTCAGCACCGTCATCACGCTGCTGACACCGATCTGGGGCATGGCGGTGCACCTGCCGGCGGTGCTCGGCCTCACGCTCGTGGCCGGGCTCTGGCTGCTCTGGTTCCACACGCTCCACCCGGAATGGCACGGGAACGCTCCGCTGATGGGGCTGTACTACACGTGCCTGCTCCTGCTGGCCGGTGGGCTGGTGGCGCTCTCGCCCTGGTACGGCTTCTTCTCCTTCATCGGCTACGTCCAGGCGTTCCAGTACCTGCACGGCCGCTGGCGCTACGCCGGCGTCACCGGCACGGCGATGGTCTCGGCGTCGTCGTACCTGGGCGGAGTCACCCAGATCAGCGCCGAGAACCTGTGGGGCGTGTGGGTGGCCATCGGCCTGATCTCCGCGTTGTTGGCCGGTTCGTTCTCCTATTTCGCCGAGATGGGCGAGCACCGCAACGACAAGCAGAAACAGGCGCTCGCCGAGCTGCACGAGGCCAATGTCAAGCTGGCCGCCGCGCTGGAGGAGAACGCCGGCCTGCACGCGCAGCTGCTGGTCCAGGCCCGCGAGGCCGGGGTGCTCGACGAGCGGCAGCGGATGGCCCGGGAGATCCACGACACCCTGGCCCAGGGCCTCGCCGGCATCCTCACCCAGCTGCAGGCCGCCGAGCAGGTGCGCGACCGGCCCGACGCCTGGCAGCGGCACGTCGACACCGCGTCGGCGCTGGCCAGGGAGAGCCTCACCGAGGCGCGGCGCACCGTGCACGCGGTCGAGCCGGCGGCCCTGGAGTCGGCCCGGCTGCCCGAGGCGATCGGCGAGGTCGTGCGGAAGTGGACGTCGGCACACGACATCGCCGCCGTGCTCACCACCACCGGGGACGCCCGGCCCATGCACCCGGATGTCGAGGTCACGCTGTTGCGCACCGCGCAGGAGGCACTGGCCAACGTCGCCAAGCACGCGCGGGCGAGCCGGGTCGGCCTCACCCTGTCGTACATGGAGGACCTGGTGACCCTCGACGTGCGCGACGACGGCGTGGGGTTCGCGGTGAACGGCCGGCGCGACAACGGCTCCGCCGCGGGCGGGTTCGGGTTGACCGGCATGCGGCAGCGGGTGCACCGGCTCGCCGGCCGGTTGGAGATCGAGTCCGAGCCGGGGGCGGGGACCGCGGTGTCGGCGACGGTGCCGGCCATCCCGGCGGGAGGTGCGGCGTGAGTGCGAGCAAGACGCCGATCAGCGTGCTGATCGTCGACGACCACCCGATCGTGCGGGACGGGTTGCGCGGCATGTTCGCCGCCGACCCACGGTTCGAGGTGCTCGGGGAGGCGGCCGACGGGGCCGAGGCGATCGCGGCCGGCGAGCGGCTGCGACCGGACGTGATCCTGATGGACCTGCGGATGCCCGAGGTCGACGGCGTCACCGCGATCCGGGAGCTGGCCAGGCGCGGCGTCGAGTCCCGGGTGCTGGTGCTGACCACCTACGACACCGACAGCGACGTGCTGCCGGCGATCGAGGCCGGCGCGACCGGGTTCATGTTGAAGGACGCGCCGCGCGAGGAGCTGGTGCGGGCGGTGCGGGCGGCCGCGGGCGGGCAGGCGGCGCTCTCCCCCGCCGTCGCGACGCGGCTGATGGGGCAGATGCGCAGGCCGGCGACCGAGCCGCTGTCGCAGCGGGAGCTGGAGGTGCTGGGGCTGATCGCCCGCGGTTCGACGAACCGGGAGGCGGCCGAGCGGCTGTTCATCAGCGAGGCGACGGTGAAGACCCACCTGCTGCACGTGTACGCGAAGCTCGGGGTCAACGACCGCGCGGCCGCGGTGGCCACCGCGTTCGAACGCGGGTACCTCACGCCGCGGCGCTGACCTGGGGATACATTTTCGTTGACCTGCCGATAGCGCGCGCTTATCACTTTCTGGCGACATTCGGATGTTCCGTATACGTTGGGCGGCGTGTCAGCCACTCTGGACCGCTTCCGCCGGCCGCTGCGCAACCTGCGGATCTCGGTCACCGACAGGTGCAACCTGCGGTGCCGGTACTGCATGCCGGAGGCGGAGTACGTGTGGCTGCCGCGCAAGGACCTGCTGACGTTCGAGGAGATCTCCGCGCTGGTCGACGTGTTCATGTCGCTGGGCGTGGACAAGGTGCGCGTCACCGGTGGCGAGCCGCTGCTGCGCCACGACCTGCCGACGCTGGTCGAGATGCTCGCCGGCAAGCCGGGCCTGCGCGACCTGGCGATGACCACGAACGGCGTGCTGCTCGCCGAGCACGTCGAGGCGTTGCGCGCCGCCGGGCTCGGGCGGATCACGGTGAGCCTCGACACGCTGCGGGCGGACCGGTCGAAGACGCTCTCGCAGCGGAGCACGCACCCGCGGGTCCTGGAGGGGATCGCGTCGGTCGCGCCGGCCGGGTTCACCGGAACCAAGATCGACACGGTCGCGATGCGCGGGGTGAACGACGACGAGCTGGTCGACCTGATCGAGTACGGCCGGACGGTGCCGGCCGAGGTGCGGTTCATCGAGTACATGGACGTCGGCGGGGCCACCACGTGGTCGCCGGACCTGGTGCTGTCCCGGGCGGACATGCTGACCACACTGGGCGAGCACTACGGCGAGGTCACGCCGCTGCCGAACACCGAGGCGGCGCCGGCGGACCGGTTCGCGCTGCCGGACGGGACGACGTTCGGGATCGTGTCGTCGACCACGCAGCCGTTCTGCGCGACGTGTGACCGCAGCCGGCTGACCGCGGACGGCATGTGGTTCCGGTGCCTGTACGCGATGGAGGGGACGAACCTGCGTGACCCGCTGCGCGACGGCGCGTCGTTCGAGGAGCTGCGCGAGCTGATCGGCGGCATCTGGTCGGCGAGGACCGACCAGGGCGCGGTCGACCGGCTGGCGGAGCGGGACCGGACGCCGTTCGTGCCGCTGTCCGCGCTGAAGTCGAACCCGCACCTGGAGATGCACACCCGGGGTGGTTAGGGCGTCCAGCCGGTGCGCTGCGCCCAGTCGTTCGCGCGGGTGGCTGCCTCGGTGAACCAGGTCTCCTTGGCCTCGGCGTAGCGTTCGGTGTCGTCGTCGGCGGCGAAGCGCTCGGCCAGGCGTTCCTTGACGGCGCGGTACTCGTCGCGGGCGGACTCGTCCGCGCGGAGCCAGGCCGGGAACAGCAGCGCGAGGCGCCAGCCGGGGCTGCCGTCGACCCGGACGTGCAGGTTCGCGAGCCGGCCGGGATCGGCGCAGTGGTGCAGGCGCTTGGGCCACTGGGCGGGGTCGGGCGCGTACGGCTTGGGCTCGTCCCGGTCGATGTGCGGGTGGCGGGGGAAGCCGCCGAGGGCGAGGGCGTCGGCGAGGGCGTCGGCCTGGTCGAGGGAGTCGACGGTGAGCTGCAAATCGACGACGTCCTTGGCGGGCAGGCCGGGCACGGCGGTGGAGCCGGTGTGGTCGACGCGGGCGGTGAGGTCGCCGATCGCGGTGCGGATCCGGGCGGCCAGGCGGTCGGCCTGCGCCGGCCAGGTGGGGTCGGGCGGGGAGAGGCGGGGGCCGCCGTAGCGGTTGTGGTGGCCGAGGCGGATGTTGCTCTCGTAGCGGACGAGCCGGTCGGCCCAGAGCGCGTCGACCTCGGCGAGCACGGTGTCGACGGGGCCGCCGTTGTCGAGCCAGACGTCGGCGGCGGCACGGCGGGCGACCTCGTCGGCCTGCGCGGCGATCCGGGCGCGGGCGTCGGCCTCGGGCATCCCGCGGTCGCGGATCACCCGGTCGACGCGGAGGTCGACGGGGGCGTCGACGACGATGACCAGGTGGTAGGCCGGGCCGAGGTTGTTCTCGACGAGCAGCGGGACGTCGTGCACGACGATCGCGCCGGTCGGGGCCGCGTTCATCAGCTCGGCGGTGCGCTCCCCGATCAGCGGGTGCACGATGCCGTTGAGGCTCCGGCGGGCCGCGTCGTCGGCGAAGACCCTGGCGGCGAGCTTCGCCCGGTCGAGTGCACCCGCCGCGTCGAGGACACCGGGACCGAAGGCGTCGACCACCTGGGCGAGCCCCGGGGTGCCCGGCTCGACGACCTCCCGGGCGATCCGGTCGGCGTCGATCACGATGGCCCCGTGCTCGGCGAGCCGACCGGCCACAGTGGATTTCCCGGAGCCGATTCCCCCGGTCAGGCCTACGCGCAGCATGGGGCCATTCTGGCAGGTTGATCAGGTGGGGGTCAGGGCGTGGTGGGCCAGTTGGGCCAGGAGGGCGCCAGCGTGGTCCTCGCGGATCAGGGTGGGGTGGACGGTGACCACGGCGGTGGTGCGGCCGCGGGAGGTGACCAGGGTCCAGGTGGTGTCGGTGCGGAGGAGGATGCCGCGGTGGGGCCGACGGGGACGTCGCTGACCTGGGCGCCGGCCTCGCGTTCCGGCGCCGTGGTTCTCGCGACGCGGCGGCGGGCTGTCTGCTCGTCGGTGTAGCTCGCGAGGGCGATCCAGACCTTCGCGGAGGACCTCGGTTGACCCTCGCGGACGCCGAGATAGCAGTCCAGCAGGCCCAGCAGCACGCGCACCGGCCCACGGTAGACACGAACGAGGGCCCCGCCGGTCACGGCGGGGCCCTCGACTCGGTAAAGAAACTCAGATGCCGCCGGACAGCTTCTCGCGCAGGGCGGCCAGCTGCTCGTCGCTCGCCAGGGTGCCACCGCTCTTCTTCGGGGTGTCACCGCCGCCGCCGGACGAGTACTCGCCGCCACCGCCGGCCGGCTCGGCGCCCTCGGCGGCGCCCTCGGTCTCCGCGGCGGCCTCGGCCTCGGCCGCCTTCGCGACCTGCTTCATGTGCTGCTCGTAGCGAGTGTGCGCCTCGGCGTACTGGCGCTCCCACTCCTCGCGCTGCGTGTCGAAGCCTTCCTGCCACTCCTGGGTGTCCGGGTCGAAGCCCTCGGGGTAGATGTAGTTGCCCTCGGCGTCGTACTCGGCGGCCATGCCGTACTGGGTCGGGTCGAACTCGGTCTCCGTGGTGAAGCCCTCGTTCGCCTGCTTCAGCGACAGCGAGATCCGGCGACGCTCCAGGTCGATGTCGATGACCTTGACCATCACGTCGTTGCCGACCTGCACGACCTGCTCCGGGATCTCCACGTGGCGCTCGGCCAGCTCGGAGATGTGCACCAGGCCCTCGATGCCCTCGTCCACCCGGACGAACGCGCCGAACGGCACCAGCTTGGTGACCTTGCCCGGCACGATCTGGCCGATCGCGTGCGTCCGCGCGAACTGACGCCACGGGTCTTCCTGGGTGGCCTTCAGCGACAGGGACACGCGCTCGCGCTCCATGTCCACGTCGAGCACCTCGACGGTGACCTCCTGGCCCACCTCGACGACCTCGCTCGGGTGGTCGATGTGCTTCCAGGACAGCTCCGAGACGTGCACCAGACCGTCGACGCCGCCGAGGTCCACGAACGCGCCGAAGTTGACGATCGAGGAGACCACGCCCTTGCGGACCTGGCCGCGCTGCAGCTGGTTGAGGAACTCGCTGCGCACCTCGGACTGGGTCTGCTCCAGCCAGGCACGGCGGGACAGGACCACGTTGTTGCGGTTCTTGTCCAGCTCGATGATCTTGGCCTCGAGCTCACGGCCCACGTACGGCTGCAGGTCGCGCACCCGGCGCATCTCGACCAGCGACGCCGGCAGGAAGCCGCGCAGGCCGATGTCCAGGATGAGACCGCCCTTGACGACCTCGATGACCGTGCCCTTGACCGGCTCGTCGCTCTCCTTGAGCGCCTCGATCGTGCCCCACGCCCGCTCGTACTGCGCGCGCTTCTTGGACAGGATCAGCCGGCCCTCCTTGTCCTCCTTCTGGAGAACGAGGGCCTCGACCTCGTCACCGACCTTGACGACCTCGTTCGGGTCGACGTCATGCTTGATCGACAACTCACGAGAGGGGATGACCCCCTCGGTCTTGTAGCCGATGTCGAGCAGGACCTCGTCCCGATCGACCTTCACGATGGTGCCCTCGACGATGTCACCATCGTTGAAGTACTTGATGGTCTTGTCGATGGCGGCGAGGAAGTCCTCACCCGTCCCGACGTCGTTGATCGCGATCTGCTGCTGTGGCGCGGTGTCAGCCGGGACGATGGTGGTGTCGGTGGACATTGGCTAGGAGGCTCCGGTACGGATTGGTTGAGAAGATGGGCAGAGTCTGGAGTTGTCGTGCACTGCGGCATAGAACGCCGCGCGACCGACTCCTGATTCCCAGCACGATGGACAGACGCCAGCGCTACACCACTGCGCGTCGGTATCCTACGTGGCCGCACGTCGGCCGGGCAAACCTGGGTCGCTGATCAGCGCACACGCGCACGAGGGGGAACGCATGTCCACGCCGTCATCCGGCGAACCGACCACATCGCCGGTCCGCACGGCAGAACAACTGCTGGGCACCGTGGGCAGTGACCGGCGACCGGCGTCGTCGGCGGAGGCGGTGGCCGCCAACAGCGCCTGGTGGGACGCCGACGCCGACGACTACCACGTCGAGCACGGCGACTTCCTCGGCGTGGCCGACTTCGTGTGGTGCCCGGAGGCGCTGCGCGAGGCCGACGCGCGGCTGCTCGGCGACGTCGCCGGGCGCGACGTGCTGGAGGTCGGCTGCGGGTCGGCGCCGTGCGCGCGGTGGCTGGCGAGCGAGGGCGCGCGGGTGGTCGGGCTGGACCTGTCGGCCGGCATGCTGCGCTACGCGGCCGCGGCGGGCGAGGCGACCGGGCTCGACGTGCCGCTGGTGCGCGCCAACGCCGAGCGGCTGCCGTTCGCGGACGCGTCCTTCGACCTCGCCTGCTCGGCGTTCGGCGCGGTGCCGTTCGTGGCGGAGCCGGCGCGGGTGATGCGCGAGGTGGCGCGGGTGCTCCGGCCGGGCGGGAGGTGGGTGTTCGCGGTCAACCACCCGATGCGCTGGATGTTCTCCGACGACCCGGGCCCGGACGGGCTCGTCGTCAGGCAGTCGTACTTCGACCGCACGCCCTACGTCGAGGTCGACGCCGCAGGTGTGCCCACCTACGTCGAGCACCACCGCACGATGGGCGACCGGATCCGCGACGTCGTCGCGGCGGGCCTGGTGCTCGACGACGTGGTCGAGCCCGAGTGGCCGCCGGGCCGCGCGACCGTGTGGGGCCAGTGGTCGCCGCTGCGCGGGGCCCTCTTCCCGGGCACCGCGATCTTCTGCTGCCGGCGTCCCGGGACCTCCCGGTGATCGGCCGCGCGCGGACCACGCCGTCCGGCCGCGTCCCCGAGGTC
>DATABL010000056.1:0-20593 GCA_036259595.1 Actinophytocola sp.
CGTTCGTCCTGAGCCAGGATCAAACTCTCCAATAATGCTTTAAGAGAGAAACAAATCCCAGCAAAAACCTGTCCAAAAAAGGCCAGGCACAAGCTCACTAGCATTCATCGGCACACTGTTGAGTTCTCAAACAACACACGCGCACTCTCCACACACTCTACGAGTCTGCTTCAAGGGCTTGGGTCACCCACTCTATCACTTGCGTGAGAGCTTGGTTCGTGACCCCTTGCCAGGCTCCGTTCCCGGTGTTTCGGGCCCGTTCCGCGCTGGCAGAGAGAAAGTTACACGCCCCCGAAAACCCCGTTTCAACCACCCCCCCTTAAGTGGTGTTCGCGCAGGTCAGGGGGCTAGTTCGACGCCCGCCGTCGATCGCTTCCCGCGACGCAGCACGAGCCACCGGCCGTGCAGGAGGTCGTCAGCGCCCGGCCGCCAGTCCTCGTCGCCGATCTTGACGTTGTTGACGTACGCCCCGCCCTCGTTCACCGCACGCCGGGCCGCCCCCCTGCTCGGGGTGAGCCCGGAGGACACCAGCAGGTCCACGATCGTCGGCTCGTCGGCCAGGCGCGCCGAGCCCGTCGGCGCCTCGGCCATCGCGGCGGTCAGCGTCGGCTCGTCCAGCTCCCGCAGCTCCCCGCGCCCGAACAGCGCCTGGCTGGCGGCGATGACCTGCCTGGTCTCGTGTTCCCCGTGCACCAGCCGGGTGAACTCCTCGGCGAGCCGGCGCTGGGCGGCACGCAGGTGCGGCCGCTGCGCCGTGTCCTCGGCGAGCGCGTCGATCTCCTCGCGCGGCAGGAACGTGAACAGCCGCAGGTACCGGACGACGTCGGCGTCCCCGACGTTCACGAAGTGCTGGTACCAGGCGTACGGCGAGGTCAGCGCGGGGTCGAGCCAGATGTTCCCGCCCCCGGTGGACTTGCCGAACTTGCGCCCCTCTGCGTCGGTGACCAGTGGCGCGGTCAGCGCGTGCACGGCGTCGCCGTCGACCCGGCGCACCAGCTCGACGCCGCCGACGATGTTGCCCCACTGGTCGGACCCGCCGACCTGCAGCGTGCAGCCGTACTCGCGGTGCAGCCGCAGGTAGTCGTGCGACTGGAGCAGCAGGTAGCTGAACTCGGTGTAGGACATGCCGTCGCCCTCGAGCCGGCGCTTGACCGTCTCCCGCGCGAGCATGACGTTGATCGAGAAGTGCTTGCCGACGTCGCGCAGGAACTCCAGCACCGACATCCCGCCGGTCCAGTCCAGGTTGTCCACCACCACCGCGCCGGTCGGCGAGCCGTCGAAGTCGACGAAGCGTTCCAGCTGGCCGCGGATCCGCTCGGCCCACTCGGCCACCACGTCCAGCGAGTTCAGCGTCCGTTCGCCCTGGTCGCGCGGGTCGCCGATCATGCCGGTCGCGCCGCCGGCGAGCACGATCGGCCGGTGCCCGGCGCGCTGGAACCTGGTCAGCATGAGCAGCGGCACGAGGTTGCCGGCGTGCAGGCTGGGCGCGGTCGGGTCGAACCCGGCGTAGAGGGTCAGCGGGCCGGCGTCGAGGTCGCGCCGCAGCGCGTCGAGGTCGGTGGACTGGGCGATCAGCCCGCGCCAGGTCAGCTCGTCGAGAATGTGCTCACTCACGGTCGCCATACTCCCGCATCGGTCCGGTCCGGGTCGCGGGAGTATCCGGTCAGCGAGGGCGCCGGGACGCCTTGCCGCCGCGGCGGTAGGTCGACACCGCCGGGGAGTCCACCCAGAACCGCCACGGCACGTCCATCGCCACCGCCACCCCCACGCGCGGGCCGGTGCGGATCGAGGACGCCGGTACCGGGTCGCTGGCCAGGAGGCGCACCGGTGAGGCGGGGTCGGTCAGGTCGGCGCCGTTGTGCCCGCGTTCCAGCCCGAGCACGCTGGTCAGCCGGGCCGGCCCCTTCGCGAGCTCTGCGTCGGATCGGGCGGCCGGGCGGCGGGAGCGGGCCAGTTCGACGCCGTCCACGACCTCGCCGCCGCGCAGGAGGACCGCGCCGGGCACGCCGTCGGTCAGCGAGACGACGTTCGCGCAGAAGTGCATGCCGTACACGAAGTACACGTAGAGGTGACCGGCCGGGCCGAACATCACCTCGTTGCGTGACGTCTTGCCGCGGTAGCAGTGTGACGCGGGGTCGTCCCCGCCGCGGTAGGCCTCCACCTCGACGAGACGGATCCGCACGGTGCCGGCGTCGCTGGTGGACTCGAGGTGGCAGCCGAGCAGCAGCTTGGCGGCGTCGATCGGGTCGATGGCGAGCTCGGCACGGCTGAGCTGCCGAAACAGGGACGGATCACCGGCAACGGACACGCGGACGAGCCTATACGGCCACCGGCCGGCGCCGCTCCGCCCTGGCCGCCGGCAGGTACAGCGGGGCGGCGAGCGCCAGCACGACGGCGCCGACGACGATGGCCGTGCTCACCGACGTGCCGGTGGCCAGCGCGGTCAACACGATCGCGCCGATCGACCCGGCCGGGTGAGCCACCATCGAGTTCATCGAGATCACCGTGGACCGGTGCGCGCTCGTGACCTCCCGGTGCAGCAGTGTCATGTGCGGCGGGTTGGCCGTGCCGTGCACCAGGTACGTCGCCAGGTACCCGGTCAGCGCGCCCACCGGCCCGGCGAGCAGTCCCATGCCGACGACGGTGACGCCGTGCACGACGCGCAGCAGGGCCGCGCTCGTCGCCACCCCGAGCCGGGCGGTGAGTGGCGGTACCAGCGCGGCGCCGGCGGCGGAGGCGAGCCAGGCGGCGGCGCCCGCCGGGCCCATGATCGCGGCGGCGGCCTCCTCGCTGCCGAGGAGCTCGGTCATCCGCACCGGCAACAGGGTCTCGAAGGTGACCATGCCGAAGCCCCAGCTCAGCTCGACGAGCAGCAGGCAGACGAGGATCCGGGAGCCGCGGACCACGCGTACGCCGTCGCCGATCGCTCGCGGCACCGCGCGTACCGACGCCAGGAACCGGCGGCGGCCCGAGGGGTGTGGCGGCTCGCGCACCAGCAGGGCGATCGCGGCGAGGCCGGCGAGTTGGACGATGAGCGCCAGGGCGACCGGCAGGACGAGGGTGGGGATGCCCGGCACCGAGATCCAGGCGACGATGCCGCCGGTGACCAGGGCGCCGGCGCCGATGGAGATCCCGAGGACGGTGCCGCCGGCGCTGAGGCCGCGTTCCAGTTTCGCGTTCGGGTCCTCGGCCAGGGCGGCGTCGACGTACCAGGCCTCCAGGGGGCCGGAGTCGAGTGCGCGGTAGACGCCCTGGAGGAGGTAGACGGCGGCGAACAGGGCGAAGGTGTCGGCCACGGTGACCAGTGCGAGGGAGACCGCGCCGACGCCGGCCGAGAGCAGCAGGACCGGGCGGCGGCCCCAGGAGTCGGAGAGGCCGCCGGTGGGCAGTTCGAGGACGAGGACGACGAAGCCCTGCATCGACGCGGCGAGGCCGGCTTCGGCGAGGGTGAGGCCGCGGTCGAGCGGGAGCAGCACGGTGATCGGTACCCAGAGGCCGACCGGGAACCAGCGGAGGGCGAGCAGGGCGAGGTACCGGCGGCGGGCCTGGCGCGCGGTCACGGCGTGCTCCGACCCCGGGTCATGGGGCGTCCTCGGGGTCGGTGGGGAGCGCGTAGTAGAGGAACGTGACCCGCCGAGCGTTTTCGTCGGGGTCGGCCAGGGCCGCGTCCTGGTGGCGGCGGATGACCTCGTTGATCTCGTTCGTCAGCGCTTCGAGCTGGGGGACGGAGAGTTCGAGCAGCATGTCGCTCATCCCCGCCGCGTCGCGCCAGGCGACTGGCCAGCGGGGGCGGGCGTCCTCCCAGCGGGCGACCTTCTCGCTCAGGTACGCCCAGTAGTGCTCGCGCAGCCACCCGGCCGCGGCCAGCGCGTCCGGGTCGTTCTCGACGTCGGCGTCCTGCCAGCCGTGGGAACGTTGCGCGGCCGCCCAGAACCGTTGCTTGCCGGTCCCCTCGGCGGTTTCCTCGACCAGGCCGACGTCGGCGAGTTTGCGCAGGTGGTAGCTGGTCGCGCCGGTGTTGGTGGCCAGGCGCTCGGCAAGAGTGGTCGCCGTCGCCGCGCCGTTGATCCGCAGCTCGCTGAGCAGCCGCGCCCGCAACGGGTGCGCGAGCACCCGCACGGCGCGGCTGTCCAGCTGAAGGTGATCCGCCATGCGTGCACAATAACTGTGCACACTAGTTATGCACAACTATTGTGCAAGCCAGCTCCGCACGTCGGCCAGCACCTCACCGACTCCGGCCCGCTGCTCGGCCACCCGCGACGGCGCCGTCCCGCCGAGCGCGTCCCGGGAGGCGATCGAACCCTCGACCGTCAGCACGTCCCGCACCTCGGGCGACAGCGCGGGATGCACCCCGGCCAGCTCGCCGTCGGTCAGCTCCGCGAGCCCGACGCCGCGGGACTCCGCGATCCGCACGCAGTCCCCCGCCGCCTCGTGCGCCACCCGGAACGGCACCCCCTGGCGGACCAGCCATTCGGCGATGTCGGTCGCCAGCGTGAACCCGGCCGGCGCCATCGACGCCATCCGCGCCTCGTCGAAGCGCAGCGTGCCGACCATGCCCGCGATCGCCGGCAGCAGCAGCTCCAGCTGCTCCACCGAGTCGAACAGCGGCTCCTTGTCCTCCTGCAGGTCGCGGTTGTAGGCCAGCGGCTGGGCCTTCAACACCGCCAGCAGACCGGTCAGGTTGCCGATCAGCCGGCCCGACTTGCCCCTGGTCAGCTCCGCGACGTCCGGGTTCTTCTTCTGCGGCATGATCGAGCTGCCGGTCGCCCAGGCGTCGTCGAGCACCGCGTAGCCGAACTCCGCGGTGGTCCAGATGATCACCTCCTCGGCGATCCTGGACAGGTCCACCCCGAGCATGGCCAGGCAGAACGCCAGCTCCGCGGCGAAGTCCCGGGAGGCGACGCCGTCGACGGAGTTCTCCGCCGCCGCCGGGAACCCGAGCTGCGCGGCCACCGCCGCCGGGTCCAGCCCGAGCGACGAACCGGCCAGCGCGCCAGAACCGTAGGCCGACACCGCGGCCCGCCGGTCCCAGTCCCGCAGCCGGTCCACGTCGCGCAGCAGCGACTGGACGTGCGCGAGCAGGTGGTGCGCGAGCAGCACCGGCTGCGCGTGCTGCAGGTGCGTGCGGCCCGGCATCACCGCGTCCGGGTGCTGGTCGACCTGGTGCAGCAGGGCCTCCACCACACCGACCACGCCCCGGGCGACCCGGCGGGCGGCGTCGCGCAGCCACATCCGGAACAGGGTCGCCACCTGGTCGTTGCGGGACCGGCCGGCACGCAGCTTGCCGCCCAGCTCGGTCCCGGCGCGCTCGATCAGACCGCGTTCGAGCGCGGTGTGCACGTCCTCGTCGGCCAGCGTGGGGGTGAACGCGCCGGACTCGACGTCGGCCAGCAGCCGGTCCAGGGCGGCGAGCATGCCGGCGAGCTCGTCGTCGGTCAGCAGCTTGGCCTGGTGCAGCACGCGGGCGTGCGCCTTCGAACCGGCGATGTCGTAGGGCGCGAGCCGCCAGTCGAAGTGGGTCGACGCGGACAGCGCCGCCATCGCCTCGGCCGGACCCGAGGCGAAGCGGCCGCCCCACAGCTGCACCGGCTCAGGCATGGTGGTGCTGGTCGCGCTTGGCGGCGATCTTCGACGGCAGGCCCCACAGCTGCACGAAGCCCTTGGCCAGCGACTGGTCGAACGTGTCGCCCTCGTCGTAGGTGGCCAGGTTGAAGTCGTACAGCGACTGCTCGCTGCGCCGCCCGGTCACCACCGCGCGGCCGCCGTGCAGGGTCATCCGGATCTCGCCGGAGACGTGCTCCTGGGTCTTGGCGACGAACGTGTCCAGCGCGTCCTTGAGCGGGGAGAACCACAGCCCGTCGTAGACCAGCTCGGCCCAGCGCTGCTCGACCTGCCGCTTGAACCGGGCCAGGTCGCGCTCGACGGTGACGTTCTCCAGCTCCTGGTGCGCGGTTATCAGCGCGATCGCGCCGGGTGCCTCGTAGACCTCACGGCTCTTGATGCCGACGAGCCGGTCCTCGACCATGTCCAGCCGGCCGACGCCCTGCGCGCCGGCGCGGCGGTTGAGCTGCTGGATCGCCTGCAGCACGGTCACCGTCTCGCCGTCGACCGCGACCGGGACGCCCTTGTCGAAGGTGATCGTCACCTCGTCGGCGTCGCGTGGCTCGGCGGGGTTGTCGGTGTAGGAGTAGACGTCCTCGATCGGCGCGTTCCAGATGTCCTCGAGGAAACCCGTCTCCACCGCGCGGCCCCACACGTTCTGGTCCACCGAGTACGGCGAGGACTTCGTCTGGTCGATCGGCAGGTTCCGGTCGTGCGCCCAGGCGATGGCCTTCTCCCGGGTCCAGGCGAAGTCGCGGACCGGGGCGACGACCTTGAGGTCGGGAGCGAGCGCGCCGATGCCGACCTCGAACCGTACCTGGTCGTTGCCCTTGCCGGTGCAGCCGTGCGAGACGGTGGTGGCGCCGTGGTACTTGGCGGCGTCCACCAGGTGCTTGACGATCACCGGGCGGGACAGCGCCGACACCAGCGGGTAGCGCTCCATGTAGAGCGCGTTGGCCTGCAGCGCGGGCAGGCAGTACTGGTCGGCGAACTCGTCGCGCGCGTCGGTGACCACGGCCTCGACCGCGCCGCAGTCCAGGGCCCGCTTGCGGATGGTGTCCAGGTCCTCGCCACCCTGGCCGACGTCGACCGCCACGGCGACGACCTCGGCTCCGGTCTCCCCGGCGATCCATCCGATCGCCACGGACGTGTCCAGACCGCCCGAGTAGGCGAGGACGATCCGTTCAGTCATGGTGCTTTCTCTCCTTCTTCAACGTCGGTTCGTGCGGCGAGCGCGGTGAAGCGCTCGGCGAGGTCCTTGCCGGACAAGGGTTCCCTGGCGATGACCATCACGGTGTCGTCACCGGCGATGGTGCCGACGACCTCGTGCAGGGCTGCCCGGTCGATCGCGCTGGCCAGGAACTGCGCGGCACCGGGCGGGGTTCGCAACACGGTCAGGTTGGCCGAGCAGTCCGCGGACACCAGCAGTTCGGCCAGCAGCCGGCCCAGGCGCTGGGTGCCGCCCTGGACCCCGCGGACCGGGCTGCCGTCCTCGGGAATGACGTAGACCGCGGCGCCGCCGTCCACGCCGCGCAGCTTCACCGCGCCGAGCTCGTCGAGGTCCCGGGACAGGGTGGCCTGGGTGACCTCGATCCCCTCGGCGGCGAGGAGCTTCGCGAGCTCGGTCTGGCTGCGGACACCCATCGAGGTGACCAGCTCGACGATCCGGCCCTGCCGGGCGACCCGGGTGTGGTTGGCGGTCGTCACGGCTGTTCCATGAGCCAGGCGAGCAGGGCCTTCTGGGCGTGCAGCCGGTTCTCCGCCTCGTCCCACACGGCGCTGGCCGGGCCGTCGAGCACCTCGTCGGTGATCTCGGCGCCGCGGTGGGCGGGCAGGCAGTGCAGCACGATCGCGCCGGGCGCGGCGCGGGCCAGCAGCTCGGCGTTGACCTGGAACGGGCGGAACGGGGCCACCCGGTCCTTGCCGTCGTTCTCCTGGCCCATCGACGTCCACGCGTCGGTGACCAGCACGTCGGCGCCGTCGACGGCGGCGTGCGGGTCGGTCAGGAGGGTGATCGTGGCGCCCGTCTCCTGCGCGCGGTGCTTGGCGTCGAGCAGCACCTCGCCGTGCGGGTGGAAGCCCTGCGGGCCGGCGATCCGCACGTGCATGCCGGCGGTGGCGCCGCCGAGCAGCAGCGAGTGGGCCATGTTGTTCGCGCCGTCGCCGAGGTAGGTCAGCGTGACGCCGGCGAGCCTGCCGTGCCGCTCCCGGATCGTCTGTAGGTCGGCGAGCACCTGGCAGGGGTGGAACTCGTCGGTCAGCGCGTTGATCACCGGGACCCGGGACACCGACGCCATCGCGGTCATCCTGGCCTGCGCGTAGGTGCGCCACACGACGGCGTCGACGTAGCGGGACAGCACGCGGGAGGTGTCCTCGATGGTCTCCTCGCGGCCCAGCTGCATGGTGCGGCCGTCGACCACGATCGGCTGGCCGCCGAGCTGGGCGATGCCGACCTCGAACGACAGCCGGGTGCGCGTGGAGTTCTTCTCGAAGATCGTCGCGACCGACTTCCCCGCCAGCGCCCGGGACGCGAGCCGGTCGGCCTTCGTCGTGTCGGCGAGGTCGAGGACCGCGGCCTGCTCGGCCGGGGACAGGTCGTCGTCGCGCAGGAAGTGGCGGACCACCTAGGCCTCCTTCGTGCCGGCGTCGAGCGCGGCCGGCAGGGCGGCGAGGAAGCCGCGCACCTGCTCGGTGTCGACGATCAGCGGCGGGGCCAGGCGGACGGTGTCCGGCTGGACGGGGTTGACCAGGTAGCCGGCGTGCTCGGCGTGCTGGGCCACCGCGGCCGAGACGGGCCGGCTGAGCCCGATGCCGAGCAGCAGGCCGGCGCCGCGGACCTCGGCGACCAGCGGGTGGTCCAGCGCCTCGACCCCGGCGGCGAGCTCCTTGCCGAGGGTGGCCGCCCGCTCGCACAGGCCGTCGGCGGCGATCGTGCGCAGGGTCGCGAGGCCGGCGGCGCTGGTGACGGGGTTGCCGCCGAACGTGGTGCCGTGCTGGCCCGGTCCGAGCAGGTCGGCGGCCGCGCCGACACCGACGCACGCGCCCAGCGGCAGGCCGCCGCCGAGGCCCTTGGCCAGGGTCACGACGTCGGGGGTGATGCCGGCCTGCTGGAAGGCGAACCAGCTGCCGAGGCGACCCAGCCCGGTCTGCACCTCGTCGACCACGAGCAGCGCGCCCGCCCGCGCGGTGATCTCCCGGGCGGCCTGCAGGTAGCCGGCCGGCGCGGGACGCACGCCGCCCTCGCCGAGCACGGGCTCGACGAACACGGCCGCGGTGTCCTGGCCGACCGCGTTCCGCAGGGCGTCGACGTCGCCGAACGGGACGTGCGTGACGCCGGGCAGCAGCGGCTCGAACGGGGTGCGCTTGCCCGGCTGGCCGGTGACGGTGAGCGCGCCCATGGTCCGGCCGTGGAAGGCGCCCTCGCAGGCGACGATGCCGGGGCGGCCGGTCAGCCGGGCGAGCTTCACCGCGGCCTCGACGGCCTCCGCGCCGGAGTTGCAGAACAGCACCTTGCCCTGGCCGGCGAGCCCGGCGACGTCCAGCAGCGCCTCGGCGAGCTCGACGGTGACCGGGTTGACGTACAGGTTCGAGGTGTGGCCGAGGGTGGCGACCTGCTCGGTGACCGCCGCCACGACCGCGGGGTGGGCGTGGCCGAGCGCGTTGACCGCGATGCCGCCGACGAGGTCGAGGTAGCGGTTGCCGTCGGCGTCCCAGACGTGGGCGCCCTCGCCGCGCACGAGCGTGAGCCGCGGGGTGCCGTAGTTGTCCATCAGGGACGAACGCCAGCGAGCCTGACCGTCCACATTGGAACTTATCACTGGACCTCCTCGGGCAGCACCATCGTGCCGACGCCGCTGCCGGTGAACACCTCGAGCAGCACCGAGTGCGCGAGACGCCCGTCGATCACGTGGGCGCGCGGGACCCCGCCGCGCACGGCGGTCAGGCACGCCTCCATCTTGGGGATCATCCCGCTGGCGAGGCCGGGCAGCAGGCGTTCGAGCTCGTCGGCGTGCACGACGTCGACCAGCGAGTCCCGGTCGGGCCAGTTCGCGTAGAGGCCCTCGACGTCGGTGAGCACGACGAGCTTCTCCGCCTCCAGCGCCACGGCGATCGCGGCGGCCGCGGTGTCGGCGTTCACGTTGTGCGCCACGCCATCGGCATCCGGGGCCACAGTGGACACCACCGGGATCCGGCCCGCGGTCACGATGTCGAGCACCGCCTCCGGGTCGACCGCGACGACCTCGCCGACCAGGCCCAGGTCCACCACCTCACCGTCCACTGTGGCCGTCCGGCGCCGGGCGGTGAGCAGGTTGGCGTCCTCGCCGGAGATGGCGACCGCGTACGGGCCGTGCGCGTTGATCAGCGCGACCAGCTCGCGGCTGACCTGCCCGGTGAGCACCATGCGGACCACGTCCATGGTCTCCGGGGTGGTCACCCGCAGGCCCGCGCGGAACTCGCCGGGGATGCCGAGACGGGCGAGCATCGCGGTGATCTGCGGGCCGCCGCCGTGCACGACGACCGGGTGGATGCCGGCGAGCTTGAGGAACACCATGTCCTGCGCGAACGCCGCCTTGAGCCGGTCGTCGACCATCGCGTTGCCGCCGTACTTCACCACGACCGTGGCGCCGTGGAACCGTTGCAGCCACGGCAGGGCCTCGATGAGGACGGCTGCCTTCTCCTGTGCCTCGGTGGACGTCATGTGGAGTACGCGCTGTTCTCTTCGACGTAGCCGTGGGACAGGTCGGTGGTGAGCACGGTGCTCTCCCCCGGCCCGGCGTGCAGGTCGATCTCGACGGTGATGTCGCGGCCGGACAGGTCGGCCTTGTCGCGGTCCTCGGCGGCGGCGCCCGCGCGGCACACCGGGACGCCGTTGAGCGTGATGTCCAGGTCGGCCGGGTCGAAGTCGGCCGGCGCGTTGCCGACGGCCATGGCGATCCGGCCCCAGTTCGGATCGGAGCCGAAGAACGCGGTCTTGCAGAGGTTGTCGCCGGCGACCCGGCGCGCGGCGGCCAGCGCCTCGGCGTCGGTGGCGGCGCCGCGCACGGTGACCGTGACGTGCTTGGTCACGCCCTCGGCGTCGGCCTGGAGCTGGGCGACGAGGTCGGCGCAGAGCTCGTGCAGCGCGGCGGCGAACTCCTCCGGGCCCGGCGTGACGCCGGACGCGCCGGAGCACAGCAGGAGCACGGTGTCGTTGGTGGAGGTGCCGCCGTCCACGTCGAGCCGGTTGAAGGTGGCCTCGACGGCCGCGCGCAGCGGCGTGTCGACGTCGTCGAGGACGGCGTCGGTGGTGACGACGGCGAGCATGGTGGCCATGTTGGGCGCGCACATGCCCGCGCCCTTGGCGAACCCCCCGACCGTCCAGCCGTCCCGGGTCACGGCGGCCTGCTTGGGCACCGTGTCGGTCGTCATCACGGCGGTGGCGGCGGCCAGGCCGGCCTCGGGGGTGGTGGCCAGCTGTGTCGCGGCGTCGTCCACGCCGGCGCGGATCCGGTCCATGGGGAGCCGGGCGCCGATCAGGCCGGTGGAGCAGACGGCGACGTCGACCGCGCCGAGACCGAGCGTGGCGGCGACGTGCTCGGCGGTGGCGTGGGTGTCCTGGAAGCCCTCCGGGCCGGTGCAGGCGTTGGCCCCGCCGGAGTTGAGCACCACGGCCTTCGCCCGGCCGGTGGCGATGACCTGCCGGGACCACAGCACGGGGGCGGCTTTGACGGTGTTGCGGGTGAAGACCCCGGCGGCGAGGTCGAGGGGGCCGTCGTTGACCACGAGCGTGAGGTCCCTGGCGCCGCCGGTCTTGATCCCGGCGGCCACCCCCGCGGCCCGGAACCCCTTGGGCTGGTTGACGGTCACGGCGCTACCCCCACTGTCGACAGGCCGGTGGTCTCCGGCATCCCGAGCGCGATGTTCATCGACTGGACGGCGGCGCCCGCGGTGCCCTTGGTGAGGTTGTCGAGCGCGGCGACGGCCACCAGCCGGCCCGCGTCGGCGTCCACGGTCACCCGCAGGTGCACGGCGTTCGACCCGAGCGTGGCGGCGGTCGCCGGCCAGCCGTCGTCGAGCACGTGCACGAAGGGCTCGTCGTCGTAGGCCTTGCGGTAGGCGTTCGCCACGGCGTCGGCGTCCGTTCCGTCGACGAGCGGCGCGGAGGCGGTGGTGAGGATCCCGCGCGGCATCGGCGCGAGCACCGGCGTGAACGACACCCGTACCGGCCGCTCCGCGACCCCCGCGAGGTTCTGCGCGATCTCCGGGGTGTGCCGGTGGGTGCCGCCGACTCCGTAGGCGGTGGCCGAGCCCATGACCTCCGAGCCGAGCAGGTGCGGCTTGAGCGCCCTGCCCGCCCCCGAGGTGCCGGTGACCGACACGACGACGACGTCCGGCTCGACGAGCCCGGCGGCGAGCGCGGGCGCGAGGGCGAGAGTGGCTCCGGTCGGGTAGCAGCCGGGGACGGCGATCCGGGTGGCGCCGGCGAGGGTGGCGCGGGCGCCGGGCAGCTCCGGGAGGCCGTAGGGCCAGTTCCCGGCGTGCTCGCCGCCGTACCAGCGCCGCCACGCCGCCGGGTCGGTCAGCCGATGGTCGGCGCCGCAGTCGATCACGAGCGTGTCGGCGGGGAGCTCGGCGGCGACGGCG
Organism: Actinophytocola sp.; assembly: GCA_036259595.1. Classification (GTDB taxonomy): domain Bacteria; phylum Actinomycetota; class Actinomycetes; order Mycobacteriales; family Pseudonocardiaceae; genus Actinophytocola. The sequence continues at coordinate 12,226 of DATABL010000056.1, forward strand.
GCGGAGTGCCCGTGCGGCAGGGCGAGGAAGACCACGTCGTGGCCGGCGAGGGTGTCCGGGGTGGTCTCGGCGAGCACTCGGCCGGCCAGCGGCACCAGGTGCGGCTGATGCGCGCCGAGCCGCGACCCGGCGTTGCCCCCGGCGGTCAGCGCGCCGATCTCCACCTCGGGGTGCCCGAGCAGCAGCCGCAGGAGTTCACCCCCGGCGTACCCACTGGCGCCGCCAACCGCGATCCGTACCGTCACGCGAATGATTATGCATGACCATGCAAGCTTACTCAACCCGGCCAGGCGGACATGGCGACGTCCACCACGGCGTGCAGCTCCTCGGGCGTGGCGCCGTCGGTCGCCTGCACCGAGAGCCCGTAGGACACCGTCGTGACGAACCCGGCCAGCGCGGCGGTGTCGACGTCGGCACCGAGCTCGCCGTCGACCCGCGCGCGCTCGAGCCGCTCCCGCAGCCGATCCGTCGCGGCACGACGTCGGGCAACGAGCTCGGCGCGAGCCGGATCGGCCTGCTTCCCGGTGGCCAGCGCACCCTGGATCACCAGGCAACCGCGGTGGTCCCGCGCGGTGACGACCGCCACCGCCCCGCGCAGCAGCCGCTCCACCGCGGCCCGCCCGGTCGCCTCGCCGGCGGCGTCCCGGAGGTGGCTCGCCGGACCGGCGAGGTAGTGGTCGACCACCTTGCGGAACAGGGACTCCTTGTTGCCGTAGGCGGCGTAGAGGCTCGGGCGGCTGATGCCCATCGCCTCGGTCAGGTCCGACAGAGCCGCGCCCTCGTAGCCGTGCCGCCAGAACACCCGCAGGGCCAGGTCCAGCCGTTCGTCGAGATCGAACTCACGTGGTCGACCCATCGCCGCCCTCCTTTGTGTACCGACCGATATAGTACCGTTTCTTACCTATCAGTACAGAATGGAGGGGTCATGTCCATGGCAGGGAAGGTCGCGCTGGTGACCGGGGGTTCGCGCGGCATCGGAGCGGCGACCGCCCGCGGTCTGGCCGCGGCCGGCGCCGACGTCGTGATCAGCTACTCCGCGTCGCCGGACCGAGCGTCGGCCGTGGTCCGGGAGCTGGCGGCCACCGGCGTCCGCGCCGCCGCGCGCCGCGCCGACCAGGCGGACCCGCGGCAGGTCGTGGACCTGGTGGGTGGCGTGGTGGCCGACTTCGGGCGGCTGGACATCCTGGTGAACAACGCGGCCGTGTCGGTCAACGGCCCGGTCGCCCCGCTCGATCCGGAGGACGCCGAGGGCTTCGACCGGCAGTGCGCGGTCAACACCAGTGGGGTGATCACCGCCATCCGCGCCGCCACGGGCGTGCTTGGCGAGGGCGGCCGGATCGTCACGGTCGGCTCGACACTGTCCGACCGCGCCGGCTTCCGCGGTGTGGCCGACTACGCCGCGACCAAGGCGGCGATCGTCGGCTACAGCCGGGGTGCCGCGCGGGACCTGGCCCCGCGAGGGATCACTGTGAACGTCGTGCAGGCCGGCGCGGTGGCGACGGACATGAACCCGTCGGTGGGCGCGTTCGCCGACGAGCAACGCGCGGTGAACCCGATGAACCGCTTCGGCACGCCCGACGAGGTGGCGGCGGGGATCGTCTTCCTCGCGAGCCCCGCCGCGTCCTACATCACGGGCACCGTGCTGACCATCGACGGCGGCTACCTGGCCTGACGCGGCTGCTCAGTCGCCGTGTGCCTCCAGTGCCTTGGCCAGCTGGTCGAGGGCGTCGGTGGCCTCGGCGAGGTAGGCCGGGAACCCCAGGCGGGCCGGCGAGGTGAGGCGGGACCACGGGGGCGCGGCGACGATCCCGCCGCCTTCGTCCGGGAAGGTCTCGGCGAGCACCGACTCGGGCAGGAACCGGTACGGGGACCCGGTCGTGCGGGTCCACCGGCGTAGCAGCTGGCTCGACACCGGGCTGTGCAGGGCGACCAGGCGGTGGCGGCGCAGTGCGACGGTCAGCTCGTGGATCTGGTCGGTGAGGTCGGCCGTCCAGCGGGGGTTCTGCCAGCGCTCGCGGACCAGCACGTACAGCCCGTGCAGACGCAGGTCCGTGAGCGGCCCCAGGTCGTCGACCTCGTCGGCGGGGGCGGTCAGCAGGCGCTCCCCCGGCAGGCGGACGGCGTGCGACCGTCCGGGGTCGCCGAGCGTGTCGCGCAGGAACTGGCGCAGCGCGCGGAACGCGGTCTCGTCCTCGGGCTGGCGGCACTCCAGCACGGTGAGGGTGAAGTGGGGGGTGAGGCCCGCCAGCGGCGGCACGGTGTCGTTCATGTCTGGTCCCTCCTGGCCCCCAGCATGGGAGCGGGGCATGGACCAGTTCTGGACCAGACATTGACGGGCCGGGCGCCCGGTCGTGGACGCCCGGCCCGTGCTGCGGTTCACTCAGTGCGGGATCGCGGCCTTCGCGAGCTCCAGCCGCAGGTCGGCGAGGCCCGCGGACAGGGTCCGCTGGCCGGCCGCGTCGGAGGGCACCGGCCGGGGCACCGGGTCGCACCGCACGTCGGAGCGGTTGCCGGGCTTCCTGGCGGGCAGCGCGCCGGTCTTCAGGTACTCGACGATGATGCGGTCGGTGCACTCCACGCCGGACAGTGACCCCGAATGGGTGGTTCCGCCCACACCTTCGACGAGCACCGCGTTCGGGAAGCGCTCACGCACCTCGAGCGCGCCCGGGAACGGCGTCGCGGAGTCGTAGGTCTCGTTGATCAGCAGAGCACTGTCCACCCCGCCGCCGTCGACCTCGACCGGCCGGTGCGACCGGGCGGGCCAGGTCAGGCACGGCGCGTTGAACCACGCGTTACCCCAGGTCGCGAACGGCGCCCGGAAGTGGGTCATCCAGTTGTCGAACCGGTAGCGGGGGTAGCTGCTGGTCCACGGCGCGTCGGTGCACACCACGGCCAGGTAGACCGCGTGGCCGTTGTCGTCGAACGGCGGCGTGCCGTACAGGTCGCGCAGCGGCTCCCAGTCCCGGTCGTGCACCCAGCCGGCGAACGCGGTCGCGACGTCCTCCCAGCCGTAGACGTAGTAGGCGGCCTGCAGGAAGATGTCCGCCCACTCGTCGGGGCCGATGATGCCGCCGGCGGGGTTCTCCACCAGCTTCGCCAGCTCGGCGTAGTACCGCCGCTCGACCTCGCGGCCGGTGGTGCCGAGGTGGTAGACGCTGTCGTACTCGGCGACCCAGTCGAAGTAGATCTTGATGTTGCGGTCGAAGGCGAGGTCCTGGTCGATGTTGGACCGGTACCAGACGCGGGTCGGGTCGACGTTGCCGTCGAAGACCACGCGGCGGAGGCGGTCGGGGAACATCGTGGCGTAGACCTGACCGAGGTAGGTGCCGTAGGAGAACCCGTAGTAGTTGATCTGCTCGGCTCCGAGGGCCTTGCGGATGCTCTCCACGTCGAGTGCGGCCTCGACGGTGGTCATGTGGTCGAGCAGCCTGCCGGCGTCGGCCTCGCAGGCGTCGGCGTAGTTCTCGCTGCGCCGCAGCCACGCCCGCTCGTACTTCCGCCTGACCGGCACGTAGAACGGGCGGTCGTAGCCGTCGTAGTCGGGGACGCAGCTCAGCGACGGCTCGCTGGAGCCGACGCCGCGCGGGTCGAAGCCGATCCAGTCGTAGGCGTCGCCCGCGCCGTCGGGCACCAGGCCGCCGAAGATCGCGTAGATGAGACCGGAGCCGCCGGGGCCGCCGGGGTTCACCAGCATCGGGCCCTGCGCCTGCTTGTCCGGGGTCTTGTGGATTACCCGTGACACGGCAAGCTGAATTTTCTCCCCATTCGGGTTACGGTAGTCGAGAGGAACCGACACAAAGCCGCATTCCGCGCCCGCAGCCGCCAGTCGGGGATCGTCGCATTCACCCCATTGGGGGGCTTTGGGCATGAATTCCGGATACTCATGGACCGGGTTCGCCGGCGCCGCCGTACCGGTCGCGGGGGCCGTGATCAGCCCACCCAGCACCACACACGCTGCCGCCGTCGCGGCGACCACTCTGTTCACATCGCCCCATTTCTCGTCATCGCCCGCGGATCCGTGCCGACCGAGGACACCGGGAAGCCTGCCTTCCGGACGCGAGCCGGGAAATACCCCGAAAGTCGTTTTACCGAATCGTGACAGCACGGGTTCCGATCGACGGGTCACCACGCCGAACGTTTTTGTCGGTGCCCCCGAGTAGGTTCCCCGACATGGCCGAAACAGACCTCGTCACCGCCGTCCGCACCGAACTCGCCGCACTCGCCGACCCGTCCAGGGCGCCCGGCATGCAGCGCTACATGAAGTCCGAGATGCCCTTCCGCGGCGTGCCGGCACCGCAGCGGCGCGAGCTCGCCCGGCGGCTGTTCGCCGCGCATCCGCTGTCCGACGTGGCGGCGTGGCGGGCGACGGTGCTGTCCCTGTGGCGGGAGGCGGAGTTCCGCGAGGAGCGTTACGTCGCCGTCGACCTCACCGGCTGGCGCGCCTACCGGTCCTGGCAGACGCCTCTGGTGCTGCCGCTGTACGAGGAGCTGATCGTCACCGGCGCGTGGTGGGACCACGTCGACGAACTGGCCAGCCGACGGATCGGGCCGTTACTCCGGGCCCACCGGGCCGCGGTCACACCCGTGCTGCGCCGGTGGGCCGTCGACGCCGACCTGTGGAAGCGACGCACGTCGATCATCTGCCAGCTCGGCGCCAAGGAGGACACCGACACCGACCTGCTCGCCTCGTCGATCGAGGCCAACCTGGACGATCGCGACTTCTTCGTCCGCAAGGGCATCGGCTGGGCGCTGCGCCAGTTCGCACGCAGCGAGCCGGCGTGGGTGCGCGCGTTCGTCGACGACCATCCGGGGTTGTCCCCGCTGTCCCGCCGGGAGGCCCTGAAACACCTGTGACCAGTTGCAGCCTGACACGATGGGAGGTATGCGCGAACAACTGAATACACGCCGCTCGCCGGCCGCCGCCTTCACCGCCCGGTGCGTCGTTCGACACGAAGGACGCGGTCACCCCGGGTCGGATCGACGCAGCCGCCTACCGCCTGTTCCAGGTGCGCGGGGCGATCGCCGACGCCGCCGGCGGGCTGAAGCTGATCGCGCCGAACGCGGGCGGTGCGCTGGCGCTGCTGGCGGAGAAGCTCGACATGGCTGGCTGCGCACCAACCGCGCCGAGGTGAGGAGCCCCGGCTGGGCCTGAAGCTCAGGCGGCCGGTCCAAGCAGCCCGGAGTCAGGCGCGGAGGGTGGCGCCGTGGCGTTCCGTGGCGGCTGTGACGGCGGCGTCGCGGGCGGCCGTGGCCTCTTCGAGGGTCAGGGTGCGGTCCTGCGCGCGGAACCGGAGCGCGTAGGCCAGCGACCGCTTGCCCTCCCCCACCTGCTCGCCGGTGAACACGTCGAACAGGTGCAGGTCCTCGAGCAGGTCACCGCCGCCACCGCGCAGGGTTGCCGCCACCTCGGCGACCGGCACGCCCGCGTCCACCACCAGCGCCACGTCCAGCAGCACCGGCGGGTACGGCGACGGCGACGGCGCGGGCCGGCGCTCGACCAGCGGCAGGCCGTCCAGCTTGAGCTCCATCGCACACGTGCGCTTCGGCAGCCCCAGCGCGTCCACGACCTTCGGGTGCAACTCGCCCGCGTATCCGACCGGCACGTCGCCGTCCAGCAGCTCCGCGCAGCGGCCGGGGTGCCACGGGGCCAGCTCGCCGGCGCGCACGCCCAGCTCCACACCGGACGCCTCCGCGACGATCCTGGCCGCCTGCACCGCGTCGGCCCAGTTGGCCGGCTCGCCGGGGCCCCACCAGCCGGCCCGCTGCCGGTTGCCGGCCAGTACCACCGCGACGTGTGTCGGCTGCTGGGGCAGCGCGGCGTGCAGGCTCGCCAGGTCCGCCTCGCTCGGGCGGTCCGCCACGCCCACCGACGGCACCGGGACCTGCTGCGCCATCGGCAGCACGACCTGCCCGATGTGGAACAGCGCCACGTCCCGCATCCCGCGCGACACGTTGCGCACCAGCGTGTCCAGCATCGGGGGCAGCAGTGTGGTCGCCAGCTCGCCGCGGTCGGCCTCCAGCGGGTTGAGCACCGTCACCGTCCGCCGGCGCGAGTCGTCCTCCGCCAGGCCGAACGCGTCCCACACCGACGGCGACACGAACGGGAACGGCAGCACCTCGACATACCCGGCCTCGGCCAGCGCCCGTGACACGGTCCGCCTGCGCCGCTGCGCCGGCGTCGTCCCGGTGCCGGGGCGCGCGGCGGGCAGCTTCGACGGGATGGTGTCGTAGCCCTCGAGCCGCAGCACCTCCTCGACCAGGTCCGCGGGCTCCACGAGGTCCGGGCGCCAGCTCGGCGGCACCACGGTCACGCTCGGCTTGCCGTCGTCGGTGGAGCCGACCTCGATCGCGCAGCCGATCTGGGCCAGCCGGCGCGCGGTCGCGCCGCGCTCGTACTCGGTCCCCGCGACCTGGTCGGGCAGGCTCATCGGCATCGTCACGGGCGCGAGCGGGCGGGCGCCGCCCTCGTCGGTGCGGCCCGGCTGGATGTTGCCGTCCGCGTTGTCGCGCAGCAGCCGCGCCGCCCGCTCCAGCGCGTGCGGCGGCAGCTGCGGGTCGACCGACCGCTCGAACCGCTTGGCCGCCTCGCTCGGCAGCTTGTGCCGGCGCACCGCCCGCGCGATCGACGGCGGGTCCCAGATCGCGGCCTCCAGCAGGATGTCGCCGCTGTCCGGCCGCACCTCGGTCGACGCGCCGCCCATCACGCCGGCCAGCGAGACCGGCCCGGAGTCGTCGGCCACGACGATGTCGTCCGGGTCGAGGGTGCGCTCCACGTCGTCGAGCGTGGTCAGCTTCTCGCCGGCCTTCGCGCGCCGGACGACGATGTCGCCGCGCAGCGTCGAGGTGTCGAACGCGTGCATCGGCTGCCCGGTCTCGAGCATCACGTAGTTGGTCACGTCGACGGTCAGCGAGATCGACCGGATGCCGGCGAGCAGCAGTCGCCGCCGCACCCACCACGGGGTCGGCGCCGTCGGGTCGACGCCGGTGACCCGCCGCGCCACGAACCGCTCGCAGCCCTCGCCGTCCTCGATCCGCACCGGGTACGCGTCGCCCTCGGCCTCCGGCACGTCGACCGCCGCCGCGTCCCGGCCGGCCACGTCGAGCGCGCAGGCCAGCTCGCGGGCCAGGCCGCGGATGGAGAACGCGTACCCGCGGTCCGGGGTGATCGACAGTTCGATGATCGACTCGTCCAGCCCGAGCAGCTCGATCGCGTCGTCGCCGGCGGCCGCCTCGCCGCTGGGCAGCACGAGGATGCCGGAGTGCTCGTCGCCGAGGCCCAGCTCGCGGGCCGAGCAGATCATGCCGTCGCTGATCCGGCCGTAGGTCTTGCGCGCGGAGATCGCGAATCCGCCGGGCAGCACGGCGCCGGGCAGCGCGACGGCCACGAGGTCACCCTCGACGAAGTTCGTAGCGCCGCAGACGATGCCGCGGGTGCGCGGCTCGTCGGAGCCGTCCGCGACCATCTCGGCGTGGTCCTCGGCCTCGTAGACCTCGACCGTGCAGTACCGGATCGGCTTCTTGAACTCGCTGAGTTCCTCGATCTCGGCCACCCGGCCGACGACGACCGGACCGGTCACCGGGCCGAGCGGGGTGACCTCCTCGACCTCGAGCCCGACCCGGACGAACGCGTCGGCGATCTGCTCGGCCGTGTACTTCTCGTCCGTCTCCAGGTGCTCGGTGAGCCAACTGACGGGAACCCGCACGGGTGTTCCTTTCGGTTACCGCTGAAACTGTTTCAGAAGGCCTCGGTGCCGAACGGCATGGTGAACCGGGCGTCGCCCTCCACCATGTCCCGCATGTCCGGGATGCCGTTGCGGAACTGGAGAGTCCGCTCGATCCCCATGCCGAACGCGAAGCCCGAGTAGACCTCGGGGTCGATTCCGCAGGCGCGCAGCACGTTCGGGTTGACCATGCCGCAGCCGCCCCACTCGACCCAGCCGGGGCCGCCCTTCTTCTCCTCGAACCACACGTCCGGCTCGGCGGACGGCTCGGTGAACGGGAAGTACGACGGCCGCAGCCGGATCTTCGCCTTGTCACCGAACATGGCACGGGCGAACGCGTCCAGGGTCCCCTTGAGGTGGGCCATGGTCAGGCCCTTGTCCACGGCCAGCCCCTCCACCTGGTGGAACACCGGCGTGTGGGTGGAGTCGAGCTCGTCGGTGCGGAACGTGCGGCCCGGGCAGACGACGTAGACGGGCAGGTCGCGCTCCAGCAGCGCCCGGATCTGCACCGGGGAGGTGTGGGTGCGCAGCACCAGCCCGGAGTCGGCGGGCGCGACGTAGAAGGTGTCCTGCATCGAGCGCGCCGGGTGGTCCTTCTTGAAGTTCAGCGCGTCGAAGTTGAACCACTCGGTCTCGAGCTCCGGGCC
>DATABL010000057.1:0-22494 GCA_036259595.1 Actinophytocola sp.
GCAGCGGCACCCGCTCGCTGAACGGCACGTCGAGGTCCTCGGTGACCGGCATCGCCTGCTGCCCGCCGACCACGACCGCCGCCCCCGCGTACCGCTGCGGCGCCACCCCGGCCCGCATCCCGGACTCGAACAGCACCCCGAGCGCGGTCATCAGCACGGTGGCGCACAGCACCGCCACGAACACCCCGACGAAGCTTCCGCGGCGATGCCGGATCGCCGCCAGCGCGAGCCTCCTCACCACTCCCCCAGCCGGGTCATCCGCTCGGCGATCACCTTCGCCGAGGGGGCCTCCAGGGAGCCGGCGAGCCGTCCGTCGGCGAGGAACACCACCCGGTCGGCGAACGACGCCGCCGCCGGGTCGTGCGTCACCATCAGCACCGTCTGCCCGGTCGACTCGACCACCGAGCGCAGCAGGCGCAGCACCTGCGCGCCGGTCCGGGTGTCCAGCGCGCCGGTCGGCTCGTCGGCGAACACCGCGTCCGGCCGGGTGATCAGCGCCCGCGCGATCGCGACCCGCTGCTGCTGCCCGCCGGAGAGCTCGCTCGGCCGGTGCGTCAGCCGGTCGGTGAGCCCGACGGTCTCGACGACGTGGGTGAACCACGCCGCGTCCGGCTCGCCGGCGCCGAGCAGCAGCGGCAGCTCGACGTTCTCCCGCACGGTCAGCGACGGCACCAGGTTGTAGGCCTGGAACACGAACCCGACCCTGGTGCGCCGCAGCTCGGTCAGCTCGTTCTCCTTCATCCCGGCCAGGTCGGTCTGGCCGAGCCGCACGCTGCCCGACGTCGGCCGGTCCAGGCCGGCCGCGCAGTGCAGGAACGAGCTCTTGCCGGAGCCGGAGGGCCCCATGACCGCGGTGAAGGAGCCGCGGGACAGCGTCAGCGAGACCCCGTCCAGGGCGGTGACCGCACCCGGTCCCGAGCCGTACACCTTGGACACGTCGGACAGTGAGATCGCGGTCGTCGCCGCCATGGTCGTTCGCACGCCAGGAACGCTATGGCGGGCGCGGCGGCGCCACGATCCCGCTGAGTACCGGGTTCGCGGTACAGCCTGCTGTACCTCCGGCATGCTGGTGCGCATGCGGAGACGGCTGGTGACGACCTGGCACGGGGTGCGCCACCTCGCGCCGACCGCGGTGACGGGGTTCGCCTCGCTGCTGCTCCTGCCGGTCGCGGTGCTGCTCGTGGCGGTCGCGCTGGTCAGTCCCGGCCGGCTGCTGCTGCCCGCGCCCCTGCTGCGTGCCTTCGCCGACTGGGAACGCGCCCGGATCGGCGTGCCGGTCCCGGTCACCGACGACGTGTCGCTGCGCGGCCCGGTGCTGCGCCGCGACCTGCGGTGGTACGCCGTGCACGCGGTCCTCGGCACGGCCGCCGGCCTGGTCGGGGTGATGCTGCCGGCGGCGGTGGTCAACTCGCTGCTGGTGCCGCTGTACTGGTGGGCGGTACCGGCCGACGACCCGATCGCCGCGCCGTACCCGGTCACCTCGTGGGCGCTGGCCGCGACGATGCCGCTCGCCGCCGCGGGGTACGCGGCGCTGTCGCTGCTCGTGGTGCCGCCCCTGGCGCGCTGGCACCGGTCGGTGACCGCGCGTCTGCTCGCCGTGCCGGCGGACGTGCGGCTCGCCCAGCGGGTCGCCGAGCTGACCGCGAGCCGCGCCGCCGCACTGGAGGCCCACGGCGCGGAGCTGCGCCGGATCGAGCGGGACCTGCACGACGGCACGCAGAACAAGCTGGTCGCGGTCGCCATGCACCTGGGCATCGTGGAGCGGGCGCTGCGCCGCGACCCGGCCGAGGCGCTGCCGCTGGTGCTGCGCGCCCAGGACGCGACGTCCGACGCGCTGGCCGGGCTGCGGGACGTGGTGCGCAGCATCTACCCGCCGGTGCTGGCCGAGCGCGGCCTCGACGGCGCGGTGGCGGGGCTGATCGCGCGCTGCCCGGTGCCGTGCGCGCTGACCACGATCGGGCCGCCGCGCGCGCCGGCCGCGGTCGAGTCGGCGGCGTACTTCGTGGTGGCCGAGGCGCTGACGAACATCGCCAAGCACAGCGGCGCCACGCAGGCGTCGGTCGTGCTGAACCGGGCGGACACGCTGACCATCGAGGTGCACGACAACGGCCACGGCGGCGCGGACGAGAAGGGCGGCACCGGCCTGTCCGGGATCAGCCGGCGGGTCGCGGCGTTCGACGGCAGCACCACGGTGACGAGCCCGCCGGGTGGCCCTACGCTGCTGCGCGTGGAGCTGCCATGCGGGACCTGACACCACCGCCAACCTACGAATGGCCCGGCCGGATGGCCACGTACTGGGCCGAGCACGACGAGCGCTACGACGCGCTGCTCGCGCCGCTGACCCGGCACCTGCTCGCCGCCGCCGCGATCCGCCCGCACGAACGGGTCCTGGACGTCGGCTGCGGCTGCGGCGGCACGACCCGGCTCGCGGGCCGCGCCGCGTCCGACGGCTCGGCGCTCGGCGTGGACCTGGCCGCGCCGATGATCGCCAGGGCCAGGCAGCGCACCGAGGAGGCCGGCCCGGCCAACGTCCGGTTCGAGCAGGCCGACGCCCAGACCCACCCGTTCGACCCCGCCGACGTGGTGCTCAGCCAGTTCGGCGTGATGTTCTTCGAGGATCCCGTGGCGGCGTTCGCGAACCTGCGCCGCGCGGGCGGGCGGCTGGTGTTCCTGTGCTGGCAGGGGTTGGAGCGCAACGAGAGCCGCCTGGTCAAGCGGGCCGCGCTGAGCCCGCACGTGGCGGTACCGCCGGACCGCCCCGGCGTCGGGCCGGCGTCGCTGGCCGACCCCGCCCGGGTACGCGAGATCCTCACCGCCGCGGGCTACACCGGCATCGAGCTGACCGACCTGCGCGAGCCGGTGCTGATCGGCCAGACCGCCGAGGAGGCCTGCGCGTTCGAGCTCGCCATACCGGCGATGGTCGAGCAGCTCGCCGAGGCGGGCCCGGACGCCGCCGCCCGCGCCACCGAGGCGCTGCGTGCGGCCTACGCCGCCCACGAGACGCCGGACGGCGTGTTCCTCGGCACGGCCGCGTGGCTCGTCACGGCGGAGTAGGAACTACGGCGGGTGGGTACCCCGTTGTTCAAGCAGTAGAGAAAGGACGGGCACATGCCTTTCATGAAGAAGCTGACCGCCCTGGCCGGGACCGCCGCGGCCGCGCGGAGCTACATGCGCAAGAACCCGGACAAGGTGAACCGGATGGCCACGAAGGCCGGCGCGTTCGTGGACAAGCGCACCAAGGGCAAGTACCACCACCAGATCGACAACGCGCTGCACCGCGTCCGCAACGCCACCCGCCACCGCTGAACCCGGTCAGGGCGTGACCTCGATCCGGACGTCGATCGCGGCGTCCGGGTCGAGGATCGAGTGTTCGGCCGACATGTACACCGCTTCCCCCGACCCCGGCGCCACCGGACGCGACCACGACACCGAACCGGTTCCGCACCGGTGCCCGGCAGCCGCGTCCACATGCTGGGACGGGGAAGAAACCAACCGGTACGCCCGTTGGCTGCTGACATGTCAACGGAAACTCGGCGCCCACGGTCGCGCCGCACCACGTTCTTCGGCATCGCGGTGCTCGCCGGGCTGGTGCTCGGCGCGCTGCTCGGCTTCGTCGCCAAGCAGGCCGAGGTGTCCTGGCTCGCGACGACGCTGTCCCGGATCGGCGACGTCTTCGTCAGCCTCGTCCAGTTCACCGTCATCCCGCTGGTGTTCACCGCGATCGTCGTCGGCATCACCAGCCTGCGCCACCTCGGCGGCCCGCGGACCGCGGCCCGGCTCGGCGGTCGCACGCTGCTGTGGTTCGCGATCACCTCGCTGATCGCCGTGGGGATCGGCCTCGCGATCGGCGCGGTCGGCAACCTCGGCAGCGGCGTGGCGGTCACCCCGTCCGAGGACGCCGTCGCCTCCGTCGCCGAGCGCGCGCAGGGCGACTGGTGGTCGTTCGTGCAGAGCATCGTGCCCACGAACCTGTTCACCGCGTTCGCCGAGGGCCAGATCCTGCAGGTCGTGTTCATCGCGCTGCTCGTCGGCGCCGCCGCCTACGCGCTCGGCGACCGGGCCGAGGGCTTCGTGACCGTCAACCGGGCGTTCTTCGACATCATCCAGAAGGTGCTCGGCTGGATCATCTGGCTGGCCCCGCTCGGCGTGCTCGGCCTGCTCGGCAACGCGTTCGCCACCTACGGCAACGAGTTCTTCGCCCCGCTGCTCTCGCTGATCGTCGCGGTGTACCTCGGCTGTGCGCTCGTGCTGTTCGTGGTCTACCCGATCCTGCTGCGGGTCGTCGGCCGGACCAGCCCGCTGACGTTCTTCCGCGAATCGTGGACCGCGCTGCAGTTCGCGTTCGTGTCGCAGTCCTCCGGTGCGACGCTGCCGCTGTCCCGGCAGGCCGCGGTGAACCTCGGCGTGCCGCGCGGCTACGCGAGCTTCGCCGTGCCGCTCGGCACGACCACGAAGATGGACGGCTGCGCGGCGGTGTTCCCGGCCATCACCACGATCTTCATCGCGAACATGTTCGGCATCTCGCTGGGGATCGGGGACTACCTGCTGATCGTGCTGGTCGCCGTGTTCGGCTCGCTCGCCACCGCCGGCACCACCGGCTGGTTCACGATGCTGACGCTCACCCTGGCCGCGGTGAACCTGCCGGCCGAGGTGATCGCGACCGGGGTGGCGATCGTGTTCGCCATCAACCCGATCCTGGACATGATGCGGACCGCGACCAACGTCGCCGGTCAGATCGCCGTGCCGGTCATCGTGGCGAGCTCGACCGGCATCCTGGGCGAGGACGCGGAGCCGGAGCGGTCCGAACAGGATCTCGTCCCGGCATAGGGTTCGGCACAGGTCGTCCACGAAGGACGGTAGGAACCGGCAGGGGCCGGGCGGACCACTGCGGGCTGGTTGCGCCCGGCCCTGCCGTCAGGCTCGCTCCATCACGGCGAAGTTCAGCTGCCCCTCGGCGTCCTGCTGTACGTCCAGGACCTTGTCCGACAGAAAATCGGCAGCCTGCTGCTCGAGGAACACGTTCGCCCCCGTGTCGGCGGTGACCACCTGGTCACCCTCGACCGGGGCGGACGTCACGGTGAGTGCCAGCGCGGCCTGGGAGTCGGTCTCGTTCTGCATCGAGAACCGCAGTCCGCCCTGGTCGTTCACGCCACCCTGCGCGGTCAGCGCCGTGATGGCCTCGGCTGCCGCTTCCGTAACCGCCAACATGTTGGCTCCTTCCTTCGACGGCGTTGCCCGTCCCACCGTAGGCGGGTCAGCGCGACAGTGCCGAACTGGGCGGGTTACCGTTGTGCGCGCACGGCGAACCCGCCGGTCACGCAAGGTTTCCCGACTCAAGATTGTGGGTAGAAAAACGTCATGAGCGACGGAAGCGGGGGCGGGCGTCCGGAGGAGATCGAGCTCCGCATCGGGGCGGAGCTGACGAACCTGCCCATCATCCGGTCCCTGGCGGCGAGCATCGCGATGCGCGCCGACTACGACCTGGACTCGATAGCCGACCTCAAGCTCGCGGTCGACGAGGCGTGCTCGACCCTCATCACCAGAGCCTCGGACGGCGCCAACCTGGTGTGCACCTTCACGGTGGCCAAGGACGAGATCCGCTTCCAGGTGTCGATCAAGTCGGCGAGCGACACGGCCCCGAGCAGCGACTCGTTCGGCTGGCGGGTGCTGACGACCCTGACCGACTCCGCCGACAGCTGGGTGGAGCGGAACGGACAGGACGGCTCACGGCAGGAGCACCTGGTGCACATCTCTCTGGCCAAGCGGCGCGCGGAAGGACCGGCGTGACCAACACGCAGAGTTCGCAGACCGGGAACCGCTCGGACACCGGCTACGAGCATCTGACTCCGCTGTTCGCCGAGATGGCGAACCTGGCGGAGGACGACCCGCGACGTGGTCGGCTGCGCAACGACCTGGTGACCGGACACCTGCCGCTGGCCGAACACATCGCGGCCCGGTTCAGCAACCGCGGAGTGCCGCGGGAGGACCTCGTCCAGGTGGCGACGCTCGGCCTGATCAACGCGGTCGACCGCTTCCAGCCGGACCGGGGCACCGACTTCCTGTCCTTCGCCGTGCCCACGGTGATGGGCGAGGTGCGGCGGCACTTCCGGGACGCCAGCTGGTCGATGCACGTCCCGCGTCGGCTCAAGGAGCTGAACCTGGCCATCAACGCGGCCAGCGCGGAGCTGTCCCAGCGCCTGGGCCGCGCACCGACGCCGTCCGAGCTGGCCCGCCACCTGGACCTGAGCCCGGAGCAGGTGTTCGAGGGCCTGGAGGCGGGCAACGCCTACCACTCGATGTCGCTGGACGAGGCCCTGTCCCCCAACGCCGACTCCGACTCCCTGGGCGAGACCCTGGGCGAGCCCGACAGCGCACTCGCGGGCGTGGAGGACTACGAGTCCCTCCGCCCGCTGATCGAGCGCCTACCCGACCGGGAGCGCCAGATCCTCACGCTGCGGTTCTTCCGCCACATGACCCAGACCCAGATCGCGGAGCGCATCGGCATCTCCCAGATGCACGTCTCCCGCCTCCTGGCCCGCACCCTGGAAACCCTCCGCCAAGGCATGCTCGCCGACGACCCCGACTAACCACGAGTCCCCCGCTCCCGACCCGCGAGGCCCTGTTCCGACCGCGAGTCCCCGTTCCCGAACGTCGAACTCGCTGAGCCGGAGTGTCGAACCCGCCGACCGGGAGCGTCGAATTCGCGACCCTCGCGAGTCGCGACACTCCTGTCGCGCGAGTCCGACGCTCCCGTCGCACGAGTCGGGCGGTCAGGGGTGTCGGCTCGGGGTGCGGGGGCGGGTGGCGGCGCGACCGGCCTCGGTTCTGGCCTCGGCGGCGCGGTCGGCCGCGGCCTGGGCCTTCGCCACCGCTCCTTCCTTCTCCACCAGCGTGCCGCGCAGTGCGGTCAGCAGGTCCGCCGCGCCCTCGTCCTGCTTGGCGGCCGTCGGGCGGACCAGCTCGTCGCCCTCGATCTTGGCTCGTACCAGGGCGTGCAGTGCCTCGGCGTAGCGGTCGCTGTAGCGCGCCGGGCTGAACCGCTCGCTCAGCGCGTCGATCAGGGACACCGCCTCCGCCAGCTCGTCCTCCGCGATGTCCACGTCCTGGTGCAGGAACGGGAACTCCGGCGACCGGATCTCGTCCGGCCACAGCATCGTCTCCAGGACGATCACCTGCTCCCGGATCCGCAGCAGCCCCAACGACTCCCGCTGCCGCAACGCCACCTTCACGATCGCCACCCGGCCCGACTGCTGCAGCGCCTCGGAGAACAGCACGTACGGCTTCGTCCCCGCCGGCTCGGGCTCCAGGTGGTAGCTGCGGGCGAAATAGATGGGGTCCACCTCGGTCAGCGGGGCGAACGCCTGCACCTCGATCGCCTTCGACGTGGAGAGCGGCAGCCGCGCCAGGTCCTCGTCGGTCAGCACCACCGTCTCGCCGCCCGGCATCACGTACCCGCGGGCCATCTCGCCCGCCCCCACCGGCTGCCCGTCGACCTCGCACACCTTGCGGTGCCGGATGCGGCCGCCGTCGGTCAGGTGGAGCTGGTGCATCCCCGTCACCTGCTCCTCGGTCGCGCCGTACGCACGCACCGGAATGCTCGCCGAGCCGAGCCTGATCGTGCCGTTCCAGACACTTCGCATGGGTGATCCTCCCCGTCGGCAACACCGCCAGGTTATCCCCCACAATCCCCTGGTCACAGGCCCAAACGGGTGATCTAATCGAACAAATGTTCACCCTCCGCGAGGGCGTCCGCGGCATGCCCGGCGGCCCGTGCCGCGGCCGCCAGCACCTCGCCCAGCGGACCCGTCTGAAAGGCGGCCAGACCCGACAGGGCGGCCGCGAGGTGACGCTGGCCGGACACCAGCTGCGCGAGCACCCGCTCCAGGTCCTCCGGCGGCAGAGACGGCAGGGAAACCGCCAGCTCCGCCGCGCACGACTCCAGGTGCGCGGCCAACACGGACGCCGGAAGGGTCACTGCCACGGCGGTCATGCTGCCACCGCGGCCCAGGGGTCAGGCCGCGACACTCCGGCGCTTGTACGCCCCGACCATCGTCGGCAGCTGCACGTAGTTCGCCCGCGACCCGGCCGCCTCGGCGAACTCGGCCAGGCAGCGCTCGCCGGCCTCCCGGGTGGTGATGCCGAGCCGGATCGCCGCGGGCAGCGCGGAGTCGTACGACGCCTGGTAGTAGCCCTCGGTGTCGGCGAGCGGCAGCAGTACGCCCGAGACGTCGGTGCCGTCCGGCTCACCGGCGCCGGCGGCGGCGAGGTGCGCCGGCAGCCGCAGCCCGCACCGCGGGTCGCCGCCGGTCCGCTCGATGACGCCGTCCATCACCCGCTCGAACTCGTCCCAGCACGGCAGTGTCGGCACGCTCGTCATCCCGGCCGTGTCGTAGTCCTGCACGACCAGCACGCCCCCGGGCGCGACGAGCTCCCACAGCCGGCGCAGCACCGCCACCGGGTCGGCCAGGTGCATGAGCACCAGCCGCACGTACACCACATCGAAGGACCCCAGATCAAGTGAGTGCACGTCACCCTCGATGAAGGAGATCTCCGCGTCCACCTCGGCCCGCAGCGCCTCGGCGGCCTCGGCGGCGATCCGGCCGTCGAGGTCCACGCCGGTGACCGAGCCCGACGGCCCGACCCGCTCCGCGAGCAGCCGCATCACCTCGCCCGGCCCGCAGCCGACGTCGAGGCAGCGGGCTCCCGGTGCGACCCCCACCCGGTCGAGGAGTCGCGTGGTCGCCGGCTCCCAGAGCCGTGCCTGCGTCCGCAGCCGCCGGTACTCCGCTGGTGTGGGCGCGTGAACGTAGGACACGAACAGAGAACCTAGCGGGCGGAAATTCGGTCCACAACGCTCGTCGCGCCTGCCACGATCCCCGCATGGACATCTTCTTGGCGACCGACCGACTCCTGCTCCGCCGGTTCACCGAGACCGATGCCGACCTCCTCGTCGAGCTGGACAGCGACCCCGAGGTCATGCGGTACCTCAACGGCGGCCGGCCCACCTCGCGCACCCACGTCGAGAGGTCGATGCTGCCCGCCATCCTCGGCGAGTACGGGCGGGACCCCGGTCTCGGCACGTTCGCCGCGTTCACCAGGGACGGCGAGGAGTTCGTCGGCTGGTTCATGCTCCGGCAGGACGAGGCCGGGCCGCCGGACGAGGCCGAGCTCGGCTACCGGTTGCGGCAGGCCGCCTGGGGCCGCGGGTACGCCACCGAGGGCTCGCGCGCCCTGCTGCACTACGCCTTCGCCGACCGGGAGCTGAACCGCGTGATCGCCGAGACGATGGCGGTCAACGCCGGCTCCCGACGGGTGATGGAGAAGGTGGGCCTGCGCTACGAGTGCACGTACTTCCCACCGTTCGCGCCGATCCCCGGCTCCGAGCACGGCGAGGTGCGGTACACCCTCGAACGCGAGGTGTGGGCTACCGCAAACCAGCGCAAGAACTTGCACAACCTGTCGTAGAGTTGCGGTCATGGCGCAAAGACGGCTGTCCGAAGTGGCCCAGAAGGTCGGTGTCAGCGAGGCGACGGTGAGCCGTGTGCTCAACGGCAAACCCGGCGTGTCCGAGGCGACCCGCCAGGCCGTGCTCACCGCGCTGGACGTGCTCGGCTACGAGCGGCCGACCCAGCTGCGCGGCGAGCGCGCCCGCCTCGTCGGGCTGGTCCTGCCCGAGCTGCAGAACCCGATCTTCCCGGCGCTGGCCGACGTGGTCGGCAGCGCGCTGGCCCAGCAGGGCTTCACCCCGGTCCTGTGCACCTGCACCGGCGGGGTGTCCGAGCCGGACTACGTCGAGCTGTTGCTCGCCCAGCAGGTCTCCGGAGTGGTGTTCGCCGGCGGCAGCCACGCCGAGACCGAGGCCTCGCACGAGCACCACTACCAGCTCGCCCGGCGCAAGCTCCCGGTCGTGCTGGTCAACGCCTCGATCGACCTGGACTACCCGGTGGTCTCCTGCGACGACGCGGTCGCGATCGAGCAGGCGTTCGGACACCTCGTCGCGCTCGGCCACGAGCGGATCGGCCTGGTGCTCGGGCCGCGTGACCATCTTCCGTCGCAGCGCAAGCTGCTTGCGTTCGAGCAGTGCGCCAAGCGCGTCGGGCTCGCGGTCGACGAGCACAGCGTCGGGCACACGATGTTCTCCGTCGAGGGCGGCCAGGCCGTCGGCAGCCGGCTGGTGCAGAACGGCGTCACCGGGCTGATCTGCGCGAGCGACCCGCTCGCGCTCGGCGTCATCCGCGCGGTGCGCCGCCTCGGGCTGAACACCCCCGACGACGTCTCGGTCATCGGCTACGACGACTCGGCGCTCATGACCTGCACGGATCCGCCGCTGACCACGGTCCGCCAGCCCATCGAGGCCATGGGCCGCGCCGCGGTGGAGCTGCTGGTGAACCAGATCGCCGGCATCGAGGTGTCCATGGAGGAGCTGCTCTTCGAGCCCGAACTCGTGGTCCGCGCCTCCGCCGCACCGGTCCGCGCCCGTCGCCCCACCCCCGCCTGACCCCGCAAGTTCCCCCCGCACGACCGCCGAATCCCCCGTTCGCGCCCGACCGCGAGCGGGGGACTCGTGCGTTCGGAACCGGATCTCGTGTGCCCGGACCTCGTGCGTTCGGAACCGGGATCTCGTGTGCCCGAACCGGGACCTCGTGCGTCCGGAACGGGGGAGCCCAAGGGTCCGGGCAGGAAACTCGAAGCGAGTCGTGTTTTTTCAACACGTTGTCGTAGTCTTGCGTCTGATTGGTCGTGAGTCTTATGGTGTGGCTCACAGATTTTCGTCCGGTCCCCACCACGCAAGGGTTCCCAGACCATGAGCACAACCATCCAGCGCAGATCACTGGCCCTGGTGCTGGCGGCCGGCCTCGGCCTGACCGTCACCGCCTGCGGCAGCGAGTCCGACGACGCCGGCGCCGACGGCAAGGTCGCGATCACGGTCAACGGCCAGCCACCGAAGACGCAGCCGTTCGACCGCAAGATCTTCGACGAGGACGTGGCCAAGTTCGAGGAGGAGCACCCCGACATCGACATCCAGCCCCGCGAGGGGTTCATGGATCCGAAGACGTTCTCCGCCAAGCTCGCCGGCGGCCAGCTCGAGGACGTGTTCTACGTCTACCTCACCGACCCGGCCAACCTCATCGCCCGGCGCCAGGCCGCGGACATCACCGACTACCTCGCCGACGTACCCCACGTCGACCAGATCCAGCCGGAGCTCAAGGAGATCTTCACCGACGACGACGGCCGCGTCTACGGCCTGCCGACGGCGAACTACTCGATGGGCCTGCTGTACAACCGGAAGCTGTTCACCGAGGCAGGCCTCGACCCGGACCAGCCACCGGCCACCTGGGACGAGGTGCGCGAGGCGGCGAAGAAGATCACCGCACTCGGCGACAACACCGTCGGGTTCGCCGAGTACAGCAAGAACAACCAGGGCGGCTGGCACTTCACCGCGTGGATGTACTCGATGGGCGGCGAGGTCGCCGAGAAGCAGGGCGCGGGCTGGGCCTCCGCCTTCAACAACGACACCGGCCGCGAGGTCGCCGAGACCCTGCACGCCATGCGCTGGGAGGACGACACCATGGGGCAGAAGCAGCTCCTGGTGATCGAGGACGTCCAGCGGATGATGGGCGCCGGCCAGCTCGGCATGTACCTGGCCGCCCCGGACAACGTGCCCACGCTGGTCAACCAGTTCAACGGCGACTACGCCGACTACGGCCTCGCGCCGATGCCCGGTGGCGAGGGCACCCTGCTCGGCGGCGAGGGCTACATGATCAACCCCAAGGCCTCGCCGGAGAAGATCCGCGCCGGCCTGCAGTGGATCCAGTGGAAGTACCTCAACCCGGACCGGATGGACGCCAACCTCCAGCGCTACGCCGACCAGGGCCAGCCGATCGGCCTGCCCGCCTCCCCCACCCCCGACATCTGGGTCGACGGCGAGGTGCGCGACACGCAGGAGTCGCTGAAGGAGAAGTACGCCACCGTCCCGGTGGCCAACTACCAGCCCTTCGTGGACGGTCTGGCCGAGCTGGACAAGAAGATCGAGCCGCCCAACGCCCAGCAGGTGTACGCCGCCCTGGACAACGTGATGCAGGGCGTACTGACCAACCGCGACACCGACATCGGCCAACTGCTCGCCGACGCGGAGAGCAAGGCCAACCAGGCACTCGCGCAGGTCAGGTAACGAGCCGGTCCGGCCGGGAGCGCGCCGCCCTGCACCGCTCCCGGCCGGATCCTCCACGGAGGCCCACGATGTCAACCATCACGAGCCGGGGCGCGCCACCCCGGGTCCCGAGCGTGACCGAGCCCGCGCCGCCGGCGGCACCGGCCGGCCGACTTCGCCGCCGGCTCACCGACAACCTCACCGCCTACGGGTTCCTCTGCGCCGCGCTGGTGTGCTTCGCGCTGTTCTCCTGGTACCCGATCGTCCGCGGCGTCCTGCTCAGCTTCCAGCAGGTCAACTTCGTCAGCGACCCGGTCTGGGTCGGCTGGGAGAACTTCGAGACGCTGTTCGCCGACCCGCTGTTCCTCACCGCCTGGCGCAACACCCTGCTGTTCACCGGGCTGGCCCTGGTCGTCGGCTTCGCGATCCCGTTCGCGGTCGCGGTGGTGCTCAACGAGCTGCGGCACGCCAAGGCCTTCTTCCGGATGGTGGTCTACCTCCCGGTCATGCTGCCGCCGGTGGTGGTCGCGATCCTGTGGAAGTGGTTCTACGACCCCGGTCCCGGGCTGTTCAACAGCCTCCTGCGGTCGGTCGGGCTGCCGCCGCTGGCCTGGCTCAACTCCACCGACACCTCGATGCTGTCGCTGGTGCTGGTGGCGACCTGGGCGTCGATGGGCTCCGCCACACTGATCTACCTGGCCGCCCTCGCCACGATCCCCGGCGAGCTGTACGAGGCCGCCGAGCTGGACGGCGCGACCGTGTGGCAGCGGCTGCGGCACGTGACCGTCCCGCAGACCCGGTTCGTGCTGCTGGTCATGATGCTCATGCAGATCATCGCCACCATGCAGGTGTTCACCGAGCCGTACGTGATGACCGGCGGCGGGCCGGAGGACTCCACTGTCACCGTGCTCCTGCTGCTGTACCGCTACGCCTTCACCTACAACGACTTCGGCACCGCGAGCGCGATGAGCCTGCTGCTGTTCGTCTTCCTCGGCGGCTTCTCCGCCCTGTACCTGCGGCTCACCAGGACGAGGAGCTGAGCCATGGCAACGAGAACCCTGCTGTCGCCGTGGACGCTGGAGCGCCCGCACGGCAAGATCGGCTACTGGCTCGTGTTCGTGGTCGTGTTCGCACTGTTCACGCTCGCGTTCGTGGTGCCGCTGGTGTGGATGCTGCTCGGCGCGATGAAGACCGCGCCCGAGCTCGCCCGCAACCCGCCGACCCTGCTCCCCGAGCGGCTCAACGTCGACTCCTATGTGGACGCGTGGAGCTTCATGGAGCTGGCCGGGTACTTCCGGAACACGGTGGTCGTCGCCGGCGGGGCGTGGCTGTTGCAGCTCGCGGTGATCGTGCCGGCGGCCTACGCGCTGTCCAAGCTGCGCCCGGTCCTCGGCAAGTGGATCATGGGGTTGATGCTCGCGACCCTGATGCTGCCGGCCTCCGCGCTGCTGGTGCCGACGTACCTGACGATCACCGACGTGCCGGTCGTCGGCGTCAACCTGATCAACGAGCCGGCCGCGATCTGGCTGCCCGCCGCGGCCAACGCCTTCAACCTGTACCTGTTGAAGCGGTTCTTCGACCAGATCCCGACCGAGCTGCTCGACGCGGCCCGGATCGACGGCGCCGGCAGCGTCACCACCATGGTGCGCATCGTGCTGCCGCTGTCCCGGCCGATCCTCGCGGTGGTCTCGATCTTCGCGATCGTGGCCGCCTGGAAGGACTTCATCTGGCCGCTGCTGGTCCTGCAGGACCCCGGCATCCAGACCCTCAGCGTGGCGCTGCAGCGCTTCGAACCGGACACCCCGATCAACCTGATGCTGGCCGGCCTCGTGCTGGCGAGCCTCCCGATGGTCGTGGCGTTCCTGATCTTCCAAAGGCAGATATTGGCCGGCCTCACCGCCGGCAGTCTCAAGGGGTGATTCAGTGGAACAGCTCGACTGGTGGCGCGGCGCGTCGATCTACCAGGTCTACATCCGCAGCTTCGCCGACGGCGACGGCGACGGCACCGGCGACCTCGCCGGCGTGCGCGCGAAGCTGGGCTACCTGGCGGAGCTCGGCATCGACGCGATCTGGTTCAACCCGTGGTACCCGTCGCCGATGGACGACGGCGGCTACGACGTGTCCGACTACCGCGACATCGAGCCGGTGTTCGGCTCGCTCGCGGAGGCGGAGAAGCTGATCGAGGAGGCGCACACCCTCGGCATCCGGATCATCATCGACATCGTGCCGAACCACTGCTCCGACGAGCACCCGTGGTTCGCCGCGGCCGTCGCCGCCGGGCCGGGATCGCCGGAGCGGCAACGGTTCTGGTTCCGCCCCGGGCGCGGCGAGCACGGCGAGCTGCCGCCGAACAACTGGCAGTCGCGGTTCGGCGGCTCGGCGTGGACGCGGGTCACCGAGCCGACCGGTGAACCGGGCGAGTGGTTCCTGCACCTGTACTCGTCGCGGCAGCCCGACCTGAACTGGACCAACCCCGAGGTGTCCGAGGAGTTCGAGGACATCCTGCGGTTCTGGTTCAACCGTGGCGTCGACGGCTTCCGCATCGACGTCGCCGACGGCCTGGTGAAGGCCGACGGCCTGCCCGACCACCCGGACCCGCTGGTGGGCCCGTTCCCGTACTCGGACCTGGACGGCGTGCACGAGATCTACCGCGCGTGGCGCCGGATCGCCGACGACTACCAGGACAAGCGCGTGTTCGTCGGCGAGATGTGGCTCCCGGACCCGGAGCGGTTCGCCATGTACCTGCGCCCCGACGAGCTGCACTCGGCGTTCAACTTCGACTTCCTGTCCTGCCCGTGGGACGCCGGCAGGCTGCGTGAGGTGATCACCTCGACGCTGGCCGCGCACGCCCCGGTGAACGCGCCGGCGACGTGGGTGCTGTCCAACCACGACGTCACCCGGCACGTCACCCGCTACGGCCGCGCCGACACGTCGTTCTCCTTCGCCGACCGCCAGCACAAGGCCCGGACCGACCCCGTGCTCGGCACCCGCCGCGCCCGTGCCGCCGCCCTGCTGACGATGGCGCTGCCCGGCGGCGTCTACATCTACCAGGGCGAGGAACTGGGCCTGCCCGAAGTGGAGGACCTCCCCGACGAGGTACGCCAGGATCCGGTCTTCGCCCGCACCGCCGGCGCCGACATCGGCCGCGACGGCTGCCGCGTGCCGCTCCCGTGGTCGGGCGACCTGCCCCCGTACGGCTTCAGCACGAACGGCGGCGACCCGTGGCTGCCCCAGCCCGCCGGCTGGGCCACGTTCACCGTGCGACACCAGACCGACGACCCGGACTCGATGCTCGAGCTCTACCGCCGCGCCCTGCACCTGCGCCGCGACCACCCGGCCCTGGGCGACGGCCCGATGACCTGGCTCCCCGACCTGCCGGCCGGCGTCCTCGGCTTCGACCGCGGTCACGGGTTCGCCTGCGTGGTCAACCTGTCCGACGGCCCGGTCGAGCTGCCCGCCCACCAGGAGGTCCTGCTGACCAGCGACCCGCTGGCCGGCTCCGCACTGCCCCCGGACACCACCGCCTGGCTGCGCCGGTGACCTCGCCCTACGCTCGGGCGGATGGAGATCAGTGTGGTCGCCGCCGCCCGGGAGGACGGGCGGCCGGTCGAGGAGGCGGTGCGGTCCGCGGTGCTCGCGGACCGGCTCGGGTACGGGGAGGTGTGGCTCGGCGAGGGGCCGACGTGGGACGCGTTCGTGCTGGCCACGGCGGTCGGGTCGGCCACCGAGCGGATCGCGCTCACCGCCGGGCCGGTGCCCGTGTCCGTGCGGGACGCGGCGACGGTCGTGCGTGGGGCGGCCGGCGTCGAGGCGGTCACCGGCCGCGCGGTGGGGGTCGCGCTCGGGACCTCCAGCGTCCGCGTGGTCGAGGGCGTGCACGGGCGGTCGCGGGCGACGCCGGTCGGTGACCTGCGGGCGGTCGCCCGCGCCTGGGTCGCCCACCGGCGTGGCGAGTGGTTCGGTGCCCGCGACGACCACGGCTTCCGACCGAGGATGAAGCCCGCCACCGGGCCGCTGACGGTGGCGGCCTTCGGCGACAAGGCGATCGCCGTCGCGGCCCGGTACGCCGACCGGATGCTGCTCGACCTCGTCACCGTCGAGCAGGTCCGCGAGCTGCGCGCGAAGCTCGACGCCGCGGCCGCGCGCGACGGCCGCCCGGCGCCCCGGCTGGCGGCCTGGCTGCCCGCCGCGGTCGACCCCGACGACGCCTCCTACGCCCAGCTCATGCGTGCCGTCGTCGGCTACTTCCCCGTGCGCGGTTACCGCGAGGTGTTCCAGCGGGCGGGGTTCGGCGGCGCGATCGAGCTCGCCGAACGCGGCGCGGACCTCGACGACGTCCTCGCCGCGCTGCCCGAGCACGCCGCGCGGACCGTCGGCCTGGTCGGTGACCTCGACGCCGTCCGGAGCCGGCTGGCCGAGTACGCGGCGGCCGGGCTCGACGAGGTCGCGGTCGTCCCCGCCACCGCCGGCGACCCGGCCGGCGAGCGGACGCTGACCGCCCTGGCACCCCTGCTGGGCCGGCTCACCACGGGACGGGACGGTCGTCGGCGGTGAAGGTGGCGGTCGGCGACGGTGCCGCTGACCGACGGGAACCCCTCCACCGTGGTCCTCGCCCGGCCGGCACCGAACCGGTCCCGCGACCTGGCCGCGTTCGTCCGGGTGGCGACCGGCCTCACAGACCCAGCTGCCACCTGATGCTCCGGCGGCTGGTCTCCGAGTAGCGGTTGAGCTCCTGGCCGGCCGACTCCGGGGAGTCCGGCAGCGGACTGCGCACGTGCGGCAGCCGCTCCATCGGGGTCCGCGCCATCGTCACGTTCAGGAAGCCGAGCACGCGGGTGAACAGCTGGTCGACGAACACGCCGGGGTCCGCGTACAGCTCGCCGGGGTGCGGCTCCCGCACGCCCCACGCCGCCGCGCCGCCGAAGCACGCGAGCATCGCGGACAGCTCGCCGGACCGCGACGCCGGCAGCGTGAACAGGACGCTAGTCCGCGCCGGGGACTCGGCGGACAGGAAACCCGGCAGCACCTCCGCGTGGATCGAGTCGCGCAGGGCGACCAGGCCCTTCAGCAGGTAGCACCCCGGCGTGCGGTCGGCCAGCAGCGCGGCGAGGTGCTTGTTCTTCTCCCGCACCCGCTTCACCCACTCCGGGCGCTGCCAGCCGGCCAGGTGCTGGTGGCGCTCCCCCAGGTCGAGCACCCGGTGCGCCACCACCGCCGACACCTCGACCGCCGCCATCAGCAGCAGCACCACGTCGTCCAAAGTGGACAACACGAGCGAGCGGGTGTCGTTGCTGGCGGCCCGGTTCACCGTCTGGTGCAGCTCGTCGCGTGCCTGCAGCGCCCGCGCCACCCGCTGGACCAGCGCGCCGGCCAGCTCCGCGAGGCGCGGGTCGCCGGTCGCCTCGGACTCCTGCTGGCACGCGGCCGACCAGCGCCACACCGCGGGCATCAGCTCCATCGCCCCGACCGCGAAGTAGCCGCCGCGCCGCATCGGGAAGTGCGACTCCCGGTTGCGCACCACCGAGTAGACGCCCTGCGCGCGCAGGTACAGCCCCACGATCGCGATGGCGTCCGCGCTGCGCAGCACCTTCGTCCGGGACGAGCGGCCGCGGGACAGGTACAGGTACGGCCGCTCGGTGACGAAGACGTCGGCGTCCATGCCGAGCGCCACCTGCAGGGCCAGCGCGTCGGCCGCACGCCGGTCGGCCGCGATCTTCGGCGGCAGGTCGGTGTAGGCCACCGCCTCGTCGCGCGCGTGCCGGTGCTTGTCCATGTACGCGGTGCCGCGAACCGGTCTTCGGTCGGCGCAGAACACGATGCCGCGACTGTCGACCCGGCTGTCGACCCGGCCGTCCGGCGGGTCGACGGTCACCCAGCCCTCGTACGCGCGGCCGCCGTCGGTCAGCTCGTAGGCCGTGGTGCCGGGCGGCGGGCCGTTGTCGGCGTACCGGAAGCAGATCACGTGGTCGTGCATGAGCAGGCCGGTGAGCACCTCCTCCGGGGTCACCCGCAGCAGCTCCGCCGGGACGCGGTAGAGGTCGCCGTCGATCATCACGCGCAGCTTGCGCAACGGGGGCCTCGGCGCGAACGGCGACTCGTCGGAGTCGTGCG
Source organism: Actinophytocola sp. (assembly GCA_036259595.1). GTDB lineage: Bacteria > Actinomycetota > Actinomycetes > Mycobacteriales > Pseudonocardiaceae > Actinophytocola. The sequence continues at coordinate 18,263 of DATABL010000057.1, forward strand.
GATCGGGGTCGTCCGGCCACTCGATGTGCGAGCTGAGCATGCCGTGGTGCTGCCCGAGTCGTGGGATCACGTCGTTCTGCCCCGTCCCATGAACCAACCGAGGAGGGCATGCTACTGGAGCGGTGACAGACGGGGTGGCCCGCACCGGACCACCCCGTCACCCCGCGCCTCAGTCCGCCGGGGCCAGCTCCGGGACCGGTTCGAACTCCTTGACCGCGTCGATGGAGACCGGGCCCATGGCGGCGTTGGCCTCCCGTTCGACCATGATCTCGACCAGGACCGGGAGCTGCTGGGACTCGGACTCCGCCGACGCCCAGGCGAGCGCGTCGCGGATGTCGCCCGGCTGCTCGACGCGACGCGCCGGGCAGCCGAAGGCCTCCATCAGCTTCACGTGGTCGATGCCGCCCTCGCCGTAGTGCAGGTCGACGGCGTAGTTCATGTCGTAGGGGATCTCGGCCTGGCGGATCAGACCCAGGTACTCGTTGTTCACCATCACGATGACGAACGGGATCCGGTACTGCGCCGCGACCGCGATCTCCTCCATCAGGAACTGGAACGAGTAGTCCCCCGCCACCGCGACCACCTGCCGCTCCGGGAACGCGCACTTGACGCCCATCGCCGCCGGCACCTCCCAGCCCAGCGGGCCGGCCTGCCCGCACACCAGGTACCGGCGCGGCAGGAACGTGTGCTGGAACTGGCCGGACCAGATCTGGTACAGCCCGATCGCGGTCACGAACGTCGTGTCCGGGCCGAAGAACTCGTTCAGCTCCCGGTACACCCGCGGCGGCTTGATCGGCACGTCGTCGAAGTCGTCCCGCCGGCCCAGTGTCGACCGCAGCGCGGCCACCCGCGACGGCCACTCCCGCGAACGCGGCGAAGCCGAGAGCGAGCGGGCGCAGTCGGCGAACGCGGCCAGCGTGGGCCGGGCGTGGCCGACCACCCCGAGGTCCGGCTCGAACACCTTGCCGAGCTGCGTCGGCTCGATGTCGACGTGGATGAACCGCCGGCCCCGCGTGTAGACGGACAGGTCGCCGGTGTGCCGGTCGCCGAACCGGGCGCCGACCGCGAGCACCAGGTCGCTCTCCAGGAACGCCTGGTTGCCCCACCGAGTCTGGGTCTGCAGCCCCGCCATGCCGGCGAACAGGTCGTGGTCCTCCGGGAACGCGCCCTTGCCCATCAGCGTGACCTGCACGGGGATGTTCAGCGACGTCGCCAGGTCGGCCAGCTCCTCGGTCGCGTCGGCGATGATCACGCCGCCGCCGGCCAGGATCAGCGGCCGCTCGGCCGACAGCAGCATCTCCACCGCGGCCCGCACCCGCGACGGTGCCGGCGCCGGCACCTCGACCGGCAGCGGCTCGTCGATCGACGGGTCATAACCGCAGGTCCCGCGCTGCACGTCCACCGGCAGGTCGATCAGCACCGGCCCCGGCCGGCCGGACCGCGCGATCCGGAACGCCTCCCGGAACACCCACGGCGCCTGGCCGGGCTCCTTGAGCTGCACCGCCCACTTGGTCACCGGCTTGGCGATCTCGACGATGTCGACCGCCTGGAACGCCTCCTGGTGCAGCTTCGCCCGCGGTGCCTGCCCGGTGATGCACACCATCGGGATGGAGTCCGCGAGCGCGGTGTAGAGGCCGGTGATCATGTTGGTTCCGGCAGGACCGGAGGTGCCGATGCACACTCCGACCTTGCCGGTGACTCGGGCCCACCCGTCGGCCGCGTGCGTGCCGCCCTCCTCGTGGCGGACGGTGATGTGTCGGATCCCGGACGTCCGCATCGCCGCGTACAGCGGCAGGATCGCCGCACCGGGGATGCCGAACACGGTGTCGACGCCCTCGGACTCCATGACCGCGACCGCGGCCTCCATGCACGGAACGGTGTTCACGCGGCGTCTCCCTTGCCGGAGAGGGTCTCCGCGACCTTCAGCAGCGCGGAGTGGTCGAGCGACCCGTGGCCGCTGGCCCGGGCGGAGGCGATCAGCTGCGCGACGAGCCCGCCGACGGGCAGCGCCACCTCGGCCTCCCGTGCGGCGTCGAGCACGATGCCCATGTCCTTGTGGTGCAGGTCGATCCGGAACCCGGGGGCGAACCGGCGGGCCACCATCGACTCGCGCTTGAGCTCCAGGATCCGGCTGCCGGCCAGCCCGCCGGCGAGCACGTCGAGCCCGACCCCGGCGTCCAGCCCGGACGCCTCCAGCAGCACGATCGCCTCGGCCACCAGCGCGTAGGTGCCGCCGACCACGAGTTGGTTGGCGGCCTTCACCGTCTGCCCGGCGCCGTGCGGCCCGACGTGCACGACGGTCCCGCCGAGCACGTCGAAGATCGGTGCCGCCGCGGCGAAGTCCTCGGCCGGGCCGCCGACCATGATCGACAGCACGCCGTCGATCGCGCCCTGCTCCCCGCCGGACACCGGGGCGTCCAGCACCCGGACGCCCTTCGCGGTGCCCTCCTCGGCGATCCGGCGCGAGGTCTGTGGCCGGATCGACGACATGTCGACGTAGAGCGTCCCCGGCTTGGCCGACGCCAGCACGCCGCCCTCGCCGAACGCGACGGCCTCGACCTGCGGGTAGTTGGGCAGCATGGTGATCACCACGTCCGCCTCCGCCGTGGCCTGCTCGACGCTGGCCGCGACCGTGCCGCCCTCGCCGGCGAGCCGTTCCAGCGAGGACGCCACCAGGTCGAACCCGACGACGTCGAACCCCGCGCGCAGCAGGTTCGACGCCATCGGACTCCCCATGATCCCCAGCCCGATGAACCCGATGGTTGTCACGTGTACTCCTTCAGCCAGGTGAAGCTGTCCGCGCTGGGGCCGACCGGCTTGTACTCGAGACCGACGGGCCCGGTGTAGGGGCTCGCGGCCAGCAGGCCGAACACCTCCGTCCAGTCGATGCCGCCGGTGCCGGGCTGACCGCGGCCCGGGTCGTCGGCGATCTGGACGTGGCCGAAGCGGTCGGCGCTGCTGGTGATCAGCGCCGCGATGTCCTCACCCATCCGGTGCAGGTGGTAGAGGTCGGCCAGGAACGCCGTGCCCGGAACCCGGTCGACCACCTCGAGCGCGGATTTCGAGGAGGTCAGCGGGTACCGGGGGTTCTCGTGCGAGTTGATCGCCTCGACCACCACCGTGGCGCCGATCCGGCTGGCCGCAGTCACCGCCAGGGCCAGGTTCTCGAGCGCGAGGTCGTGGTCGGTGTCGTCGGAGGTGTTGCCGTACAGGGCGTTGAGCACCGGGCAGCCCATACGCCCGGCGAAGCCCACGGCCACGTCGATGTTGTCGCGGAACCGTTGGCTGGTGGCCGCCGACGACAGCAGGCCGCGGTCGCCGCCCGCCATGTCGCCGGCGTCGAAGTTCAGGCCCACCAGACTGACGCCTGCGCCGGCGATGGCGTCGGCCAGCGCGTCGAGCTCGTGGTCGGCGGGGGTCGGGCCGCTGAACGGCCACCACAGCTCGACGGCGTCGAAGCCGGCGGCGGCCGCGGCGGCGGGGCGTTCCAGCAGGGGCAGTTCGGTGAACAGGATGGAGAGGTTGACGTCGAAGCGCACGGTGATCTCCTAGGCGACGGTCTGGACCAGGCTCTGCCGGGCGAGCTCGGCGGTCTCCGACGGCGTCTTGCCGACCTTGACCCCGGCGGCCTCCAGGGCCTCCTTCTTCGCCTGCGCGGTCCCCGACGAGCCGGACACGATCGCGCCGGCGTGGCCCATGGTCTTGCCCTCGGGCGCGGTGAACCCGGCGACGTACCCGACGACCGGCTTGGACACGTGGTCGGCGATGTAGGCGGCGGCGCGTTCCTCGGCGTCGCCGCCGATCTCGCCGATCATCACGATCACCTCGGTCTGCGGGTCGGCCTCGAACGCCGCCAGCGCGTCGATGTGCGTCGTGCCGATCACCGGGTCACCACCGATACCCACGGCCGAGGAGAACCCGATGTCGCGCAGCTCGTACATCAGCTGGTAGGTCAGCGTCCCGGACTTCGACACCAGACCGATCCGGCCCGGGCCGGTGATGTCGGCCGGGATGATGCCCGCGTTCGACTTGCCCGGGCTGATCACACCCGGGCAGTTCGGGCCCACGATCCGGGTCTTGTTCCCGGTCGCGCACGCGTGCGCCCAGAACGCGGCCGTGTCGTGCACCGGGATGCCCTCGGTGATCACCACCGCCAGCGCGATGCCGGCGTCGATCGCCTCCACCACCGCGGCCTTGGCGAACTTCGGCGGCACGAACACCACGGTGACGTC
>DATABL010000058.1:0-6360 GCA_036259595.1 Actinophytocola sp.
GCCGCGTACCCAGCGCTCCGCCGACGAGGATCACCGCCGGCCCGGTGCTGACGCGCTCGTACGTGAGCGTGGTGCCGTCCCGCCGGGTCAGCGCGGTCATCCGGCGAACCCCATGCGGCAGCCGAGCGCGGCCAGCTCGGCGCGCCCCTCGTCGACCCGGTCGGGCAGCAGCGTCAGCGTGGCCGCGCGCTCGAAGCGCGCATCCAGCCGTCCCCACTGCTCCACGGCATCCGTCAAGGCGGCGTGGTCACCGAGCCGACCGCGCACCCGGGCCAGGCACCCGGCCGCCCAGTCGCTCTCGGCCGCGTACGGCTCGGCGGCGATGATCCGCTCGCCGGCGTCGGGAAGGTCGGCCACGACGGCGAGCTCGGCCCCGACGACGCGCGCGTAGCCGGCCCACAGCTGATCGGAGAACGGCGCGAAGGCCCGTTCGACGTGGTCGGCCGCGTCGTCATACTGACCACAGTGGACGGTGACCCGGGCGTCGGCGAACGCCAGGCAGGCCGCCGCGACGGGCGAGCCGGCCGCGACCGTCAGCGCCCGTTCGCGCCATCGCTGCTGGCCCGTCGGGTCGCCGCGCAGGCCCTGGATCATCCCGGCCAACGCGAGCGCCGAGGCCATCCACGGCATCGACGGGTTACCGTCCCGCCGCCACGCCGCCCACAACGTCTCGGCCCGGCTGAGCCCCTCGTCGAAGTCGCCGGTGAGGGCCAGCGCGCGCACGAGTCGCGGGGCCTGCAGGTACGGATGCCCGCCGATCGGATCGTCGGCGTGGGCCTGCCGGGCCAGCACCAGCGCAGCGGGTAGGTCGCCTGCGCCCAGCGCGGCCCCCGGCGCAACGTGGAACGCGTCGACGATCTCGGCGACCGCAGCCGGGTCGTGGCGCGGCAGCGTGGTCGCGATCCGTAGTCTTTCGCCGGCCAGCCGGTGGGCTTCGCGGTTGGCCCCCGCTCGGTCGAGCGCATTGCCCAGGGCGTCCATCGCGGCGAGCAATACCAGCGGATCGCCGGCCGCCCGGGCGAGTTCCACGGCCTCACGGGCCCGGCCCAGGTCGGGCATCCAGCCGTGACCCTCGTGCCAGGCCGTCGCCACGGCGACCAGCGCGGCCAGTCGCTGATCGCTCGGGTTCGCGTCGGCTGTCCTCCTCGCCTCGGCCAGCAAGCTCGTCTGGTCGTCGGTCGGCGGCTCGATCGGCCCGAAGTTGTAGCGCACGCCGATCGCCACGGCCTCGGCACGCAGGTCGGCGGTACCCGCGGCCTCGACGGCCTGCCGCATGAGCTCGGTGGCGGCGCCGTCGTCGGCGACGATCAGCGCGGCGTAGGCGCCGGCCCGCAGGTCCTGGCCCTGCTCGATGCCGGTGGCGCACCGGGCGGCGACGCGGTAGAGCGTTCGCGCTTCGACGAACCTGCCCGCGGCGAAGGTCAGGTGGGCGAGCGTGCGCAGGAAGCCGTGGGCCGCAGGGGCCGATCCGACCGCGATGGCGGCTGCCCGCAGGTCGTCGGCGACACCGTCGAACGCCGATCGCCAGTCGGCGTCGAGCCGGGTCTCCAGGTTGGCGGCGGTCGCGAACGCCCAGCGCAGGTACCGCTCGCGAATCGCGTCCTGCTCCCCCACCACGCTCGCCTGCGCGAGGCCGAACGCGCGGATCGTGTCGAGCAGCCGCCACCCGGGACCGGTGCGCACGACCAGGTTCTGGTCGACCAGCCGGCCCAGCAGATCTGCCACCTCGGCCCGGGGCACCTGCGGGTTCAACGCCGCCGCGGCGTCCAGGTGGAACATCCCGACGAACGCCGACAGCCGGCGAAACATCGCCTTCTCGTCCTCGTCGAGCAGGTCGTAGCTCCACCCGATCAGCTCGCGCAACGAGTGATGGCGGACGTGTACCCCCCGGCCGCCGGCCAGCAGCCGCAGCTGATCGTCGAGGCCGGTCAGCAGCCCGTCGGCGCCGAGCGCGGCCACCCGGGCGGCGGCCAGCTCGACCGCGAGCGGCAGACCGTCCAGCCGGGCGCAGACGTCGGCCACGACTGTCTGCGGCGCGGCGAACCCGGGATCCGCGGCGCTGGCTCGGTCCCGGAACAGCTGCTCGAGTTCGGTGCCACCGAGTGGGCGCAGGTGTACGAGCCGTTCGCCGGTGACGCCGAGTCGCTGCCGGCTGGTGGCCAGCACGGTGGCCTGCGGGCACGCAGCCAGCACCTGTTCGGTCAGCGTGCTGACCTCGTCGATCACGTGCTCGCAGTTGTCCAGCACCAGCAGCGGCCGTCCCCAGCGCAGCCGCTCGAACACCGCCCGCTCAACGGACTGCGTCGGGCCCACGGTCACGTCCAACGCATCGGCGACGGCCTGCCCGACCGCACCGGCCACGGCCGCGGTCCGGACCGGCACGAGGTCGACGAATGCGCCGCCGGCGGGAAACCGGGACGCCGCCTGCTCGGCGACGGCGGCCGCCAGCCGAGTCTTGCCCACCCCGCCCGGGCCGACCACGGTCACCAGCCGCGACTCGTCCAGCGCCGCCTCGACCGCTGCGACGTCCGCCGCGCGCCCGACGAAGGTCGTCCGGCTGGCCGGCAGGCCGACGAACCGCCCGGTACGGGCCTGCTCGGCCAGCGCGGCCAGGGCGTGCCGGTCGGCGGCATCGAGCTTGCGCAGCAGCGCCGCGACGTGGCTCTCGACCGTCCGAACCGAGATGCGCAGCCGGTTGGCGATCTGCGCGTTCGACAGGTGCTGGCCCACAGCGGCGAGCACCTCGGCCTCCCGGGTCGAGATCTCCGTCGAACTCACGTCATCAGGATGGCGTACGTCGGTGATCGTTCCGTAGTAGCTCGGTACTCAGCACGGAGGCCCGGACGCACGCCGCCCGCCAGGCTGACCGCACAACGCCAGCGAGGAGGTTCGCGATGACCGTCGGCTACCGGGTCCAGCGGGGGTCGGCGTCACGACCGACGTCGATCCGGGCGCCCACGCCCGTGGCCTGATGGACGCCGACCCGTACGTGATCCTCAACACCGCCAACGCCGACGGCACCTCGTGGACGTCGCCCGTCTACGTCGCGACCGCCGACTACGCCGAGATCTTCTGGGCGTCCGGTCCCGACTCGCGGCACTCCCGCAACCTCGCCGTGCGATCCCAGCCGAGCATGGTGATCTTCGAGTCGACGGTGCCGACTTGCCACGACCGGGCGGTGTACCGATCCGGCACCGCCGCCGAGCTGACCGGCCGCGACCTGGACCGCGGTATCGAGATCTTCCCCGGAGACCCCAGCCGGGGTGGGGCGGCCCTGTCGGTCGAGACCGTCACCGCGCACCGGTGGTGCCCTGGCGGCACCACGCCTGACAAGTCCCGGTCGAGCTCGATGCGGCGCTGCGCGTAGTCGAGTAGGCCCTGAGGAAGGAGTTCACATGGGGAAGTCCGTCCTGTACATGTCGATGTCGCTCGACGGGTTCATCACCGGCCCGGGCGACGGCCCGGGCAACGGGCTCGGGATCGGCGGCATCCGGCTGCACGAGTGGCTCGGCGAGCCCGCCTCCGACCCGCCCTACTTCGACCCGCCGGGGCTGAGCGGGCAGGTGTTCGGCGAGCTGATGGCGACGGGTGCGGTCGTTGTGGGTCGCAAGACGTTCGACTACGCCGGCCACTGGAACGGTGATCACCACGGCGTGCCGATCTTCGTACCCACGCGCGGTGTCCCGCCGGCGTCGCAGAGCGGCTGGGTTCACTACGTGCCCGACGTCGCAACGGCGATGCGCGAGGCCAAGGCGGCCGCCGGCGACAAGGACGTGATGGTGCATGGTGCCGGGCTCGCGCAGTCGCTGCTGCGCGAGGGCCTGCTCGACGAGCTGGAGATCCACCTGATCCCGGTCGTGCTCGGTGACGGGCGGCGGCTGTTCGGCGCGGACCGCATCCAGTTCGAGTTGACCCGGGTGCTCGACGCGCCCGGTGTCACGCACCTGCGCTATCGGGTGCACCCAGGTGCCGGCCGGTGACCACGGCGACCATCGCCATCGCCTCACGCCGGAGAACTCCCGCGACGGGAGGAGGATCGAGATGGACAGCTCCAGGGTGGTCCTCCTCGCCCATCTCCCGCCGTCGTGACCGTTCCCGAACTCCGCGTGCCGTTGATGTTGGATGTCGAGCACACATGTGGTCATCCAACGGAGCGCCGAACCTGTCATGCGACTCGATCACCAGTGAGGAACGTCCATGTCCAAGGTGTGGTTCGTCACCGGAAGTTCGCGCGGTCTGGGTCGCGCGTTCGTCGAGGTCGCGCTCGAAGCGGGTGATCGCGTGGCGGCCACGGCGCGCAACCCGGAGCGGTTGCAGGATCTCCTCGGCGCATACGGCGATGGGGTGCTTCCGCTGCGGCTGGACGTGACCGATCACGACGCGGCTGTGCGCGCGGTTGCTCAGGCCGTGGAGACCTTCGGCCGAATCGATGTCGCCGTCAACAGTGCCGGCTATAGCGACCTGAGCTCGTTCGAGGACACAACGATCGACTCGTTCCGGGCGCAGGTCGAAACCGACTTTTACGGTGTCGTCAACGTTTCGAAGGCGGTCGTGCCGATCCTGCGCGAGCAGGGCGAGGGTCATCTCATCCAGGTCTCTTCGCTCAGTGCTCGCTGTTCCGCCCCTGGCCTGACCGCCTATCAGGCGGCGAAATGGGCCGTGACCGGGCTCTCCAGCGGCCTTGCCCACGAGCTCGCTCCGTTCGGGGTGAAGATCACTGTTCTCGAGCCGGGCGGCATGCGCACCGACTGGGCCGGCTCGTCGATGACGATCCCGCAGCCCAGCGCGCCGTACCAGCCGACGATCGGAGCGTTCGCCGAGCTCGTGCGCGCCGGCTCCGGTCACGAGGCGTCGAGCGCGCGCCGTGTCGCCCAGGTGGTCCGAGACCTCGCCGGCCGAGACGATGCCCCCCTGCGCCTGCTGCTCGGCACCGATGCCGTGCCGTTGGCGCAGCAGGCGGCACGGGAACTCGCCGCCAGCGACGAAGCCTGGCGAGAAGTCAGTCTGAGCGTCTCCGACAGGACGCCCCTTACCGCCGATACACCCCGGCCACCGCCGAGGCCGGAACCACCACCGGACGACGAACCGCCCCGATTCTAGAACAGCCGCAGGTCGGTGCTCGCCACCCCGCGCAGGGCGTCGTAGTCGACCGCGACGCAGCGGATGCCGCGGTCCTCGGCCAGCGTGCGGGCCTGCGGCTTGATCTGCTGCGCGGCGAACACCCCGGCCACCGGCGCGAGCAGCGGGTCGCGGTTCATGAGCTCCAGGTAGCGGGTGAGTTGCTCGACGCCGTCGATCTCCCCGCGCCGCTTGACCTCCACGGCGACGGCGGCGCCCTCGGCGTCGCGGCACAGCAGGTCGACCGGCCCGATCGCGGTCATGTACTCGCGCCGCACCAGCGTGTAGCCCTCACCCAGGGTGCCCGGGTGTTCGGCGAGCAGCTCCTGCAGGTGCGCCTCGACGCCGTCCTTCACCAGGCCCGGGTCGACGCCCAGCTCGTGCTCCGAGTCGTGCAGCACCTCGTCGATCGTGATGACGAGCGACTCGTCGGCCTTGTTGCGCACCTTCCACACGCCCGGCTGCTCCTCGAGCCAGCACGGCGGGCTCATCCAGTTCAGCGGCTTGTAGGCGCGGTCGTCGGCGTGCACGCTGACCGAGCCGTCGGCCTTGACCAGCAACAGCCGCGGCGCCATGGGCAGGTGGGCGGTGAGCCGCCCCACGTAGTCGACCTGACAGCGGGCGATGACGAGACGCACAGGCGCGAGCGTAGGACCAGGCCCGTGACTCGATCAGCAGTGGGCAGCCTCAGCGCGGGGCGTTGCGCGCGGCCAGTGCCGCTCCCGCCGCCGACAGTGCGCTCCGGAGCTCCTCCGGGTCCAGGGCCTCGACCTCACCGCCCAGCGCCGTCAGCTGCCCGGCGGCGACGTCGATGCTCTCGACGTCGAGCTCCAGCTCGCGCCAGCCGTCGGCGTCCGGGGCGCCGGCCTGTGCGATCGCCTTCAGCGCCGCGTCGTGGTCGGTGGCGTGCGGAAGGATCTTGAGTCCACGTGGTCCCACCCGCAGGCGCACCCGCGCCCGCAGCATCTGGCTCTCGAACCGGCCTGCGGCCCCCTCCCACCACTCGGCGAGGTCGAAGTCGTCGGGCCGCTCGAAGCGCTCGCCCGCCGGCTCCGCCGCGGTGATGCGGTCGACGCGGTAGGTGCGGACGGTCCTGTCGATGCCCGCCGCCACGTACCAGGTGCCCGCCTTGAGCACGAGCCCCAGCGGGTCGACGGTCCGCTCGACGTCGTCGTGCCTGCGCCGGTAGCGGATGCGCAGCCGCTGCTGGTCCCACACCGCCTCGGCGACGGCGGCCAGCTG
>DATABL010000059.1:0-6717 GCA_036259595.1 Actinophytocola sp.
GTTGGCCGGGGCCTTCCTCGCCGCCCGGTGGTCAGCCGTCGCCTCCGTTGCCGCCGCCTCCGCCGTTGCCGCCGCCACCCCCGTTGCCGCCGCCCCCGTTGCCGCCGCCCCCGTTGCCTCCGCCGTTGCCTCCGCCGTTGCCGCCGCCCCCGTTGCCGCCGCCGTTGTCGCCGTCGCCGCCGTCGCCACCGTCACCGCCGTCGCCCTCCGGGGGCCGGCTCGGTTCGTCCTGCTCGGTCAGCGGCGGCGGCACGTAGCCGGTGCTGACCCGGATCGTGATGGTCTCGCCCTTCAACGCGTTCCCGCGCGGGGACTGGCTGACGACGGTTCCCTGCTGCTGGTCGGAGTTGATCTCCTCGGCGACGACCTTGTAGCCCGCCTCCTCCAGCTCGGCGATCGCGTCCTGCTCGCTCTCGCCGACGACGTTCGGCACCCGGCTCTCCGGGCCGCCGTCGACGTAGCGTGGGTCGGTCGGCGGTAGCGGCAGCACCCGCGCGCCCTGGTGGATCGGTTTCATCGCCTCGAACCAGGTTCTGGCCGGGATCTTGCCGCCGAAGATGTTGCCGTTGTCCCCGCACAGGGTCGGTGGGTCGGTGTCGCAGATGCCCTCCGGCGACCGGCCGTCGTTGAACGTCAGCACGGCCGCGGACAGCTGCGGGGTCGCGCCGACGAAGCCGGCCGAGCGGTGCTGCTGGGTCGTGCCGGTCTTGCCCAGCATCGGCCGGGTCCAGTCGTACTGGGAAGCGGCGTTGGCCGCGGTCCCACCCGAGTGGTGGTCGTCGCTGAGGCCGTGCACCAGCGTGTTCGCCAGGCCCGGGTCGACCGCCTGCTCGCACGGCTGCTCGTTGATGTCGACCTTGTTGCCGTTGCGGTCCTGCACCTCGACCAGCGGGGTCGGCGGGCACCACATGCCGCCGCTCATCAGCGTGGCGCCGACGTTCGCCAGCTCCAGCGTCGACAGCGGGGACGGGCCGAGGGTGAACGAGGCGTTGCCGGGCCGGTTGGGGCCCTTGGCGCGGAAGAACTCCGTCTGGCTGACCTGGTTCTCGTAGATGTCGGCGTCCGGGTTCGGGGTGTTGCCCGACATGTTCGTGGCCATGCTCTTGCGCAGGCCGAGGCGGCTCGCCATCTCGACGATCGGGGTCATGCCGACCCGCTCCTCGAGGATCACGAAGCCGGTGTTCGGCGAGGTCTTCAGTCCCTCGCGCAACGTCATCCGCGGCGGGTAGTTGTCGCTGGCGTTGGTCAGGCAGTACCAGGTGGTGTTGCCGTCGGTCGGGTCGGAGGTCTGCGGGCAGTTCTCCGGGTTGCCGCCGGTGAACACGTCCGACACGTGCCGCGCCGGCGTGTCGATCGTGTTGTCGATGCCGCCGCCCTTCTCCAGGAAGGCGGCCGCGGTGAAGATCTTGTAGATGGACCCGGCGCCGAACTTGTTCTCCACGCCGTACGGGTAGCCGATCGTGGTCTGCCCGGCGTCGGCGTTCAGGCCGTAGTCGCGGTTGGACACCAGCGCGACGACCTCGTGCCGGTCCTTGCCGGGGCGCACGATCGCCATCGAGTTGTTGATGCCCTCGGTGGTCTTCGGCACCTGGTTCTCCGCCGCCCGCTTGGCCAGGCGGGTGGCGCCGGCGTCGAAGCTCGTCTTGATCGTGTAGCCGCCGGCGTAGAGCTGGTCCTCGGTGAACCCGATCTCCAGCAGGTACTCCAGGACGTACTGGCAGTAGAAGCCGTACTCGGGGCCGGCGCCGGTGCAGTTCGAGGCGGGCTTCACCGGCTCGGGCAGCACGCCGAGCGGCTCCTTCTTGGCCTCCTCGCCGGCCTCCTTGGTGATGCTCTTGGTCTCCACCATCGTGTCGATCACCAGGTTGCGGCGCTTGAGCGCCTCCTCGGGGTTCGACCACGGGCTGTAGAGGTACGGGTTGTTGACCATGCCGGCCAGCAGCGCGGCCTGCGGGACGGTCAGCTTGTCGGCCGTGGTGTCGAAGTAGGCCCGCGCCGCGGCGCCGACGCCGAAGATCCGGTCGGTGAACTCGACGACGTTGAGGTAGCCGGCGAGGATCTCGTCCTTGCTCATCGTCTGTTCGAGCTGGATCGCCAGCCGCGCCTCGCGGAGCTTGCGGGTGACGGTCTGTTCCTGGGCCCGCTCGCGCTGGATCTTCTTCGCCGGGTCCGGCTCCTCCCCGACCTGGTCGCGGTAGACGACGTTGATCAGGTAGTTCTTCACGTACTGCTGGGTGAGCGTCGACGCGCCCTGCACGTCCTCACCGGTCTGGTTGCTGATCAGGGCGCGCATGGTGCCCTGCCAGTCGACGCCGTGGTGCTCGAAGAACCGGCGGTCCTCCACCGAGATCAGCGCGGCCTTCATCTCCGGCGAGATCTGGTCGGAGGTGAGCGGCAGCCGGTACTGGTCGTACAGGTACGCGATCGGGTTGCCCTTGGAGTCGGTGATGCTCGTGACCATCGGGGCAGGCGTCGACACCAGCTCGGCCGACACGCTGTCGATCGTGTCGCTGGCCCGGTTGGACACCACCCCCAATGCCCCGACCATCGGGAACAACATGCCGGCCAGGAGCACGCCGGCGAGGAGGCAAAGACCGAGAAGCTTCAGCAGACCGTCTCCCACTCGCACGCGCACCAGCCTACGCGGGGTGGAATCAAGCCCCCGTTACCCAACCGAGTTATTGACAGTTGGTAACGGCTTCGGACCCCATCACCCGGATGGGAACCGAGAAGCCCTAGAGTCCGTCAACGTCTCAACGACAGATGCCGACGACAGGGCACACGCCCGGGGGTCGGCACCCCGGCGGGTACGAGGTGAAAGGCACCTCGAGGGGGGCCGGGGCAATGGGTCGCGACGACGCTTAGGGGCGGGGGTTATGTATATCGAGCAGGCGGACTGGCGGGTCAACGCGTCATGCCGTGAGCAGGACCCGGACGGCTTGTTCGTCCGGGGCAAGGAACAGCGCAAGGCCAAGCTCGTGTGCATCGCGTGTCCGGTGCGCATGGAGTGCCTGGCCGAGGCGCTGGACAACCGGATCGAGTTCGGTGTCTGGGGCGGGATGACGGAACGTGAGCGACGTGCGCTGCTGCGCCGTCGCCCGGAGGTGTCGTCCTGGCTGGAGCTGCTCCAGTCGGCCCGGAGCCGGCACACCGACGCCGACGAGGACGTCCGGGTCGGCTGAGCCCGGTCAGGTCCCGGCCAGGCGGTCGCCGATCGCGCGCAGGCCCACGAGGTCGTGCACGTCGGAGGGCATGGCCGGGACGCTGACCACGGGCACCGACGGGTGTGCCTTGGTGAACCGGGACAGCAGCCGGCGTTCCCGCTCGCACACCGCCACCCGGTCGGCGTGCAGCCGCAGCACGGCCGAGGCCAGCCGGCCGTCCCCGCTCTCGTCGAGCCGGTCCGCCGCCGCGGTCGCCTTCGACGCGGACAGCCCGGCCAGCACCGGGTGCGTCCGGTTGATCACCAGCCCGGACAGCGGCATCCGCTCCGACGCCAGCCGCTCCACGAAGAAGCTCGCCTCGCGCAGCGCGTCCGGCTCCGGCGAGGCGACCACGACGAACGCCGTGCCGTCCGAGCGCAGCAGCTCGTAGGTCTTGCGGGCGCGGGCCTTGAACCCGCCGAACATCGAGTCGAAGGCCTGCACGAACGCCGACGCGTCGGCCAGCAGCTGCCCGCCCACGATCGTGGACACGGCCTTCGCGAACATCATGATCCCGGCGCCGACGACCTTGCGCAGCCCCCAGCCGCCGGTGCGGGCCGGGCCGGACAGCAGTCGGATCATCCGCCCGTCCAGCGCGGTCGACATGCGCTGCGGCGCGTCGAGGAAGTCCAGCGCGGAGCGGGACGGCGGGGTGTCGACGACGATCAGGTCCCAGCGGCCCTCGCCGGCGAGCTGGCCGAGCTTCTCCATCGCCATGTACTCCTGGGTGCCGGAGAAGGACGTGGAGATCGTCTTGTAGAACGGGTTGGCGAGCACCTCCTGGGCACGCTTCTCGCCGGCGTGCGCGAGCACCATGTCGTCGAAGGTGCGGCGCATGTCCAGCATCATCGCGGAGAGCTGCCCGTCCGGCTCGAAGCCGTCGACGTCGACCTCGCGGGGTGTGTTGCCCAGCTCACGCAGGCCGAGCGCTTGGGCGAGGCGGCGGGCCGGGTCGATGGTGAGCACGACGGTCTTGCGTCCGCGCTCGGCGGCCCGCAGCGCGACCGCCGCGGCGGTGGTGGTCTTGCCGACCCCGCCGGAGCCGCAGCACACGATGACCCGCATGTCCGGGTTGTCGATCAGCCGATCCAGGTCGAGCTGTTCGGGCGTGCTCATCGGATCCCCTGGTCGACGAGGGCCTCGGCGAGCTCGTAGAGGGCGGCGGTGTCGATGCCCTCGGTGACCTCGGGGAGCTCGACGGCCGGCAGGTCCACCTCGGCGAGCTGGTCGCGGGCGCGCTGCTCGGCGAGCACCCGGACGGCGTGCTCGACGGTCTCCTCGACCAGGCCGTCGACGTCCTCCGGCGCGAGGTCGAGCCCGGCGCTGGCCAGGCCGGCGCGGACCCGGGAGGCGTCGACCCGACCGCCGGCGGCCGGGGTGACCGAGCGGGCCGGCAGCCGCGGCGGGCGGACCCGGTTGACGACGACCGCGCCGGGCCGCAGGTCGGCGACCGCGAGCTCGGCGACGGCCTCGATGGTCTCCCGGACCGGCATCTCCTCGAGCAGGGTGACCAGGTGCACGGCGGTGTCCTGGGAGTGCAGGAGGCGGACGACGCCCTCGCTCTGGCCCTTGATGGGGCCGACCTTGGCGAGGTCGGCCATGGCCTTGGTGACGTCGAGGAACTTCACGATCCGGCCGGTGGGCGGCGCGTCGAGGACCACGGCGTCGTAGACGTGCCGCCCCTTGCCGTCGGTGCGGCCGACCGTCTCCTTGACCTTGCCGGTGAGCAGGACGTCGCGCAGACCGGGGGCGAGCGTGGTGGCGAACTCGATGGCACCCATCCGGCGCAGCGTGCGGCCCGCGATGCCGAGGTTGTAGAACATCGCGAAGTACTCGAGGAGGGCGGCCTCGGCGTCCACGTGCAGGGCGCGGACCTCCCCGCCGCCCGGCGCCGAGGCGATTCGACGCTCCTCGTAGGGCAGCGGGGCGGTGTCGAAGATCTGGGCGATCCCCTGCCGCCCCTCGACCTCGACGAGGAGCACGCGACGGCCGCCGGTGGCGAGCGCGAGCGCCAACGCGGCCGCGACGGTGGTCTTGCCGGTGCCGCCCTTGCCGGTGACCACGTGCAGCCGCGCCCGGGATACCTGCTGGGTCCAGCTCACGAGTTCAGAGTAAGTGGACAGTTCGGGCAGGTGCCGGACAGGCGGGTCAACTAGCGAGCAGCATCACCCCGACCGCGGCCGCGACCCCGCCCGCGACGGCCCAGGCGACGGTCGGCGAGAAGACGGTCAACGTGAGCACGCAGAGCACGACGAGGACGGTGAGGGCGATGGCGCCGTTGACCGCGACCTGCCCGCCGGTGGCGTCGCGGCGGTCGCGCGTGCGGGCCATGGTGAGCAGCACCAGGACGATGCCGGCCGCTGCCAGCAGGACGGTCGCGATCACCCGCCAGGTTTCCACGTGATCACCGTATCCGGCGCATGGCCTGGTCGGGGTGGTCGACGAACCCGAGGTCGCGGTACAGGGCCTGGCCGGCTGGGCTGGCGAGCATGTCGACCCTGGTCAGGCCGCGTGCGTCGAACCAGTCGAGCAGGGCGGCCAGTACCGCGCGGCCGTGGCCTCGCCGCCGGTGCCCCGGGTCGGTGACGATGGTGAAGACGTGGCCGGAGCGTCCGCTGAGGTTGTAGGGGCCGGGCAGCCGCTGGTCGATCCCGCCGATCCCGCAGGCGGCCAGCCCGTCCTCGGCGTCGACCACGACGATGCGCAGGTCCGGGTTGGTCAGCTGTGCGGTGAGGGCGGTGGCGCAGGCCGCGCGCCAGCCGTCGACCGGGGTGCCCCAGGCGTGGCCGGCGTCGGTGTAGAGCACGTCGCGGAGCCGGACCAGCTCGGGGATGTCGCCGGCCGTGGCCAGTCGCACCGGGGACACGAGGCCGAGCCTAAGCGCGTCGCCGTGCGGATGTCAGCCGCGCCTGACGCAGCACGCGCCCGAGGCAACGGGTGTCCGCTCAACGCGTATCTGATTCAAGCGCACCCGAGATCAAGGCACTGCACGATCAACGCACTGCACGATCAAAGGCGCGTGCGGTTCAAGCGCGCTCGGAAGCAACGCCTGTCGGGTATCAAAAGCCTCTGCGACAACGCATTTCGCAGTCAAACGCACCCCACAGTCAAGACGCTCCACACCCAACGCATCGCACTGTCAAGCCCCTCCACAGTCAACGCACCCCACAGGCAAGATGCTCCACCCCCAACACCTCGCAGAGTCAAGACGTTCCGCACCCAACGCGCCTGTGGTTCAAGTGTGCTCGCCGTTCAACGCCCCTCTCGCTTCAACATCTCCGAAGTTCAAATGCCCTGCTACCCAAATCGCCTGAGTCGAAAATTTTCGTGAACGACAAACGCGCCCAGAAGACCAACGCGGGTGCCATCAACGCGTCCAGCTGTCAAATGCATGGCGCGAGTTGTCCACAGGAGCGGAGGTTGTCCACAGTCCCGGCTCGCGCACCCGGAACCGTCGGTGCCGACCAGTAATGTGAAACACAGGGGTCCCCCTTGCTCGCACGGACACGTGTAA
>DATABL010000060.1:0-31088 GCA_036259595.1 Actinophytocola sp.
CCGGTGGAGCTGAACCTGTCCGAGCACGAGGGCCGGGTCCCGGTCGAGCTGACCGGCGGCGTCCGTTTCCCGCCGATCGGCGAGTGGCCGTACCTGCTGACGCTGCCGGGCCACGGCTTCTACTGGTTCCAGCTGACCGCCGACGTCGAGGAGGGTGAGGCGCCGTGATCCGGCCGGAGGATCTCGGCGACGGGTTACTCACCTGGCTCGTCGAGCAGCGCTGGTTCCGCGCGAAGGCCCGCGGCGCGACCACGGTCCGCACCCGGCGCTCGGCGCAGGTGAACGGCCTGCAGCACACCATGGTCGAGGTCGACGCCGAGCTGTACCAGCTGCCGCTGGGCGTGCGGCGTGACGTGCCCGACCACCTCTCCCCGGCGGTGATCACCCGCGTGGGTGAGGAGTCGGTGTACGACGCGACCCAGGACCCCGAGCTGATGGGTCACCTGCTCACGCTGCTCGCCGACGGCGCGTCGGTCGACGGCCTGTCGTTCCGGCCCGAGCCGGGCGTCACGCTCGAACGCGACCTGCGGGCCCGCCCGGTCGGCGTGGAGCAGAGCAACACCTCGATCGTGTACGGCGCGCAGTACATCCTGAAGCTGTACCGCCAGCCCGACCCCGGCCCGAACCGGGACGTCGAGCTGCACCGCGCACTGCGCTCCGCCGGAGCGGGGCACATCGCCGCCCCGCTCGGCGTGATCACCGACGGTGACCTGGTGTTGGGCTTCCTGCAGGAGTTCCTGCCCAACGCGGTGGAGGGCTGGGCCACGGCCACCGCCAGCGTCCGCGACCTGCTCGCCGAGGGCGACCTGCACGCCGACGAGGTCGGCGGCGACTTCGCGGGCGAGGCCCACCGGCTCGGCGCCGCCGTCGCCGAGGTGCACGCCGCGCTCGCGTCGGCGACCGGCACGGCCTCGGCGTCCACCGACACCATCGCCGCCGAGGTCGACGCCATGCACGCCCGCCTCGACACCGTGCTGTCGGAGGTCCCGCAGCTGGCCGGCCGGGAACGGCTGCTGCGGTCCGCGTTCGACGCCGTCCGGGAGCTGCGCGAGCCGGTGACCGTCCAGCAGGTGCACGGCGACCTGCACCTCGGCCAGGTGCTGCGCAGCAACGAGGGCTGGGTGCTGATCGACTTCGAGGGTGAGCCGGCCGCGACACCGTCGCAGCGGCTGGCACCTCGTTCGCCCCTGCGCGACGTGGCCGCGATGCTGCGGAGCTTCGACTACGCCGCGTTCCACCTGCTCGGCGGCGAGGACTCCGACCGCCAGCTGATGGCGCGGGCGGAGGAGTGGTCCGACCGCAACCGGGCGGCGTTCACCGCCGGCTACGCGGAGGTGGCGGGCGACCCGCGCGAGCAGGCGACCCTGCTGCGCGCGCTGGAACTGGACAAGGCGGTGTACGAGGTCCGCTACGAGCACCACAACCGGCCCGACTGGCTCCCGATCCCGCTGGCCGCCATCCAGCGCTGGTCGATGCCCTGAAGGTGGTTCCGTCGGCGCCCGCCGCTGGTTAGCCTGGATCCAGGGCGCCCCAACGGCGGGGCGGTCGCGGACGAATCGGGGTGTCCAGGTGCGGATAGCGGATTTGTTGCGGCACAAGGGTTCCGAGGTGGCGACAGTGGCTCCGGAGCTGTCGGTCTCCGGCCTGCTGGAAGACCTCGCCCGGCACAACGTCGGTGCCATGGTCGTGGTGGACGAGACCGGGACGCTGGTCGGGATCGTCTCCGAGCGGGACGTCGTCCGCGGGCTCGACGAGCGCGGCGCGGAGCTGCTGCACGTGCCCGTCGCCCAGATCATGACCAGCCGGGTGGTCACCTGCGGGCCCAACGAGGCGGTCGACTCGCTCGCCGCGACCATGACCGAGCGGCGGATCCGGCACATGCCGGTGGTGGAGAACGGGCGCCTGGTCGGCATCGTCAGCATCGGTGACGTGGTGCGCAGCCGCATCGAGCAGCTCGAGTCACACCGCGAGCAGCTCGAGTCCTACATCGCCCAGGGCTGAGCGGGGGACGCTGTTGAGCGGGTCCCGGCCGGCAGCGGCAGAATGAACCTCGATGACTGACGTGAACCCGGCAGCCGACCCGAGCGCCATGCCGCCCGAAGACCTGCGGCGGCTGGTCACCGGCTCGCACCACGACCCGCACTCGGTGCTCGGCGTGCACAGCGACCACGCTGGCACGACCGTCGCGCGGGCGTACCGGCCCGGCGCCAAGGCGGTGGCGCTGCTGGCCGGCGAACAGCGCCACGCGCTCACCGAGACCGCCGACGGCGTGTTCACCGGCACGCTGCCGGAGTCCCCGGGCAGTTACCTGTTCGAAGTGGACTACGGCGGCGACCCGGTCCTCGTCGACGACCCGTACCGCTGGCTGCCCACGCTCGGCGAGCTCGACCAGCACCTGATCGGCGAGGGCCGGCACGAGCGGCTGTGGCAGGTGCTCGGCGCGCACGTGCGGTCCTACGACACGCCGACGGGCCCGGTCGAGGGCACGTCGTTCGCGGTCTGGGCGCCGAGTGCGCGCGGCGTGCGCGTCGCGGGCGACTTCGACGGCTGGGACGGGCGCGGGAACCCGATGCGCTCCCTCGGCTCGTCCGGCATCTGGGAGCTGTTCGTCCCGGGCCTGCCCGCCGGGACCTGCTACAAGTTCCGCATCCTGGGCCAGGACGGCCGGTGGCACGAGAAGGCCGACCCGATGGCGTACGCCACCGAGGTGCCGCCGAACACCGCGTCGAAGGTGACCGTGTCGACCCACGAGTGGAGTGACGAGCAGTGGGTCGCCCGCCGGGACACCACCGAGTGGCACAACGCGCCGATGAGCGTCTACGAGGTGCACCTCGGCTCGTGGCGGCCGGGACTGGGTTACCGCGAGCTGGCCACCGAGCTCGCCGACTACGTCGAGACGCACGGGTTCACCCACGTCGAGCTGCTGCCGGTGGCCGAGCACCCGTTCGGCGGGTCGTGGGGCTACCAGGTCACCTCGTACTACGCGCCGACCGCGCGGTTCGGCTCCCCCGACGACTTCCGGTTCTTCGTCGACACGCTGCACAACCGGGGCATCGGCGTGCTCATGGACTGGGTGCCGGCGCACTTCCCGAAGGACGAGTGGGCGCTGGCCCGGTTCGACGGCACCGCGCTGTACGAGCACGCCGACCCGCGCCGTGGCGAGCACCCCGACTGGGGCACGTACGTGTTCGACTTCGGCCGGACCGAGGTGCGCAACTTCCTGGTGGCCAACGCGCTGTACTGGATCGAGGAGTTCCACATCGACGGCCTGCGGGTCGACGCGGTGGCCTCGATGCTGTACCTGGACTACTCGCGCGAGGAAGGCCAGTGGCTGCCGAACGTCCACGGTGGACGGGAGAACCTCGACGCCGTGCGGTTCCTGCAGGAGCTGAACGCGACCGTCTACAAGCACCACCCGGGCACGCTGATGGTCGCCGAGGAGTCGACCGCGTGGCCCGGCGTGACGCGGCCGACGCATCTCGGCGGGCTCGGGTTCGGGTTCAAGTGGAACATGGGCTGGATGCACGACACGCTCAGCTACGTCGCGCACGACCCGGTGCACCGGTCCTATCACCACAACGAGGTCACGTTCTCGCTGATGTACGCGTGGAGTGAGAACTTCGTGCTGCCGCTGTCCCACGACGAGGTGGTGCACGGCAAGGGCTCGCTGTGGACCCGGATGCCCGGCGACGACTGGAACAAGGCCGCGGGGCTGCGGGCGCTGCTGGCGTTCATGTGGGCGCACCCAGGCAAGCAGCTGCTGTTCATGGGCGGGGAGTTCGGCCAGCGGCAGGAGTGGTCGGAGAGCCGGTCGCTGGACTGGGACCTGACCGAGGAGCCGCTGCACGCCGGCATCCAGGCGATGGTGCGTGACCTGAACCGGACCTACCGCGAGCACCCCGCGCTCTACGCCG
Source organism: Actinophytocola sp. (assembly GCA_036259595.1). GTDB lineage: Bacteria > Actinomycetota > Actinomycetes > Mycobacteriales > Pseudonocardiaceae > Actinophytocola. Next base: position 3,915 of record DATABL010000060.1, read on the forward strand.
GCGACGTCCGCCCCGACGGCTTCGCCTGGATCGACGCCAACGACTCGGCGAACAACGTGGCGAGCTTCCTGCGCCGCGACCCGCGGCGGGACGGCGTGGTGCTGGCCTGTGTGGCGAACTTCGCCGGGCACCCGCACCGGAACTACCGCCTCGGCCTGCCGCACGCCGGCCGCTGGCGCGAGGTGCTGAACACCGACGCCGAGGCCTACGGCGGTTCCGGCTGGGGCAACCTGGGCGGCGTCGAGGCCACCGAGGACCCGTGGCACGGCCAGCCGGCGTCGGCCCTGCTCCAGCTCCCCCCACAGGGCGTGCTCTGGCTGGCGCCCGAGCGGTAGCGGGGACAACGGTCCTAAGATCACGGCATGGCGTTGACCGACGACGAGCTTGCCGGCCTCCTGGCAGATCTGGAGTCCGACCGGGTCGAACGCAAGCAGTCGGTCAAGGAAGGCAAGGACAAGGTCAGCCAGGCGATCTGCGCGTTCGCCAACGACCTCCCCGGCCACGGCAAGCCCGGCGTGCTGTTCATCGGCGTGACCGACGACGGCCGGGTCAGCGGCCTTTCGGTCACCGATGAGCTGCTGAAGGAACTCGCCGACCTCCGTGACCAGGGAAACCTCCTGCCACCGCCCTCGATGGCGGTGCGGAAGCTCGAGACGGGCGATGGTCCGGTCGCGGTCATCGAGGTGGCACCATCGACCGCTCCGCCGGTCCGGTTCAAGGGGCGGATCTACATCCGGGTCGGGCCTCGGCGCAGTATCGCCAGCCTGGATGACGAGCGGCGGCTGAACGAGCGCAGGCGGGCCCTGGACCTGCCGTTCGACGCTCGCCCGATCGCTGGCTCGTCGACCGACGACCTGGACCTCGCCCTGTTCACCGGCACCCTGCTGCCGTCGTTGCAGCCGGCCGAGGTGCTCGCCGAGAACCACCGCTCCGCCGACCAGCGGCTGGCCGCCCTGCGGCTGCTCAGTGCCGACGGTGCGGCGACCGCGGCGGGGCTCCTCGTCGCCGGCCGAGACCCGCTGAACTGGCTGCCGGGCGCGTACGTGCAGTTCCTCCGGGTCGACGGGACGCAGCTCACCGACCCGGTCAAGGACGAGAAGCGTTTTGACGGACCGCTGCTCGACGTGCTTCGTCAACTGGACGAACTGTTGGTGCTCAACATCAGCACAGCCGTCGACTTCACCAGCGAGCACCGCGAGGTGCGCTCTCCCGACTACCCGCTGGCCGCTCTGCAACAGGTCGTGCGGAACGCGATCATGCACCGCTCCTACGAGCACACGAACGCACCGGTGCGCATCACCTGGTTCGCCGACCGGGTCGAGATCGTCAACCCGGGCGGCCCGTACGGCAGCGTCACCGTCGAGAACTTCGGCGCGGGGACGACCGACTACCGCAACCCCACGCTGGCCGAGGTCATGCGCGGCCTGGGGTACGTACAGCGGTTCGGCGCGGGCATCCCCATCACCAAGAAGAGCCTCACCGACAACGGCAATCCCGCGCCGGTGTTCGAGCCGACGCCGTCACACGTCGCCGTCACCATCCGGAGGCGATCGTGACAGCACCGATCGTGACGTTGATCAACAACAAGGGTGGGGTCGGCAAGACCTCGCTCGTCTACCACCTGGCCTGGATGCTCGCCGACCTCGGTCACCGAGTAGTGGCGGCGGACCTGGATCCGCAGGCGAACCTCACCTCCGCCTTCCTCGACGAGCGCGAGATCGAGGACCTGTGGGACTCCGACGGCAGGTCGACCGTATGGGGATCGATCCGCCCGTTCCATGAAGGCGAGTCAGCCCTGACACCGGCACGACCGCGCCGGACCGGTGACGACCGACTGGTGCTCGTCGCCGGCGACCTGGGGCTCTCCGCGTTCGAGGACGACCTCAGCGGCGCGTGGCCCGAATGCCTCGACGGCAAAGCCCGGGCGTTCCGCGTGATGTCGGCGTTCTGGTGGGTGCTCAACGACGCCGCGACCGCGCATGGGGCGGACATCGTGCTGGTCGACGTCGGACCGAGTCTCGGCGCGATCAACCGCGCTGCGCTCGTCGCCTCCGACCACGTGATCTTTCCGGTGGCACCGGATCTGTTCAGCCTCCAGGGACTCCGCAACCTCGGTCCAACCCTGGCGGGGTGGCGAGCTGGTTGGCAGGAGCGGCTCAAGCGCCGCCCGTCGAGGCTGGAGGTGCTGCCCGGTGGCGCCATGGAAGTCCTCGGCTACGTGGTGATGGGACACGCGGTGCGGCTGGACCGACCGGTCAAGGCGTACCAGCGCTGGCTCAACGAGATCCCCGGAGAGTTCCGCACGTCCGTGCTCCAGCAGTCCGAGGATCCCGTTCCCCCGCCGGAGAACGACCCTTACTGCCTCGCGCAGCTCAAGCACTACCGCAGTCTCATGCCCCTGGCGCAGGAGGCACGCAAGCCGATGTTCGCGCTGAAGCCCGCTGACGGCGCGTTCGGCGGTCACTACCAGGCCGCCCAAGGTGCCTACGCTGACTTCCGCGCTCTCACGACGACCCTCCTGAATCGGCTGGCCCTCTCCCGAAGCTCCTGACGTGCGCAGATACCGGGAGCTGCTCGCGATCGCGGGTGTGCCCCGGCTGACGGTCGCGGTGTTGCTCAGCCGGGTGTCGACCTCGATGTTCAACCTGGCGTTGCTGGTGGCGGTGACGCAGGGGTACGGCTACGGCGAGGCCGGGCTGTTGATGATGGTCTTCGCGCTGACGAACGCGGTCGCGGGGCCGGTGCGGGGGCGGCTGGCGGACCGGCGGCGGCCTCGGCGGCTGATGCTCGTGCTGTTGGGGTGGCACGTCGGGGCGTACGCGGGACTGGCGGTCGGGATCGCCTCGGGCGCTCCGGTCGGCGTGCTGTACGCGGTGGCGGTCGTGCTCGGGGCGAGTGTGCCGCCGGCGGGGCCGGTGGTGCGGAGCCTGTGGCCGCACCTGGTGCCGGCCGGGCGGCTGCCCACCGCGTACGCGTTCGACGCCGCCCTGAACACCGCCACCTTCGTGTCCGGGCCGTTGTTCGCCGGGGCGTTGTTGCTGGTACTGCCCGCGTTCTGGGTGCTCGCGGCGACCGGCGTGGTGAAGCTCGTGGGGGATGCGCTGGTCGCGGTGGCGCCGGCGTTGCGGGCTCGGCCGGAGCCTTCCACGAAGGCGCGGCGGCGCGGGTTCGGGCCGCTGGCGAACGGGCGCGTGCGGCTGATGCTCACGATGGTCGCGCTGGACACGTTCGGGTTCGGGTGTCTCGAGGTCACGGCGGTGGCCGCGGCCCGGAGCGAAGGTTCGGCGGGGGTGTTCACCAGTGCGCTCGCCGTGGGCGGGGTGGTCAGCGGGGTCGCCTACGGGGCCCGCGCCTGGCCGGGGACGGCCCGCACGCAGCTGGTCGTGCTGCACCTCGGCGCGGCGGTCGCGTTGGCGGCCGGGTCGCTGGCCGGGGCGGCCGGGTTCGGGTTGGTGCTGGTCGGGTTGGTGTTCGCGGCGGTCGGGCTGTGCACCGGGCCGGTGGAGACGCTGCAGCAGGTGCTGATCGGCGAGCACAGTCCGGACGACCAGCGGATCGAGGCGTTCGCGTGGGTGTTCAGCACCATGTGGGTCGGGTTCGGGGTCGGCACCACCGTCGCGGGGCAGCTCGCCGAGCCGGGGGTCACCGGGCCGACGCTGCTCGCGGCGGGGCTCGCCCAGCTGGGCATCGTGGTGCTGGCGGCGGCGAAGTTCCGCGACTGACGACCGGATCGGGACGGATCCGCCCGCGCGAACGCGATGTTCGGCACACTGGGGGCGTGCGTACCCGACCCGCCGTCGCCACTCGCTGGGTCGTGCCGTTGCTGGTGCTGGTCGCGACCGGCACCACCGCGTGCACGACCGCCATCGCCGGGCAACCGGCCAGCTCGGGATCGGTGTTGTCCAACCCCGATCCCGACCAGCCGGGCGGCGTCGACCCCTCGTTCATCGAGAACACCGACGGCGGGGAGATCGACCAGCTCGCCGCGGCCGTGCTGACCGACGTGCGCGCCTACTGGACCGAGACCTTCCCGGCCACCTTCGACGGCCAGGAGTGGGAGGACCTGACGGGCGGCTACTACTCGGTCGACACCGCCTCCGCCGACGCGCCCGCCCCGCCGTGCGTGGACAAGGCCAACGACGTGGAGGGCAACGCGTTCTACTGCCCGTCCGAGGACATCATCGCCTGGGACCGGGCCGCGCTGCTGCCGGTGCTCAAGGAGCGGTTCGGCGAGGCGGCCGTGATGCTCGTGCTCGCCCACGAGATGGGCCACGCGGTGCAGAACCGCGCCGGGCTCACCTTCGAGGAGCGCCGCGCCAACCCCGACCAGTTCCCGACGATCCTCGTGGAGGCGCAGGCCGACTGCTACGCCGGCGCGTTCGTCCGCTGGGTCGCCGACGGCAACGCCGAGCACCTGCGGGTCGCCGACGACCGGCTGGACTCCGCGCTCGAGTCGTTGATCACCTTCCGCGACCCGGTGGGCACCGAGCAGACCGACGAGGGCGCGCACGGCGACTCGTTCGACCGGGTCTCGGCGTTCCAGGACGGCTACGACTCCGGCGCCGGGATGTGCGCGGGCATCAGCATCGACAACCGCACGTTCACCCAGCGCGGCTTCACCGACGCCCGCGACTTCGAACTCGGCGGCAACCTGCCGTTCGACCAGCTCGTCGACTCCATCACCGAGGACCTGGACACCTACTTCGAGGGCGTGGTCGCCCAGCAGGGCGGCAGCTGGACCGCACCGTCGCTCACCACCAGCGACGGCGCGGACCCCGAGTGCACCGACGCCGACCAGGGGCCGATCGCGTTCTGCGCGGAGTCCGACGAGATCGACCTGGCCACCGGCGGTGACCTGCCCGAGCTGCACGCCGACGTCGGCGACTTCTCCACCGGGATCATGCTGACCAGCCGCTACGGCATGGCCGCCCTCGACGCCCTCGGGCTGCCCACCGACGGCGAGGACGCGCAGCGCCGGCTGCTGTGCCTGTCCGGCACCTACACCGGCGAGCTGCTCGCCCGCGTCGACGGGTTCCGCCTCTCCCCCGGCGACCTCGACGAGGCCATCCAGATGTTGCTGCGCTACGACTACCCCGGCCGCGACAGCGCGGGCGACGCGATCGACACCGGCTACGACCGGGTCTCGGTGTTCCGCGAAGGCACCCTCGACGGGCTGGAGGCCTGCGAACTCGGCTGAGCCCGGCCAGTACTGTGCGGTCAGCGCAACGGTACGGAGGGGACTAGCTGATGCGAGGAGTGCTGCGGATCGGGGCGACCGTCGCCGTGGTGGCGGCGACGGTGGCGACGCTGGGGGCGTGCACCGGGCAGACCGTGGCGGGAACGCCGCTCGCGGAGGGCACCCTCGACACCACCAGCGCGGGTGGTCTCGAGGTGACCGACGGGCCGAGCGGCCCGCGGGAGGGTGTCGAGGACGCCGAGCTGGACGTCGAGGGCACCGACGGGAGCGAGATGGACCGGCTGGCGATCAACGCGATCGCCGACCTCTACGACTACTGGGGCGAGCAGCTGCCCCAGCACTTCGACCAGGAGTTCGAGCCGCTGCAGCGGCTGCTGTCCTACGACGCCGACGGCGAGGGCGTGCGGATCTGCGGCGCGAGCACCGCCGGGCTGGTCAACGCGTTCTACTGCGGGGGCGGCGGCGAGGACGCGATCGCCTGGGACCGCGGTGAGCTGCTGCCGATGCTGGACGACATGTTCGGGCCGATGTCGGTGGTCGGCGTGCTCGCCCACGAGATGGGGCACGCCGTGCAGTTCCGGCTCGGTGAGAAGAGCAACATCAGCCAGGCCACGCCGACGATCGTGCGCGAGCAGCAGGCCGACTGCTACATGGGCAACTTCTTCCGCTACGTCGCCGAGGACCAGGCCGAGCACTTCCAGATCAACACCGGCGAGGGCCTGAACAGGATCCTCGCGACGCTGTTCTTCATCCGCGACCCCGCGGGCCTCGACCACAGCACGCAGGGCGCGCACGGACTGGCGTTCGACCGGGTGTACGCGTTCCAGGAGGGCTTCACCAAGGACCCGACCCGCTGCGCGGAGATGGACACCGACGAGATCGCCGGCCGGATCGCGGAGAAGGAGCGCAGCGACGCCGAGATGGAGCGCAGCGACGAAGGCGACATCGACCCGACCACCAGCGCCAACATGAAGTACCTCCAGGAGAGCCTGGACCTGGCGTTCGCGGACGAGGGCATCGAGCTGCCCGAGATCGTCGACAACGGCTCGACCTGCGAGAACGGCGAGGCGACCGAGCCGGTCACCTACTGCCCGGAGGAGAACGTCGTCGGCTACGACGCCGAGGCGCTGCGGGAGCTCGCGGCCAAGCCGGACCCGACCGCGCCGCCCGGCGAGCAGGGCGAGGGCGGTCTCGGCGACTTCGCGGCGTTCGCCGAGGTCGCGTCCCGGTACGCCCTGGCCGTCCAGAAGTCCGCGGGTCACCCGCTGGACGACGAGAACGCCGGCCTGCGGACCGCGTGCCTGACCGGCGCGTGGGCGGGCTACACCGACGAGGAGAAGGCGGAACGCGACCTGCGCCTCGCGATCGGCGACCTGGACGAGGCGGTCGCCGAGCTGCTGCAGGACGACTCGCTCATCGCCGCCGACGTGAACGGCAAGCAGATCCCGTCCGGCTTCGCCCGGGTGGAGGCCTTCCGCCGCGGCTTCATGGAGGGCTCCGCCCCCTGCACCGCCGACTTCTCCTGACCCCGCGCGAGTCCCCCGTTCGCGGGTCGCGAGCGGGGGACTCGCGGGGTCAGTACAGGGCGCTGGCCAGGTCTCGGCGCGCCTTGGCGACGGTGGGGTCCTCCGGGGGGAACAGGCCGAACAGCTCCACCAGGTGGTTGCGGGCCCGGTCGCGGTCGGCGCCCGCGGTGCGGCGGATGACGCCGAGCAGCCGGTTGAACGCCTGCTCCACCCGCTGGCCCGCGAGCTCCACGTCGGCCGCCTGGAGCTGGGCGTCGACGTCCTCCGGGGAGGTGTCGGCGCGCACGACCACCGACGGGTCGGCCGCCTCCGCGCGGGCCAGGAACCGGACCTGCGCGAGCGCGGCCTTCGCCTGCTCGTTGGCCGGCTCGGCGTCCAGGATCTTCTGGTAGGCGGCCTCGGCGGTGGCGTAGTCGCCCTGCTCGAAGGCCTCCTCGGCGGCGACGAAACGCGGGTCCTCCGGCTCCGGCTCCGGCTCGGCGGCACCGGCCGGCGCCCCCTCCTCGGCGGCCCGGATGCCCGGCAGCCGGTCGCGCAACGCGTCGAGCAGGCTCGCGAGCCACTGCTTGATCTGCGGCTCCGGCTGCGCGCCGGCGAACGCCTCGACCGGCTGGCCGCCGGCGATCGCCACCACCGTCGGGATCGACTGGACGCCGAACAGCTGCGCGATCCGCTGGTTCGCGTCGACGTCGACCTTCGCGAGGACCCAGGCGCCGTTCGCGGCCTGCGCCAGCCGCTCGAGCACCGGGGACAGCTGTTTGCACGGGCCGCACCACTCGGCCCACAGGTCGACGATCACCGGGACCTGCAACGAGCGTTCGACGACCTCGGTCTGGAACGTGTCCTCGGTCACGTCGAAGACGAAGGCGCCGTTCGTGCTCGGTTCGCCGGCCGGTTGCTGCCCCGGCCCTGGCGGGGGCGCGTTGGTGGCGGCGTCGGCCCGTGCCTTGAGCGCGGACAGGTCAACGGCTCCGGACAGGGCGGCCGACATGGCTGCGGTTTGACGTGGGTCTGGCCTTGTCACGGTTCCATCCTGGCACGAGACGCCGTCCGCCTGTCGAGGCGACCGCCGATCTTCCTCACGACTCCTCCCGAAGGTGCTGCTCGACCCGCTCGACCTTGGCGACGAGCTGGTTCGTGTGACCCGGCCGGATGTCGGCCTTGAGCACCAGGCTGACCCGCGGCGCGCCGGCCTGGACGACGTCGACGGCGCGCGTGACCACGGCCATCACCTCGTCCCACTCGCCCTCGATCGTGGTGAACATGCTCGTGGTCTCCGCCGGCAGCCCCGACTCCCGCACCACCCGCACCGCCTCGGCGACCGCCTTGCTCACGCTGTCCGACTCGCCACCGGCCGGCGCGACGCTGAACGCGACCAACATGCCCGCTCCTCTCCCGCGATGATCCGTGCCTGGGCACCCTGGTGGGTACCCGGTGGTAACTTCAAGCTCCATGAGCCCGCGAGTGCTGCCGTTCGACCCGATCGCCCGCGCCGCGGAGCTGTGGGCGGACCGGGTCGGCCCGTCCGGCACGATGGCCGCCGTCACCAGCATCATGCGGGTGCAGCAGGTCCTGCAGTCCGCCGTGGACGGCGCGCTGCGCCCGCACGGCCTGACCTTCGCGCGGTACGAGGCCCTGGTGCTGCTGACGTTCTCCAAGCAGGGCAGCCTGCCGATGCGCGTGATGGGTGAGCGCCTCCAGCTGCACCCGACGAGTGTGACGAACATCGTGGACCGGCTGGAGGCCGACGGGCTGGTGAAGCGCCTGCCGCACCCGACCGACCGGCGCACGACGCTCGCCGAGATCACCGAGGCCGGCCGGCAGCGCCGCGAGGAGGCCACCGCCGCGGTGACGGAGATCGACTTCGGCCTGCGCGGGCTGACCGAGCGGCAGACCGGACAGCTCACCGACCTGCTGGCGAAGGTCCGCAAGGCCGTCGGTGACTTCGAGGACTGAGCACCCTCCACTGTGGAGTCGCGTTCCGGTCGCGCCGGACGCGCAACGGCACTGGAGCCCTGCTCCACCCGCGTTTTCCCGGCTGTTCCGGCGGTAGCTTCTGGGTGTCGAGCCCACGCCCACCGAACCGGAGACGCAGCATGATCGGCTTCAGCGGGAACCCCGACACCACACTGGACAGCAGGGGCGGGAAGTGCCTCTACGCACAGATGGACGAGCTGCGCGCGGCCGGGCCGGCGGTGCCGGTGGCGCTGGAGGGGTTCTCCGCGTGGTCGGTGACCCGCGGCGACGTCGTCCGGCGGCTGCTGACGCACCCGGGGGTCTCCCGGAACCTGCGGAACAACGTCCCCGACTACGTGCCGGGCGAGGTGCCCTGGCTGTCGCCGTGGGTGGACGTGGCGTCGATGTCCACCGCCGAGGGACGGGAGCACCAGCGGCTACGCAAGCTGGTCGCGCCCGCGCTCACGCCGAAGCGGATCGACGCGATGCGGCCGCACCTCGAGAAGATCACCGCGAGCCTGCTCGACGACCTGACGTCCCGGCCGGCCGACGAACCGGTGGACCTGCACACCGCCTACTCCCAGCAGCTGCCGACGCGGATGATCTGCGACCTGTTCGGCGTCCCGGACGACCTGCGGCCGGAGGTGCTGCGGATCCTGCGGGTGGTGCTGAACACCGACAACGTGCCGGCGGAGGAGTCGGCCGCGGTCTTCACCGACATGAACGTCGCGATGCGCGTGCTCATCGACACCAAACGCCGGGAGCCGGCCGACGACCTGACCAGCTTCCTGCTCGCCGCCCGCGTCGAGGGCGAGGCGCCGCTGTCCGAACAGGAGCTGGTCGACATGCTCCTGCTGCTGATCGGCGGCGGCAGCCAGACCACGGTGTCGCTGATCGACCACACCGTGCGCGAACTGCTGGCCCACCCCGACCAGCTCGACGTCCTGCGCGCCGACCCGAGCCGCTGGCCGGACGCGGTCGAGGAGTCGCTGCGGGTGCACTGCCCGGTGGCGTCCCTGCCGATGCGCTGGGCCAAGGAGGACATCGACCTCGGCGAGGGCGTGGTGATCCGGGCCGGCGACGCCATCCTGATCAACTACCTGGCGCACGGCCGCGACCCCGCGGTGCACGACGACCCCGGCGAGTTCGACATCGACCGCGCGGACAAGGAGCACATCGCGTTCGGCGCCGGCCCGCACTTCTGCCCGGGCGCGCGGCTGGCGCGGCTGGAGGCCGCGGTGGCCGTGCCCGCGCTGTTCGAACGCTTCCCCGACCTCGCGCTCGCGGTCGCGCCGGCGGACGTCCAGCCGCTGCACTCGTTCATCGCCAACGACATCGCGGCACTGCCCGTCCTGCTGCGGCACCGGGTGGCCGACGCGGCATGAGACAAGGGGACCGTGACGCAACCCAGCCACAAGCACGTGACCGGGCCGAACCCGCACCGCCCACCGCGACCCACAGGGTTGATTCCGGAGCGGCGGACCAGTGCGCCCAGGACCTGGGTGCCCGGACCAGGCGGCTGCTGGCCGAGGCGGGCTACCTGACCCTCGCCACCGCCGACGCCGACGGCACGCCGTGGTCGGCGGTGCTGCAGTACGCCTGGCTCGACGACCCGCCGCGCTTCCTGTTCGGTTCGGCGACGTGCTCGCGGCACAGCCGGCACGTCGCCGAGCGGCCACGGGTCGGCGGCTCGCTGTTCGTGACCGGGACGTCCCTGCTGGACGTGGACGGCGCGCAGTTCAGCGGCACCTGCCGGGAGCTGACCGCGGCCGAGGTCGACCGGTACCACGCCACCTTCTACGACGCCGTGCTGCCGGACCCGGACGCGCGGACGAGGTGGACGCTGCCGCCGGCCGCGCTGCTGCCGCCCGCCGACCACCGGCTGTACGTGGTCGAGGTCGACCGGTGGTGGCTGGTCGACACCAGCACGTGGGAGCAGGACCGGATCGACCGCCGGGTCGAGGCGCCGCTCGCGGGCTGACCCGGCTCCTCCCTCAGCCGAGACCCTCGGCCATCGCCGTCCAGAACGTCGCCTCCAGGGCGTGCACGATCCGGGCCGTGCGCACGGCCTCGTCGGAGTCCTCGCCGCACGCGCGGCCGGCGGCGACGACCGCCGCGGCCTGGTCGAGCAGCTCCTGGGGGGTCTCGGCGAAGTACCGGAAGTGCGCGACGGACTCCTCGGTCAGCCCGTACCGGGACCGCAGCGCGTCGGCGACCCGCGTGTAGGTCGCGCCGGACTCCGCCGCGTTCGCCAGCAGCGCCAGCGCGGCGGCGCCGGACGAGCCCCACAGCGCGACCTGGGTCAGGAACGCGGGGTAGGCCTGGGTCAGCGCGCGCGGCTCGTAGGCCGCCAGCTCCCGCTCCCCCATGCCCACCTCGGCCGCGAAGACACCCAACAGCCGCAGGGCCTCGGCCTCGCCGCCGGCCATCGCGAGGAACAGCTCACCGGCCGGCGGAGACGGGAAGCGGGACGCGAGCAGCGCGAAGCTGCGCTGGTCGCTGCGCACGAGCCGGACCAGCTCCCCGGCAAGCCAGCCGAGCCGCTCGGCCGGCACCTCGCCCGCCTCGAGCAGGCGCAGGAAACGGTTCTCGGACTCCTGGGCGGCGATCTCCCGCCGCGACCGCTCGACCAGACGCGCTGTCTCGTTGTCCATTTTCTTATCCAGCAACACGTTCGCGCGGTTGTCCAGCCGTGCGAGCGGCGGGCGAGGCCGATGCGACCTGGGCGCAAGACGGCGTTGCGACGCTGCGAGACGCGACCACACGACAGGCACGTGGCCCTCGCGAAGGGAAAGAGATCATGTCCGCTGCACCCACCGAGTCCGGTCAAGGCGGACGCGACATGAGGCACCTTCTATCAACCTCCGGAACCGTCACCTCAGGGGAACGTGACGCAAACCAGCCACAAGTACGTGACCAGGCCGAACACGCACCGTCCAACGCGACCAACAGGGATAAATCCGGGGAGGCGGAACTGTGCGCCGGGGACCGGGCCGGTTTCGGTCGCGAGCTGTTCGCCGGGCGGCTGCGGCTCGACCTGCTCGACCCGCTGCCGGGACGGGGCACGCACCGGCTCGACGCCGACAGCGAGGCGTTCCTCGCCCGGTTGCGCACCTTCTGCGCGGAGAAGGTCGACAGCCGGCTGATCGAACGCGAGGCCAGGATCCCCGACGAGGTGATCACCGGGCTCAAGGACCTCGGCGCCTTCAGCGTCAAACTGCCGCGCGAGTTCGGCGGGCTCGGCCTGCCCGGCACCTGCTACCACCGGGCGTTGATGACCGTCAGCAGCACCCACCCCGCCCTCGGCGAGCTGCTCGCCGCGCACCAGGCCATCGGGCTGCCGCAGCCGGTCCGGCTGTTCGGCACCGAGGAGCAGAAACGCGAGCTGCTGCCCCGGTGCGTGCGGGAGATCTCCGCGTTCGCCCTCACCGAGCCGGAGGTCGGCAACGACCCGTTCCGGGTGCGGACGACCGCCGTCCCGCACCCGGACGGGTCCGGCTACACCCTCACCGGGCTCAAGTCGTGGACCACCAACGGGGTGCTCGCCGACCTGCTGGTGGTGCTGGCCGAGGTGCCGGGCAGGGGCCTGACCGCGTTCGTCGTCGAGGCCGGCGCCGAGGGGGTCACCGTGGAGCACCGCGGGGCCTTCCTCGGCCTGCGCGGCCTGGAGAACGGGGTCATCCGCCTGCACGAGGTGACGGTGCCGGCCGGCCACCGGATCGGCGCGGAGGGCGAGGGCCTCGAGGTCGCGCTCGCCGCGCAGGACACCGGCCGGCTGTCGCTGCCGGCGGTCTGCGCGGCCGCGGCCAAGTGGAGCCTGAAGATCGCCCGCGAGTGGTCGCGGGTGCGGGTGCAGTGGGGGCGGCCGATCGGCGAGCACGAGGCGGTGGCCGCGAAGGTCTCGTTCATCGCGGCGACCGCGTTCGCGCTGGAGGCGATGGTCGAGGTGTCCGGGCGGCACGCCGATGCCGGCGCGGACATCCGGGTGGAGGCGGAGCTGGCCAAGCTGTACGCCAGCGAGCAGGCCTGGCGGGTCGCCGACGAGCTGGTGCAGGTCCGCGGTGGGCGGGGCTACGAGACCGCCGAGTCGGCCGCGGCCCGCGGGGAACGCGGGGTCCCGGTCGAGCAGCTCCTGCGGGACCTGCGGGTCGGACGGATCTTCGACAGCTCCAGCGAGGTGCTGCGGGTCTTCCTCGCCCAGGAGGTGCTGTGGCCGAGCGGAACCGGGACCGATCCCGGGCCCGACATCGCCGGCGCGACGCGGGTGGGCGCGTGGTACGCCCGCGGCCTGCTCCAGCTCGCGGTGGACCGGGCGGGGGCCGGCGGCTTCGGCGAGTTCGGGGTGCTCGCGCGGCACCTGCGGTTCGTCGAGCGCGCCGCGCGCCGGCTGGCCGCGCAGGCGGCGCGCGGGCGGTCCCGCTGGGGCGACGCGGTCGAGGAGCACCAGTTGTTCGTCGGGCGGCTGGTGGACGTCGGCGCCGAGTTGTACGCGATGAGCGCGGCGTGCGTGTACGCCCGATCCAGGACCGACCAGGCCGAGCCGGCCGCCGAGCTGGCCGACGCGTTCTGCCGGCAGGCGGGCCGGCGGGTCACCGAACTGTTCGACCGCCTGTGGCACAACACCGACGAGCCCGACCGCGCGGTGGCCGCGCGGGTGCTCGACGACCGGTACACCTGGCTGGAGGACGGCGTGCTGGACCCGTCGATCGAGGGGCCGTGGATCGCCGAGCCCACCGCCGGCCCGGCACAACGGGAGAACCTGCGCCGCGAGGTCGCCTGAGACGACAGGAAAAGGGCCGGTCGAGCGGCTGATGCTCGACCGGCCCTTTCCGTCCGCTCAGGACGGTACGGCGCGGATCACCGACAGCGGGCCGGCCGCCCGCAGCGCCACCGACTCCACGGTGAAGCCGGTCTCGGCGAGCAGCCGGCGGAAGTGGCTCTCGGTGCGCTCCCGGCCGCCGGAGTTGACGAGCATGTTCAGGTCGGTGAAGAACATGATCGGCTCCCCCGGCGCCGCGGTCTCCGGCAGGATCGAGCCGACGATCAGCAGCGTCGCCGTGGCCGGCATGTGTGCCCGGACCGTGCGCAGCAGCGCGGTGGCCGGCTCGTCGTCCCAGTCCTGGAACACGCTCTTGATGAGGTAGAGGTCCTTCTCGCCCGGCACCGACGCGAAGAAGTCGCCCGCGACGGCCTCGGCGCGGTCGGCCACCCCCGCCTCGGCGAGCACGCCGGCGGCCTGCGCCACCCCGCTCGGGCTGTCCAGCACGATCCCGTTCAGGTGCGGGTTGGCGCGCAGGATCGCCGAGAGCAGCGTGCCGTCGCCACCGCCGACGTCCACCACGGACGAGACGCCGGAGAAGTCGTACGCCGCGGCGATCTGGTCGGCCGACAGCCGCGCCTCCTGGCTCATCGCCTGGTTGAACAGCGCGGACAGCTCCGGGTTGTCGGCGAGGTAGGCGTAGATGTTCTTGCCGAACACGTGGTCCCAGCCGGCCTCGCCCGTGCGCACGCTGTGCGCCAGGCCGAGCCACGCGGTGAAGTGCGACTCGTGGCAGAACATCCGGGTGAACGCGTACAGCGAGTCCGGGGAGTCGGCGCGCAGCTGGGCGCCGACCCCGGTCAGGCCGAAGCTGCCGGGGCGGGGCTCGGTGGTGATGCCCACGGCCGCCAGCAGGCGCAGCATCCGGCGCAGCGACGGCTCGTGCGTCCCGGTGGCCTCGGCCAGCTCGGCGCTGGTGCGCTCGCCGTCGCCGATGTGGTCGGCGAGGCGCAGCTCCGCCGCGAGGCCGAGCGCGTGCGCGGACATGTAGCCGCCGATCATCTCGATCAGCGCGGCGCGGTCGCGCGCCTTCGCCGCCTGGTCGGCCGGGAGCGTGCTGGTCATCTGGATCACCTTTCCGATCGGTGGGACAGCCGGTGCCGGACCCAGACGTTGGGCTCGACGTAGACGGCGCGGTCGTGTTCGACGCTGGCCTCGACCGGCGTCAACGCCCCCGGCACCACGACCGGGCCGGTGGTGTCGAACGGCAGGCCGGTCCACTCCCGCCACTGGGCGAGGCTGCCGGAGATCGTCATGGACACCGGGCAGACCTTGAGGATCTGTCCGCCCTCCCGCACGTGCACCCGCAGCCAGGGGTCGCTCGGCAGGCCGTCGGGGCGGACGCGGGCCACGTACTCGGTCATCGGCACGTGCGGCGCGGTGTGCTTGTGGCTCGGCCGGACCGGCACCACCACGTCGGCGAGGCCGGCGCGGCGCGCGTTCGCGGCGAGCGCGGCGAGGGTGGCGCCGGACAGGTTCCGCGCCCGCATGCCGGGCACCACCGCCACCTCCAGCGCGCAGAGCGCGGTGAGGTCGGCACCGGTGTAGGTGTCGGTCAGGCTCTGCCGCAGCACCTCGTCCCAGCCGGTGTCGGGCAGGGTGGCCGGGTCGCCGTCCCAGGAGATCGGGACGCCCGCGGCCCTGGCCACGACCCGGTCGCCGTCGAGCACGACGAGCTGGTGGCGGGCGTGGTGCTCGAAGGCCCAGTGCACGAGGACCGGGTCGGGGCGGATGTAGGCCGGCCAGGACGCCTCCATGGTGAGCATGGCGGTCTCCAGGTCGGGCCGCTCGGCGAGGGTGGCGGCGCGCAGGCCGGTCTCGGTCGTGGTCATGGGGACCTCCTGGTCACGCGGCCAGCTCGCGGGCGGGCGCCGGGTCGCCCGGCATGGCGCCGGGGTCGTCGCGGTGGGCGCGCAGCAGCTCCAGGTACGCCGGTCGGGAGACGCCGACCGCGCCGATGAGCTGGGCGTGGGCGCCGTCGTGCTGCACGTCGACCGCGACCCCGCCGCTCTCGCCGACCCGGCGTACCAGGTCGGCGACCGCGACCTTCCCCGCGCCGCTGCGCAGGGTGAACTGGGAGTCGGCGCTGAAGACGCCGCCGACGCGCACGCCGAACGTGCCGCCGACCAGCTCGTCGCCGTCCCAGACCTCGACGCTGTGCGCGTGGCCGGACCCGTGCAGCCGGCGCAGCCCGGCCACCAGCCGGTCGGTCAGCCACCGCGGCTCCCGGCCGGCGCGGCAGTGCTCGACCACGCGGTCGAAGCACGCGTCGAGCGTGGTGGTCCAGTCGACCTTGTTGCGCAGCTGCTTGCGCAGGCTGCGCTGGATGCGGACCTGGTCGGCGTGGATGACCGGGCGCGGATCGGGCGAGCACCAGGCGACCGCGTACGGGTCGGTGCCGCCGAACACCCGCACCCGCCCGGCGTCGACCTGGTCCTCGGCGGTGATCTCGTGCAGCAGGCGCTGCTCCTCGGTGGCGGCCGGGAACGGGTACAGCCCGTGCCGGTAGGCGGCGAGCAGGGTGTCCGGGGTGAGGTCGTCGTGGAAGGCGACCGGTCCGGCGGCGGGGGCCGCGGTCAGGTCGAGCGAGGCGAACGGGTGCGGGTTCATCACGCGGCCCGCAGGAACTCGATGTCGGTCAGGTAGTCGATGTAGCGGTCGAGCATGGCGGTGTCGACCGGGGGGATCTCGATCCCGCTGCCGGCCAGTGCCCGCTCGACGTTGGTGCGGGTGAAGTACGGGAACGTGGTCTCGAGGTACATCTCGGCGACGCTCATCCGACCCGTGGCGCAGCGGTCGATGAACAGCGGGGCGAACGGGGTCATCGGGTGCTCGGGCTGCTCGACGGCGACCCGGACCATCTCCTCCAGCCAGTCGGCCCAGGACACCGCGCGGATCCGGTGACCCCGCGCGCGGAGCCGGTCGGCCAGCAGTTCGATGTTCACCTTGCCCGGGTTGGTGAGGTGGTAGACCTCGCCGGCGGGCAGCCGGGTCGCGGCGATGTGCGCCACCGCGGCGGCGAAGCAGTCCACCGGGGTGTAGTCCAGCGGCAGCTCGGCGACCGGGACGGCGCCGGTGTCGACGACGAACTTCTTCATCGCGCACATCTCGGTCGCGGTGTTCCAGGCGCCGGTGACCTGGTCGCCGGAGATGTCCGCGGCACGGTAGACCGCCACCGGCAGACCCCGGGCGGCCGCGCCCAGCAGCAGCGCCTCGGCGACGTACTTGCTCTCCACGTAGCCCACCGACAGGTGGTCGGCGTGGGCGAGCGGGGTGTCCTCGGACACCTCCCGCACGCCGGCGGTGCCGAACCCGGCGATCACGGCCATCGTGGAGGTGTAGTGGATGGGGATGTTGCGGTACCGGGCCGCCATGCGGATGATCTCGCGGGTGCCGGCGACGTTGGCCGGGCGCATGTGCGAGTAGGGGTAGATGAAGTTGACCCGTCCGCCGGGGTGGTGGATGACGTCGACGGTGCGCGCCAGCTCGTCGAAGTCGGCCTCCGGCAGGCCGAGGCCCGGCTCGGCCAGGTCGCCGACGACCGGCACGATCCGGCCGGCCAACCGGTACTCGGCCAGGTCGTCGCCGAAGTAGTGCCGCGCGTTGGCCTGCAGGCGGTCCAGCGCCTGGTCGCGGTCGTCGGCCCGGACCAGGCAGTGCACGGCGGCACGGGTGCTGGTCAGCAGTTCGCGCAGCAGGTAGACGCCGAGGAAGCCGGTCGCCCCGGTGAGCAGGACGTGCTCGGGGTCGCGCCAGCGCGGCGGGTCGGCCACCGTGTCCGGGATCGGCACGTCCAGCTCGGCCTCGGCGGCGAAGTCCACCGGTGCGCGGGTGTCGTCACCGGGCAGGGTTCCGGCCCTCGCCGACTGGACGGCGTGCGCGAAGCCGCGCAGCGTGGCGTCCTCCAGCAGCAGCCGGATCAGCGGGCGCACCTGGGTGATCAGCACGCCGAACGTGCCGCGCACCTTGGCCAACAGCTCCGCGGCCAGCATCGAGTTGCCGCCGAGGGCGAAGAAGTTGTCTCCCGGATCGACCCGGTCCACGCCGAGCACCTGCCGCCACAGCCGGGCGACGCCACGCTCCAGCAGGCTCACCGTCGACGGGTCGCCGACCCCCTCGGGGCGGGCCGGCTCGGCCGCGTCCGGCTCGGGCAGCGCGTTCAGGTCGACCTTCCCGGTGGGGCTCAGTGGCAGCTCGGGAAGCTCCACGAACGCCGTGGGCACCAGGTAGTCGGGCAGGTGGCGGGCGCCGAACTCGCGCAGCTCCCGGCCGTCCGGGCGGGTCGCGGCGCCGGGCGGCACGGTGTAGTAGGCGGCCAGCAGCAGCTGCCCGCCACGCTCGTAGCCGGTCACCGCGACGTCGGCGACCGACTCGTGCGCGGCCAGCGCCGCCTCGACCTCGCCGGGCTCGACCCGGAAGCCGCGGATCTTGAGCTGCCGGTCGGCACGGCCGACGATCTCCAGGTTCCCGTCCGCGGTCCAGCCGCCGACGTCGCCGGTCCGGTACATCCGCGCGCCGGGCAACCGGGCGAACCGGTCGGGCAGGAAACGGGCATCGGCGCGCGCGTCGTCGGCGACGTAGCCGCGGGCCACCCCTCGGCCGCCGAGGTAGACCTCGCCGCGCCGGCCGCGTTCCACCGGCCGCAGCCGCTCGTCGAGCACGTAGACGAACGTCCCCGGCAGCGGCTGGCCGACCGGTGCCGGACCGAGCGCCGGCAGTGCCTCCTCGGTCAGCTCCATCACGCACGAGGTGATCGTGGTCTCGGTCAGGCCGTAGGCGTTGAGCAGCCGCACGCCGGGCAGCAGCGCGAGCGCGGTGCGGCAGTCCTCGGCCCGTACCGCCTCGCCGCCGACGACCACCAGCCGCACCGGAAGGTCCACCGGCCGCCGGTCCAGCTCGGCGAGGAACCGGCGCCAGTAGGCCGGGGTCAGGTCCATCACCGTGACGCCGTGGTGGCGCAGCCGCTCGGGCAGCTCGCTCGGCGCCCAGCTGGTCTCCGGCAGGACGAGCGTCGCCCCGCCGAGCAGCGCGACCAGGATCTGCTCGATCGAGGTGTCGAACGACAGCGCGCCGAACTGCAGCACCCGGTCCTCCGCGCGGATGGCGTACCGCCGGACCAGCTCGCCGCACAGGTAGCTCAGCGAGCCGTGCTCGACCACCACCCCCTTGGGCGCGCCGGTGGAGCCGGAGGTGTAGATGACGTACGCGGCGTGCGCGGCGTCCACCTCGACCTCCGGCGGTGTGACCGGGCGGCCGGCGTCCGCGCCCGCGGTGGGTGCCAGCACCCGGACCGGCAGGCCGGCGAAGCGCGCGTGGTCGTGGGCGATGACCGTGGCGCACCGGGTCTGCTCGACGAACGCGGCGATGCGGCCGGCCGGCGCGCCGGGCTCCACCGGCAGGTACGCCGCGCCCGCCTTGAGGATGGCGAGCAGGCTCACCAGGGTGTCGATCGACCGTTCCAGGTGGACCATGACCACCGCGTCCGGCTCCGCGCCGCGGTCCCGCAGGAGGTGCGCGAGCTGGTTGGCGCGCGCGTCCAGCTCGGCGTAGCTGATCCGCTGGTCCGCGGACACTGCCGCGACGCTGTCGGGCCGCGCCGCCGCACGGGCGGCGAACAGCTCGTGGACGTTCGTCTCTCGGCGGAGGTTCATGTGGCCCCTTCGGGTCAGGCGTGGGTGGTGAGCGGCTTGCCGCCGTTGAAGGTGACCATGTCCTGGAGCGCGGCCAGCACGTCCATCTGGCCGCCTTCCTCCTCGGCGTAGGCGCGGCGCAGGTTGGCGACCAGACGCTCGGAGTCCTTGAGCTCGGCGAACTCACCCAGGTCGACCTGGCGCGCGGCCTCCAGCGGGCTCAGCCCGGCGGCCAGCCCGTCCCGCGCGGTCCGCTGGACGAAGCGCAGGTAGCCGACCGTGGTGTCGATCAGGTCCGGGCCGGTGACCGGACCGTGGCCCGGCACGATGGTCTCCGCGCCGAGCGGGGCGATCACGTCGGTGAGCACGTGGATCAGCCCGGCGACCGAGCCCTGCATCACGAACGGCGTGCCACCGTTGAACAGCAGGTCGCCGGCGAACAGCACCTTGCGGTCGGGCACCCAGACGATCGAGTCGTTGTTGGTGTGCGCGACGGCGCCGACGTGCCGGACCTCGCAGCGCAGGTCGTCGACCCAGACGGTGACCCCGTCCCGGTAGGTGAGGAACGGCGGCTCCAGTCGCACGTCGCCCCAGTCCACGTCCGTCCAGAACGGAGCGGAGCGCGGGCCGCCGAGCATGGCGATGTTGGCGCGGATGTCCTCGTGGGCCACGATCGTCGCCTGCTCGAACAGGAAGTTGCCGAACGTGTGGTCGCCGTGGTGGTGGGTGTTGACCACCATCCGCACCGGCTGGTCGGTGACCGAGCGGATCGCGTCGAGGTAGGCGCGGGTGCGGCGCACGGTCGAGCAGGTGTCCACGCTGACCACGCCGCGCTCCCCGACCAGGAAGCCCGCGTTGTTGATCCACCACGTGCCGTCGGGCTGGATGTAGGCGTAGATGCCGTCGCTGACCTCCTCGACCCGGGGCGGACCGGGCGTGAGGATGTCGTCGGCGATCATGGTGGTCGTCATGGGGGTGCCCTTCTCGGGTTCGTGTGGTGTGCGGGGAGGACGGGCCGGGTGGACGCCGGCACGCATGGTGAGCCGGTAGTCGGCGAAGTCGGTGACGTTCATGCCGCCCTGCCCTCCAGTCCGGCGACCGGCGCGGCCGTCGGGTAGTCGTAGAAACCGCGCCCGGCCTTCTTGCCGAGCAGTCCGCCGGCGACCATCCGGGCCAGCAGCGGAGGCGGGGAGTAGTGCTGCTCGCGGAACTCCGTGTACAGCGACTCGCCGATCGCCACGACGGTGTCCAGCCCGATCAGGTCGATCAGGCGCAGCGGTCCCATCGGGTGCGCGCAGCCGAGCACCATCGCCTTGTCGATGTCGGCCATCGACGCGGTCCCGGACTCCAGCATCCGCACCGCGGCCATCAGGTACGGGATCAGCAGCGCGTTCACCACGAACCCGGCGCGGTCCTTGGCCCGCACGACCTGCTTGCCGAGCACGTCGGTGACGAACGCCTCGGTCGCGGCCACGGTCCGCTCCTCGGTCAGCACCGAGCCGACCACCTCCACCAGCGGCAGCACCGGCGCCGGGTTGAAGAAGTGGGTGCCGACCACCATGCCCGGCCGATCGGTGACCCGGGCGAGCTGGACGATCGGCAGCGACGAGGTGTTGGAGCCGAGGATCGCGTCCTGGTCGGTCACCACCTTGTCCAGCACCGAGAACACGTCGAGCTTCGCCGACTCCCGCTCGGGCACCGCCTCCACCACGAGCTGGCGGTCGGCGAAGTCGGCGAGGTCGGCGGTGAACGTCACCCGCGCGAGCGCGGCGTCCCGTTCGCCCTCGGTGAGCTTTCCCTTGCCGGCCGCACGATCCAGCGACCCGGTCAGCCGCGCGCGGCCGGCCGCGACCGACGAGGGCCGCGACACCGCGACGAGCACGTCGAGACCGGCTCGGGCGCAGATCTCGGCGACGCCGGCGCCCATCACGCCGCAGCCGACGACACCGACCCGCGAGATCCCGTGCATCCCTTTCATCCCGATCACTTCCCCACCGGCGCGGCCCAGCGCATCAGGCACGCGCCGAGGGAGATGCCGCCGCCGAAACCCACGAGCAGGACGAGGTCGCCGTCGGTCAGGTGACCGGAGCGGTTCGCCTCGTCGAGCGTCACCGGCACCGAGGCACTGCCCACGTTGCCGTACCTCTCCACCGTGCGGTGGGTGTGCGCGCCGGTGAGCCCGCACCGCCGCACCAGCTCGTCCAGCAGCACGCCGTTGGCCTGGTGCGGCACGACGTGGTCGATGTCGGCCGCGCTCACCCCGGCGTTCGCCAGCAGCTTGTCCACGAACGGCGGCACCTCGTGCAGCACGATGTCGCTGACGCCGCGGCCCCGCATCCGGAAGAAGTGGTCGCCGTCGGCGACGGTGGCGGCCGACGCGGGCAGGCGGCTGCCGCCGGCCGCGACCCGGATCAGCTCGCTGGCGTCGCCTCGGCTGGCGAGCTCGACGTCCACGACCCCGCGGTCGGCGGGCACCGGCCCGACCACCGCCGCGCCCGCCCCGTCGCCGAACAGCACCGCGGTGCCGCGGTTGGTGGGGTCGACGATGCGCGAGTAGACGTCGGCGGCCACCACCAGCGCGTGGCTGCCCGGCCGCACCGCCACCAGGCTCCGCGCCAGCGCGAGGCCGTGCACGAACCCGGCGCACACCGCGTTCACGTCGAAGCAGGCCGCGTCGAACGCGCCGATGAGGCTCTGCACCAGGCACGAGGTCGGCGGCTGCGGGTGGTCGCCGGTGGAGGTGGCGACGATGAGGTAGTCGAGCCGCTCGACCGCGATGCCCGCGTGCGCGAGCGCGGCGCGGGCCGCGTGCGCGGCGAGGTCCGAGGTCGCCTCGCCGGGGGCGGCGAAGCGGCGGGTGCGGATCGCGGTCCTGCTGACGATCCACTCGGCACTGATGTCCGGGACCCGCGCGGCGATCTGGTCGTTCGTGATCTCGTCGTCCGGCAGGTAGCTGCCCGTGCCGAGAACTCCGATGGACATTCCTGTCCTCGCAATCGGTTCACGTGTTGGCTGGGTGGACTTCGTCGGTCCGCTCGCCGGCCCCCGCGGGTCGTCCGGAGCCGGGCTGCCGTGGCGGACCGGTCCTGATCCGCGCGACGGTGACGACGACCGACACGGCCATGAGGACCGTGCTGAACACGAAGACGGTGACGTAGGTCGGGGTGTCCGCGACGCCGTCCGGTCCGGCGCCGGCGTGCAGGATGACCGCCAGGGCCGCGACCCCGAGAGCCTGGCCGAAGGTCCGCGCGGTGGTGACGATCGCCGATCCGCTGGCGAACCGGGACGGCGGCACCGACATCGCCGCGGCGGTCGAGGTGCCCATGATCGCCGCGCCCATTCCGGCGCCGCCGATGATGCTGACCGGCAGCCACAGGGTGAGGAAGGCCGGCTCGTCGGACAGGGCGACCAGCAGCCAGACCCCGCTCACCGAGTTGGCGGCGAGGCCGAACAGGATGGCGAACCGGGGGCCGCCGAACCGCGCCGCGACCTTGCCCATGACGACCGCGCCGACCGCGGCCATCACCGCGCCGGGGGTCTGCGCGAGTCCGGCCTCCAGCTCGGTGTAGCCCCAGCGGTCGGTGAGGAACAGCACGCAGGCGAGCAGCCAGGCGAACTGCGCGACCCCGTACAGCAGGGCGACCACGTTCGCCGCGGCGAAGGTCCGGTCGGCGAACAGGCCGGTGTCGACCGCCGGCACCGGGTGCCGGGCGGAGCGGCGCAGGGCCGCGACGACGGCGAGCACGCCGGTCGCCAGGCTGAACAGGGTCCTGGGATCGGTCCAGCCCCACGTCTCGGCGGTCGTGACGCCGAGGGTCGCCGCACCGATGCCGACGGCCAGCAGCAGCGCGCCGAGCGGGTCCGGCAGCCCGCGCGCCGCGGACCGCTCGGACGGCTCGAGCAGCCGCAGCGCCGCCACCACGAACAGCACCCCGAACGGCAGGTTGACCAGGAACACGGCCGGCCAGCCCAGCAGGTGGACCAGCAGCCCGCCGAAACCGGGCCCGACCGCGGCGGCGAGCGCGCCGGCCGCGCTCCACAGTC
Source organism: Actinophytocola sp. (assembly GCA_036259595.1). Classification (GTDB taxonomy): domain Bacteria; phylum Actinomycetota; class Actinomycetes; order Mycobacteriales; family Pseudonocardiaceae; genus Actinophytocola. Next base: position 27,087 of record DATABL010000060.1, read on the forward strand.
CGATGGAGAGCATCCGCCGCTCCGGCGGGCAGTCGTGCAGCAGGATCGCCAGCGACGTCGGCATCATCGCGCCGGCGCCGATGCCCTGCAGGACCCGGCACGCGACCAGGAGCTCCAGGTTCGGCGCGACCGCGCACAGCAGCGAGGCCACGGTGAACACCACCACCCCGGCGACGAACACCCGGCGCCGCCCCAGCGCGTCGGCCAGGCGGCCGGCCGGCGCGAGCAGCGCGGCGAACGCCACCGCGTAGGCGCTGATCACCCAGGACAGGCCGGGCAGCGACGCGCCCGGGAAGTCCCGCAGCAGCGCGGGCAGGGCGAGACTGGTGACCGTCGAGTCGAGCATCGCGAGGAAGCTCGCGCCGGACGCGGTGAGCAGCACCGCACCCGACCCTCCGCGCCTCCCTGGCCGCTGCGACATGGTGGCTCCTCGACTCGACTCGTGCGCTCAGAAGGTCACGGGGATGCTGGTGGGCATGCGGATGAAGTCCGACTCGCGCCACTCCACGTGCTCCGGGGGTACCGCCAGCTCGATGTTCGGGAAGCGCGTCAGGACCTTCTCCAGCACCAGCCGGACCTCGACGCGCGCCAGCTCCGAGGCCGGGCACACGTGCGGGCCGCGACCGAACGCGATGTGCTGGTTGTCCTCGCGGTGGAAGTCCATCTCCTGCGGGTCGGCGAACCGGCCGGGGTCCCGGTCGGCGGCGCCGATGCCCAGGTACACGGTGTCGCCGGCGGACACCGTCGTGCCGCCGATGACCATCTCCTCGGTGGCGAACCGGCGGAACCCGCGCTGCACCGAGCTGTAGAGCCGCAACAGCTCCTCGGTCGCGCTCGGCAGCAGGCCCGGGTCGGCCCGCAGCTCCGCCATCTTCTCCGGCCGGCTCAGCAGCCCGATCAGCCCGGCGGCGATCGAGCCGACGGTGGTGTCGTAGCCCGCGGCGATCAGGATGGTCGCCAGGTGCCGGACCTCCTGCTGGGTGACCGGCTCGCCGTCCTTGTGGGTGCCGTTGAGCATCAGGCTGACCAGGTCGTCCTGCGGCTCGACGCTCCGTTCCTCGGTGAGCCGGGCGATGAAGCCGGTCAGCTCGCCGAACGCCTTGGCCGCCACCTCGGGCGGGGCGGTGCTGAACAGCGCGTCGCCCCAGGCCTGGAACTGCGCGCGCTCCTCGTCCGGCACGCCCACGATGTCGGCGATGACCGTGATGGGGAACGGCACCACCAGTGCCTCCATCAGGTCCGCCTTGCCGTCGTCGGCGATGCGGTCGAGCATGCCGTCGACGATCTCGTGCATCCGCGGCACCAGCGCCTCGATGCGCTTGGGGATGAACGCGTAGTTCACCAGCCGGCGGCCCCGGGTGTGCTCGGGCGGGTCCTGCATGACCAGCGGCGCCTCCGGGGCGCCTTCCAGGGCACGGGTGTTCGTGTAGTCCGCGTTGGCGTACTGGCGCGGTCGGGCCAGTCGCTTGTCCCGCAGGAGCTGGTAGACCTCGTCGTACCCGGTGACCAGCCACACCGGGTCACCACCCGGGATGCACACCCGGTGGATGGGACCCTCCGCGTGCTTCTCGCCGTAATAGCCGTACGGATCGCTGGAGAACTGCGCGTCGAACGGCATCGGGTTCTCGTGGATCGGGCACTTCCCAGCCATGTCGAAATCCTTTTGTCCAGCCGAATTCCTTGCGCCAACAAAACCTGTTCCGAACACTAACCACAGATATTCCAGAAACCTTTGCACTGCGCGGTAACTAGCCGAGCAACCCGAGCAGCGAGTGCGCGGCCAGCACCAGCAGCGCGGTCCACGCGGTCGCGCCGGCGACCAGCCAGGTGAGCAGCCGCCACCTGGCCAGTCCGAGCACGGAACCGAGCACCGCGGAGACCCAGGTGCCCAGCAGCGCGGGCCCGAACAGCCCGAAACCGACCGGCCCGAACCGGAGCAGGATCGCCCGCGCCCGCCGTGCCGCCTTCTCCCGCCGCGGGCTCGGCCGGGGGTTGGACCGCGCGCGGGAGAGCCAGCGCCAGACCCGGGAACGGCGCAGCCACTCCATCAGGAACAACGCCACCACGAACGACGCGATCACGCCGACGAGCACGGCCACCAGTGCCACCACGGGCGGCAGAGCCAGCGCGAGCCCCATCGGCGCGGCGGCCGACGGCCCGAGGAAGAACCCGGCGGCCACGATCGACCCGAACCGTCCCATGGCCGTTCCCCTATCGCCGGTCGCGCCGGCGGCCGCCCCGGCCCGCGCGCTCCGGCTCGGGCGGCGAGTCGGTCCCGTCGATCAGCGCGGCCAGCTCGGCCACGGTCGGGTGGTCGAACAGGCTCGCCGGCCCCAGGTCGACACCGAGGGTCCGGCCGAGCCCGCCCACCACCGCGGTGGCCACCATCGAGGTGCCGCCGATGTCGAAGAACGGGTCGTGCACGCCGATCTCGTCGATGCCCAGGTAGTCCTGCCACACCCCCGCGATCCGCCGCTCGGTGTCGGTGCGCGGCGCGAGGTAGGGCGTGCGCAGGTCGGGCCGGGGGTGCTTCGGCCCGGCCGGCGCGTCCGGCTCGTGGCCGACTTCGGCGCCGGCCACCACACCGACGCGCTCGGCCACCTCGGCGAACGGCTGGGTCAGCACCACGACCTGCGCCGGGCCGGCGGCGGCGACCCGGGTGAGCGCGTCGACGCCCTCGTCGTCGGTGATGCCGTACCGCTCGCGGTACCGGCGCAGGTGCTCGGCGAGGAACGGGTCGTCCGGCTCCGACCGGGTCCCGCGCCGCCACGGTCCCCAGGCCACCGAGACCACCCGCCGGGCGACCTTCTCGGTGACCACGTCGGAGGCCGCGAAGGCGTCCAGGAACGCGTTGGCCGCGGCCTGGTCGCCCTCGCCGCGCCAGCCGAGCACGCCGACCGACGAGGAGTAGAGCACCAGCAGCTCGGGCGGGTCGTCGCGCAACGCCTCGGCGACGGCCAGGGTGCCGCGCACCTTGGGCGCGAGCACGTCGGCGGTCAGCTGCCTGGTCCGCGCGTGGGGCGGGCCGCCACCGGGGACCCCGGCGGCGTGCACCACGCCGTGCAGGGTGCCGAACCGCTCGCGGGCGGTCCGGACCGCCCGCTCGGCCTGCTCGGGCGAGGTGACGTCGGCGGTCAGCGGCAACACCTCGGCTCCGGCGGCCCGCAGCTCCCGCACGGCCAGCAGGATCGCGCTGACCTCGTCGTCGTGGCCGTGCTCGGCGAGCCAGGCGTCCCAGTCGTCCTCGGCGGGCAGCTCGGTCCGGCCGACCAGGGTGAGCTTCGGGCGCAGCGGCGCGAGCCGGGTGGCGAGCAGCAGGCCGAGGCCGCGCAGGCCGCCGGTGACCAGGTAGCTGCCGCCGGGACGCCACACCCGTTCCGGTTCGACGGACGGCAGGTCGACCTCGGTGAACGTCCGCAGCCAGCGGCGGCCGCGGCGCCAGGCGGTGAGCCAGGTGTCCGGCTCGCCGGCACCGGCGGCGAGCAGCTCGACCTCGCGCAGCAGCTGCCCCGCCGCGGCCCGGGCGGTCTCGGCGGGGGCCTCGAGGTCGACGGTGCGGCACCGGATCCGCGGGTACTCCTGGTCGATGCCCCGGCAGGTGCCGGCGACGGTGGCCCCGACCGGGTCGCGTCCGTCGCCGCCGAGCACGTCGAACACGTCGGCGGTGGCGGCGACCAGCTCGACCGCCCGGTCCGGGAGCTCCCGCGCGACCGCCTGGGCGAGCCGGAGCAGGCTGTGGCAGCCGGCGTCGAGCGCGGGCTCGGGATCGTCGGCGGTGGCGGTCGGGGCGGCGGTCGCGGCCGCGGTGTGCACGATCCGCAGCGGCCCCGTGGACTCCACGGGCGAACCCCCCGGCGCGGCGGCCTCGCGCAACAGGCGGGCGTGGTGCTCGGGGTCGGCGAGGTCGAGGACGACGGTTCCGTCGGTGCTGGCGTACTCGGTGCCCGGCTCGGCCCGCAGCACCCGGTGCCCGGCCTCCGCGGCGGCCGCGGCCAGCTCGGC
>DATABL010000061.1:0-14814 GCA_036259595.1 Actinophytocola sp.
GGCCGCGCCCGCGGCCGACGAGGAGGGCGCACGGCCCTGCCGGGACGCCCCGACCGCGCCCGTGCGCACCGGCGCGGTGTTCAACGACCCGGTGGGCGGCGACGGCACCGCGATCGTGCGGCGGATCTGTGACCTGGTCCACCAGGCTCCCAGCGGATCGCGGATCCGGATCGCCCATTTCGTGGTCTCCGGCGACGCCGGTCTCGACTTCGCCACCGAGCTGATCGCCGCCCACCGGCGCGGCGTGGACGTGCAGATCGTGCTCGACGGCTGGCAGGACACCACGCCGGCGGCGGAGGCCCTGCGTGCCGCGCTCGGCACCGACGAGACCCGGGCGTCGTGGCTGCACGTCTGCTCCAGGGTCTCACCCGAGGGCAACACGTCGTCCTGCATCGGCACCAAGGGCCAGCACAACAAGTTCTACCTGTTCTCGCGCACGGGCGGGGCGTCCGACGTGGTCGTGCAGTCCTCGGCCAACTTCACCGACCTGAACTCGCGGACCTACTGGAACAACGCCGTCACGCTGGTCGGCAACACCCGGCTCTACCGGGCCTACGACGCCTACTTCGAGGACCTGGCGGCCGAGCGCGCGACCGACGACTACTACCGCACGACCACCACCGGCATGCGCGGCGGCATGGTGCGGTCCTACTTCTTCCCCAGGGCCGAAGGCGACCATGTCCTGGAGATCCTCGACCAGGTCGGCTGCCGTGGCGGCACCACCATCCGGATCGGAATGTCCGAGTGGGACACCTACCGGATCGCGATCGCCCGGCGGCTGGTCGAGCTGTCCGGCCAGGGCTGCTCGGTGTCGATCGTGCACGGTCTGATGGATCCCGAGGTGCGGGACACGCTGTCGGCCGACCCGAGCATCCAACTGCGCGAGCTCAGCGTGTCGGACGCGCTGCCGGGACGCATCCACTCGAAGTACTTCCTGGTGGACGGGGAGTTCGACGGCGAGCGGGACGCGCGGTGGGTGTTCACCGGCAGCCCCAACTGGAACCACACCTCGTTGCGGCGCAACGACGAGGCGATGATCCAGACCAACGTCCGGTCGGTCTACGACGCCTACGAGGCGAACTTCGCCCACATGTTCGCGTCCGCGGTCTGACCCGCCACCGGTGGCTCACCCGGTGACCGGGTGGGCCACCGGCTCGCCGCGCAGGAACCGCGCGACGTCGGCGGCGACGGTGCGGGCGGCGTTGTGCGCGGTCTGCCTGCTCGCGCCGGCCAGGTGCGGGGTGACGACGAAGCCCGGCGTGCGCAGCGGCCGGGCGTCCGGCGGCATCGGCTCGGTCGGGAACACGTCGGTCGCCACCGCGAACAGGTGCCCGGAGTCGAGCGCGTCGCACGCGGCGTCGTAGTCCATGAGCCCGCCCCGGGCACAGTTCACCAGGATCGAGCCGGACGGCAGCAGTGCGATCTGCTCCGCGCCGATCATGCCGCGGTTGTCGTCGGTCAGCCTGGCGTGCAGCGACACGACGGTGGAGCGACCCAGCAGCTCCGCCAGGTCCACCGACTCGACGTCCTCGCCGTCGGGCAGGTAGGGGTCGTGCACCAGCACACGCGCGCCGAACCCGGCGAGGATGCCGGCGACCCGCCGGCCGATCGCGCCGTAGCCGACCAGCCCGACGGTGGCGCCGGACAGCTCGATCCCGACCTGGTCGTACCGGTAGTAGTCGCCGCGCCAGACGCCGTCCCGCAGCTCGCCGTGCGTGTGCGGGATCCGCCGCGCCGCCGCGAGGATCATCGCGACGGTGTGCTCGGCGGTCGCGACGGCGTTGCGGCCGGGGGCGTTGGTCACCGTCACGCCGTGCGCGCGCGCCGCGGCGAGGTTGACGTTGACCGGACCGCCGCGTCCGACGGCGAACAGCTCGAGCTCGGGGCAGGCGGCCAACACCCGCTCGGTCAGCGGGGCGAACTGGGTGACGCAGACACGTACTCCGGCGAGCGCGGCGATCAGCTCGTCCTCGTCGCCGGAGGCCTCGTCGACCTCGGCGATGCGGCGGAACGGCTCGACCGGCCACGGCAGGTCCACGGTGGCGATGTCGGCGTCCGCGCCGATCTCCGCCCGCAGCGCGTCGACGAGCAGTGCGCTGCGGACGAAGTGGTCACCGGCGGCGAGAAGGCGGACGGTCATGGAGACTCCTCGTTCATGGCGTTGCCGGGCGGTTGAGCTCGATCAGGGCGGCCGGGCCGGCACCGGACCACCGGACGGTGGTGAGCGCGCAGTTGCCGACCACCGGGAACACCGCGCGGTAGCGGCGCAGCGGCAGACCGAGCAGGTGGCAGAGCAGCACGCGGTTCAGGGTCGAGTGCGCGACCACGAGCACGGTGCCGTCCCGGTGGGCGTCGACGAGGTCGGCCAGGCAGGACGCGGCACGCTCGGCCGCGGCGGCCGGGTGTTCGCCGCCGGGCAGGTGGTCGCGGACCGGGTCGGCCTCGAAGGCGCGGCGGGCCTCGGGGAAACGCTCGGTCATCTCCGCCCCGGTGAGTCCCTCGCCGGCGCCGAAGTCCAGTTCGACCAGCCGTTCGTCGACGACGGGGGCGAGGCCGGTCGCGGCGGCGGCCGGCGCCGCGGTCTCCCTGGCGCGACCCAGCGGCGAGGTGTGGAGCGCGGCGAGGCCAGCCCCGGCCGCCCACCGCCCCAGCAGGTCCGCCTGGCGCCGGCCGTGGTCGGTCAGCGGCACGTCGGTGCGACCGGCGTAGCGGTTCTCGGCGTGCCAGGTGGTCTCGCCGTGCCGGACCAGGACGATGTCGGTCAACGGTTGCTCCTCGCCGTCGCGTGCACGGCCAGCTCGTCCGGCAGCCAGCCGCGGTCGTGCAGCGCGCCGACCATGGCCAGGTACCCCTCGGTCAGCACGTCGCGCTGAGCCGGGTCCGGGTCGATCAGCTCGTGGTCGCGCACGAGGTCGCGCGCGGCCGCGACCAGCGACGACCCGGCCGCGCGGGCGAGCAGGGCCATCCCGGCCGCCGGGTCGGCCCCGCGCGGCACGCGCACCTGGCGGCCGAGGGTGTCGGCACGCAGTTGGCACCAGTAGCGGCTTTTGGCGCCGCCGCCGGTGAGACTGAGCGTGCCGCCGACGGGTGCACCGAGCAGGTCGAGGTAGTCCAGGCACAGCCGCTCGGTGAACGCGACCCCGCGCAGGATCGCGGCGTAGCCGTCGACCTCGTCGCGAGCCTCGCCGACGGTGATCGCGTGTGCGTCGGCCGCGGCGAACGGGAACCGCTCGCCCGGCGAGACCAGCGGGTAGGTCGACAGCGTCGTGTGCGGACGCCGCGCGCAGCTCGCGTCGAGCTCGGCGAGGTCCCGGCCGCCGAACCTCGCGGTGAGCGCGCCGGCGCCGACGCTGGACGCGCCGCCCGGCAGCCAGGTGTCGTCGGGGCCGCGGTGGGAGTAGACGACCCCGAGCGGGTCGTGCGGCCGCCGCGCGGTGACGCCCTTGACCACCAGCGTGGTGCCGAGCACGGTGTTCCACGAGCCCACCTCGAGCGTGCCGGCGCCGAGCAGGGCGGCACAGCCGTCGGTCATGCCGGCGACCACCGGGGTGCCGGCGGGAAGGCCGGTGGGGCTGTCCGCCGCGACGGTGCCGATCGGCGTGCCGGGTCGCACGACCGGGGGCAGCACGCCGTCCGGGACGCCGAGCACGGCGAGGAGGTCGGCCGGCCAGCGTTCGCCGTCGAGGTCGTAGCCGGTCTTGAGCGCGTGGCTGGAGTCGGCGGCGGTCGGCGTGCCGGTGAGCCGCCCGGTCAGGTGGTCGGCCTGGTGCGCGAGCCGGGCCCCGGCCGGACGGTCGGGGGTGTTCGTGAGCAGCCACATCAGCTTGGGCAACGCCCACGACGGCTGCGGCCGGTAACCGAGCGAGTCCCACAGCGCGGCGCCGCCGGCGACCGCCCGGTCCGCCTCGGCCACCGCCCGCGCGTCGTCGTACATCAGGCCGGCGGTGAGCGGCTCGCCGGCCGCGTCGGTGAGCAGGATCGTGCCCGACGTGGCGCACAGCGCGACACCCCGCACCGGCCGGCCGCCGAGGTCGGCGGTCGCCTGCCGGCACGCGGTGACCAGCGCGGTCCACCAGTCCCCCGGGTCCTGCTCGTGCCGGACACCCTCGCGCCGGCCGCGCAGCGCGCCGGTGCCGGTGGCAACCGCCCGTCCACTGTGGTCGGACGCGACGCAGCGCACGCTCTGGGTGCCGACGTCGATGCCGAGCCACACCTCCGCTCCACCCGCCGTCATGCTCGCCCTTCCGCCTGGAGCGCCCACCCCGGCGTGGCGATCTCGCGCAGCTGGCGGAACCGCTCGTACTGCTCGGTGTACCGCCGCGCCCGGCCGGGGTCGGGCTCGCACGAGCTCAGCACGCGCACGTGGCGCCCGGCCGCGGCGGAGACGCTCGACTCGGCGCCGGTGGCCACCAGCCCGGTGAGCATCGCGCCCTTCGCGCCGACCTCCGTGTCGGCCGTGCGGACCGTCGGCGCGCCGACCACGTCGGCGATCAGCTGGCACCACATCGCGCTGCCCGCGCCGCCGCCGCACACCCGCAGCTCGGTGGTGTTCGCCCCGGTGGCGACCACGCAGTCGCGGACCACCATCGAGAGTCCCTCGAACACCGCCCTGGCGACCTCGGCACGGCCGTGTTCCAGCGACAGGCCCCAGAACGTGCCCCTGGCCTGTGCGTTCAGGAACGGCGCCCGCTCGCCGGCCGGCGACAGGTACGGCAGGAAGGCCAGCCCGCGTGCGCCCGGTTCGGCCTGCTCGGCGAGCGTGGCGAGGTCGCTGGGGTGGTCCAGGCCGAGCAGGGTGGCGGCCCAGTCGAGCACCTCCGTGCCGGCCAGGGTGGGAAAGGCGCGCAGGACGTCGGTGCCGGTGTCGAGCACGATGGTCAGCCCGCCCGGCTCGCCGGAGGTGTCCACCCGGTCGCGCACGACCTCGGTGCACAGGGTGGTGCCGAGGATCGTGCAGGCCTGGCCGGGGTCGGTCGCGCCGGCGCCGAGCGCGGTGGACGCCACGTCGTAGGGCGCGAGCACCACCGGTAGACCCGCCGGCAGGCCGAGCTCCGCGGCCGCGTGCGGCGTGAGCGCCGCCGACCGGGCGGCCGGCGGCCTGACCTCGGGCAGCAGGCGTGCGGCCCAGTCCAGCCCGTACAGCGACAGCAGCTCTGGGGAGTAGGCGCGGGTGCGCGGGTCGAGGAACGGCACGGACGCGTCGGACAGGTCGACGCCGAGCTGCCCGGTGCAGCGGGAGAACAGCCAGCCGCCGCAGTAGAGGGCGGCGGCCGACCGTTCGACGCGGTCGGGGTCGTGCTCGGCGAGCCAGGTGAGGATGGCGTGCGGCAGGCCGGAGAACGCGAGCGAACCGTTGATCCGGAACGCCTGCTCGGTGACCCCGGCCCGCTGCCAGCCGGCCACGACGTCCGCGGCACGACCGTCCGACCACAGGACCGCCGGCCCGGTCGGCTCGCCGGCGGCGTCGACCAACCAGCAGCCGTCCCCCTGGGCGGTGATCGCGACGAGCGCGACCTCTGCGTCTACTGCGGACAGTACGGACCGGACGGCGGCGCCGACCGCGGCCCACACCGCGGCCATGTCCTGCTCGGCCCAGCCGGGGTGTGGTCGGCGCACCTCGGTCGCACTGCGGGCCACGGCGAGTTCGGTGCCGGTGTCGTCGAACACCACCGCCTTGATCATCGAGGTGCCGGCATCGACAGCCACCGTGGCCATGCTCGCTCCCAGAGGTCGGACAACCCGTGGGGACAGCAGAGCGGGCGGAGGGCGTCGAGCGCAACTCGAGCCGGCGAACCATCACGGGTCGGCCGGTTGTCACGTTAAGGGCCCGGCGAAGACCCCTGATCAGCGGTCTCTTGCTGTGATAAATTCACATTTCCTAACATGGGCTAGGGGTGTCATGGGCCACGACCGGGGCGCGATCCGCGCGCAACGCCGCCACCGCGTGCGCGAGCGGGTCGCCGGTGCGGGGTTCCTGCGGGCGGACGCGCTGGCCGAGGAGTTCGGCGTCAGCCTCATGACCATCCACCGCGACCTCGACGCACTGCAGTCCGAGGGCTGGCTGCGGAAGGTGCGCGGCGGCGCGACCAGCGTCCCGTCGGCGGTGTTCCACGGCGACGTGGCGCAACGGATGGCGGCGATGACCGAGTGCAAGCGGGCGCTGGCCTCGGCCGCGCTCGAGCTGGTCGCCCCGGGCGAGACGGTCATGGTCGACGAGAGCACCACGTGCCTGCACCTGGCGCAGCGGCTGGCCGATCGGGCCCCGCTGACCGTGGTGACGCACTTCCAGCCGGTGATCGCCATGCTGGCCGGCGTGCCCGGCATCACGCTGATCGGTCTCGGCGGGGAGTACTTCCCGGCCTACGACGCGTTCCTCGGGCTCTACACCGCGGAGGGCGTGGCGAAGGTGCGCGCGGACACCATGTTCCTGTCCACGACGGCGATCTCGCAGGGCCGCTGCTACCACCAGTCCCAGGCCACGATCCAGGTGAAACGGGCGATGATGAGCGCGGCGTCGCGGCGGATCCTGTTGGTGGACCACACGAAGTTCGTTCGCCAGGGCCTCTACGCGCTGGCTCCGCTGACCGATTTCGACCTGGTGCTCGCCGACGACGGGCTGCCGGTCGCCGAGCAGCGCCGTATCCGCGACGCCGGCGTGACCCTCACCGTCGTGCCGACCCCCGGAGCACGCGACGCACCCCGACGTCGCGGGTGAACGCGCTCGCCCACGAGCTGTCGGTATTCGACCCCGTCGCCCGCGACCTCAGCCGATGAAGCCCTCGTCCCGCAGCCAGTCGGCCGCGACCTTCGCCGGCGCGGCGCCCTCGACGCTGACCTGTTCGTTCAGCGCGAGCAGCGTCTTGTCGTCGAGTGCCTCGGCGATCGGGGTGAAGACGTCCTCGAGACCGGGGTACTTCGTCGCGAGTTCGGTGCGGATCGTGATCGCCGGGTTGTAGACCGGGAAGAACGACTTGTCGTCCTCCAACACCACCAGGTCCTGCGCGGGGATCCGACCGTCGGTCGACGCCACCGAGCCGAAGTCGCAGGTCTCTCCCGAGCCGACCTCGGTGTAGACGACGGCGTCGTTGACCTCGTGCCGCTGCGCGTCGGGCAGGCTGAAGCCATACATCTTGGCCAGGCCGGGAAGCCCGTCGTCACGGCTGTTGAACTCCGGACCCATGCAGGTCGATGCCGCCTCCGGGTTGGAGTTCGCCAGCTCCGCGTAGTCCGAGATGGTCTTGATGCCGTGTTCCTCGGCGGCCTCGCGGTTGGCGGCGATGGCGTAGGTGTCGTTGCCCGGAGCGCGCGCCCACCAGGTGACGCCGTTCTCGGCGTCGAGCGCCTTGACCTTGTCGAACAGCTGCTCCGGGTCGGTCACCCGTTCGGTCTGCTTCAGGAAGGAGACCCAGGCGGTGCCGGTGTACTCCCAGTACAGGTCGATCTGTCCAGTGGTGAGCGACCGACGGACCGCGTCCGTCCCGGTGATGTTCGTCTCGTCAACCGGATCGGCACCGGCGGCCTGCAGAGCGAGGATCGCGATCTGTCCGAGCACCAACTGCTCGTCGAACTCCTTCGACCCGACCGTGATCGTGACCCCGCTGAGCTCATCGATCTTCTCGATGGAACCGGCTCCGGTCTCGGCTGTGGGGGATTCGTCTTCCAGCGTGCAGCCGGTGGCCAGCACCGCAAGGGTGGCGACGGCGGTGGCGACGGCAAAGCCGCGCATAGGAGTTCCTCCTCGGATTCGCGGGTCACATTCCCTTGGGTCGCAAGAACATCTCAGCCAGCATGCCGAGCCAGTCGGCGAACAGGGCGAGCGCGGCCACCAGCACCCCGAAGGTGACGCTGATGACCGGCCGGTTCAGGGTGAGGCCGGTGAACAGGCCCTCCCCGAGCCCGCCGCCGTCGATGAGGGCGGCGAGGGGCGCACTGGCGACGGTCAGCACCAGGGCGGTGCGGACGCCGGCGAGGATGACCGGCACGGCGAGCGGCAGTTCCACCGTGAACAGCACCGCGAGCCGCGACAGCCCCATTCCGCGAGCGGCCTCGGTCAGCACCGGGTCGACGCCTTCGATCCCGACCATGGTGTTGCGGAGTACCGGCAGCACGGCGTAGGCGACCAGGGCGATCACCGCGGTGCCGACGCCGATGCTGATCACGAGAGCGAGCAGGACGATCAGACCGACGGACGGGATGGCCTGGCCGAGGTTTCCCAGGCTCAGCACCACCAGCCGCCCGACCCGGCTGCGCGAGACCGAGACAGCGATACCGAGCGGAACCGCGATGGCGATCGTGAGCGCCGTACAGATCAACGTCAACTCGACGTGCTCGAGCACTTGGGACCCGATCACCTCGCCGTTGACGTTGCGCGCTTCGATCGAGTCGAGGCGCTGCCCCCGCGTCCACAACCACAACACCAGCAGGCCGGCCACGATCAACGCGGGTCGCGCGAGCAGACCTGCCCGGCGGGGCCGTCCCGTTCCGCGTGCGGCCCTGGCCGGACGTCGAGCTTTGACCGGTGCCGTCATGGTTTCCCGGCTTTACCCGCGGCCGCGCCCATCACCATCTGCAGGTGCAGGGACCCGATCACCGTGGCGTCGTCTCCGAAGTCGTCGGTGACCAGTACGACGTCACTGCCCTCGCCGAGCATCAGGTCGAGCGCGTCGCGCGCCGTCGCCTCGACCGCGATTCGCGGCAGTCCCCCGCCTCGCGGTGCTGGGGCCAGCTCGACGTCACGCAGCCGCAGCAGGGCCAGCTTCTTCAGCTGTCCTCCGGCGCCGATGAAGCTGGCGACGTAGTCGTCGGCAGGGGCGGCCAGGATCGCCTCCGGCGTGTCGTACTGGGCGATCACCGACCGCGGCCGGAGCACGGCGATCCGGTCACCCATCTTGAGCGCCTCGTCGAAGTCGTGGGTGACGAACACGATGGTCTTGCGAACCTCACGCTGGAGCCGCAGGAACTCGTTCTGCAGGTGGTCCCTGGTGATCGGGTCGGTCGCGCCGAACGGCTCGTCCATCAGCATCACGGAAGGATCGGCCGCGAGCGCCCTGGCGACACCGACCCGCTGCTGCTGACCGCCGGACAGCTCACGGGGGTAGCGCCGTGCGTAGTCCGCGGGAAGGCCGACCAGTTCCAGCAGCTCGGCGACCCTGGCCCGGATCCGGGACCTGCTCCAGCCGAGTACCTTGGGCATCAGCCCGATGTTGTCCTCGATCCGCTTGTGCGGGAACAGACCGATCTGCTGGATGACGTAGCCGATGTCGCGCCGGTGCCGGTCGGGATCGAGCGTGAGCACGTCGGTGCCGCCGATCGTGATCGTGCCCGAGGTCGGCTCGATCAGCCGGTTGATCATCTTCATTGTCGTGGTCTTGCCGCAGCCCGAAGGTCCGACCAGGACGACGACTTCGCCAGCGGGAATGACCATCGACACCGCTTCGACGGCTGGCTCTGCCTGACCGGGGTAGAGCTTCGTGACGTCGGTGAGCTCGATGGCCTCACCAGGGCGGCCGGTGGGTTCAGGCACGTAGCCCCCGTGAGGTCGTGAGCCTGGCGACGCCGGCCAGCGCCAGGTCGAACAGGAGAGCGAGCACGACGATGCCGAGTGTGCCGGTGAGCACCTGGTTGAGTGAGTTGGCGCCGCCGAACCGGCCGAGCCCGTCGAAGATCTGGTTGCCCAGTCCGGGACCCTGCACCCAAGCGCCGATGGCCGCGATCCCGATGATGATCTGCGTGGAGACCCGAACCCCGGCGAAGATCACTGGCCAGGCCAGCGGGAGCCGAAGGTCCCAGAGCACCCGGGTCCTGCTCAGGCCCATGCCGCGTCCTGCCTCCACCACGGCCGGGTCCACCTCCTGCAGGCCCACGATCGTGTTCCGGGTGATCGGCAACAACGCGTAGACCACCAGCGCCACGAGCACCGGCAGCACGCCGAGACCGAACGGCGCGATGAGCACGCCGAGCAGCGCGACCGACGGGATGGTCAGGAACGCGCCAGTGGTCGTCGTCGCCAGAGCCGCGAGCGTCGAGTGCCGGTAGGTGAGCATACCGAGCCCCACGCCGATGATCACCGCGATCGCGACAGCGGCCAGTGTCACGTCGAAGTGCAGGATCGTGTCGTTGACGATCGTGATCCAGTTCTCACGCAGGTACTCCACAAAGGTCACCACCGCCTCCTCACCGTCACGCGGGTGATCGAACACTAGCAGCGACCCACGCCGAACGGGTCCGTCCCGAGGTCGCACTGCCCGCGGCGACGTGCGACACCGCCCCGAAGGCGTCGTCGACCTGCGCCCAGCGCCACCACGGGTAGTGGTACTCCTGGGACACGACGCCCCGGCGACCTGTCCTGATCCGCTCGGGCCTCGACCCTTTTCACCCGTCCAGTGCGTTTGAGCGCCATTCCGGTGTGATGTGCCGTTGGCCGTGAACTCTCTCGCCGACAGGCGACGAGCGGGAGGAGCACCCGATGAACAGCGGAACCCGACGGCGTTCGATCCTCGGCGGCCTGCTCGCCATGGTCCTGACCACCGGCACGGTCACCGGTCACGCCGCGGCGGACCCGGCACCGGTCGCGGCCGAGAAGGTCAGAAAGGTAGGCCGGACCACCGACCAGAACCTGGGCACCGGCGGGCAGTGCACCTACGGCGCCTTCGCGAAGTTCCACCGTGCGACCGGGCTGTGGCCGCTGATCCGCGGCGACGCCGCCGAGTGGAACGAGAGCGCCGCGCGCAACGGGTGGAGCGTCGTGCCGAAACCACAGCGGCGCGCGGTGGTCGTGTTCGAGCGCGGCGTCCAGGGGGCCAGCGAGACCTACGGCCACGTCGCCTGGGTCGAGTCGGTGCGCGGCGCGCGGATCACCATCACCGAGATGAACGGCGCCGCCGGCGAGTGGGGCTGGAGCAGGCGCACCGTCAGCCACGGTCAGGGGATGAGCTACATCCTCGCCCCGTGACCCGGATCGTGGTCAGCTCGACCCCGGGACGGCGTGTGCCGCGGCGCGGCTGACGGTTTCCCAACCCGCCCAGATTCCCATCCGCTGCTGGGAGATGTCGAAGGCGAGGTCGTAGACCCCGGCTGGACGATGGTGACCAAGTCGGGTACCCGCCGCGCGCCTGCTGTCCGTCGCACTGGGACGGTCGTGCTGATCAGGTGGTGCCGAACAGCAGGAACGCGAGCGCCGCGGCCACGGACAGTCCGGCCGCGACCTTGATGCCGTGCACGTGCTTGTGCAGGGCGGCGTCCCAGGTCTCCCCGTCACCGCTGGCGTAGCGCGCCGTCGGGGTGAGGGCGCGGCCGAGCCCGAAACCGACCCCGGCCGCGACCGCGGTCACGGCGTCGGGCGCGGTCAGCAGCAGCGCGACCACCAGCACGTACGGAACCGTCGACGACACGTAGGTGCGTACCCCGGTCCCCATCTCGAACCCGAACTGCAGCGCACCGCGCGCCACGTCGCGCCGCAGCACGTCCTGGGGCACCTGGCGCGCGTTCTGGGGCAGCGGGAAGGACACCACTCCCGCGTCCCGCAGCACGCAGAGAACGGCCACCGCGACGACGAGCCCGTGCCGCACCGGTTCCGGCTCCGGCGTGGCCAGTCCGCTCAGCACGAACAGCACGAGCGCGCTCACCACCGCACCGAACACCAGGCCCGTGTCGAACAGCAGGAGCGCGACGCCCTGCCGTGTCCTTCCCCGCCAACCTGGCGAGGTCAGCGCGAACGCGCTGTTCCTGGTTCAAACGGAGCCGGACAGCGTGTACCCGGCCAGCCCGCCGAGCACCGCCCACACGGCGACCGCCCACCCCGCCAGCACCAGCGCGACCAGCGCGGGCACCAGCACCAGTGGGGTCACCGGGTGGGTCAGCCCGCGGCGGAGCACGGCCGGCGGCTCGCTCACACCGCGCCGCCGGTCAGGGTCCGCCAGGTGTCCGGCCCGACGATCCCGTCCGCGGTCAGCCGGTTCTGACGCTGGAAGTCCGTGGCCGCCGCCAGTGTCGCCGCCCCGAAGACGCCGTCCACGGCGAGTTGGTAGCCGTAGGCGTTGACCTGCGCCTGGGTGGCCTGGACGTGGTGGCCGGAGTCGCCGCGGCGGGTGGTGGCCGCCAGGGCCGGCCAGGTGTCGGCGGACACCTCGCCGGTGACCGCGAGCCCGTTCCCGGCCTGGAAGTCGCGGACCGCCTGAGCGGTCGCCGGGCCGTACACCCCGTCGACCTCGGTCGGGAAGCCCTCGTGGGTGACCAGGTGCTGGATCGCGGTGACGGTGGCACCCGTGTCGCCGGAGGAGACGGCGGGCCAGCTCACCGTCGACGGGCAGCCGCAGTCGGTCGTCCACCGGCAGATCGAGTTGACCCAGCCGGATCCGGTCCTGCGGTACCCGTCGTGGCAGCGCCGCTCGATGTGGCAGGAGCACGCCCCGCACGCCTGGTCGTAGCGCCACATCCAGCCGTCGTAGCTGCCGGACAGGCACGCGTTGGGCCTCAGCCGCCACGTCACCTGGTCGTCCTTGTGGAAACCGGTGTTCTCCCCGGAGGTCACGCACGCGTCGGCGAAGATCGTGCTGGGCCCGCAGCCCGGCGAGCAGTCGTGGTCGGCGGCGTAGGACGGGCACCGCGGGTAGATGTCGTAGCCGTCGGCGACCGCCCGGCGCACCGACGGGAACACGCCGCCGAGAACGGTCAGTCCCGCCACACCGCCCGCCCGCAGCACGGCTCGCCTGGTCGGCGCCCAGCCGGCCCAGCGCAGCTTCCTGGTGCGGGACCGCGGTTCGGCGGGCATGCCGGGATCGGTGCCGCGCAGGGGCGGCACCCCGGTGGACAGGTCGCTGGTCACGGAACCTCCATCACGCTGACGGGAGCGAGCAGTGCGCGGACGGCCGCCCTCGAGCCGACCGGCGCGGCGGCGGTGATCCGGCGGTCCGGGCCGACGAGGACCGCGAACGGGGTGGCCAGCGCGCCGTAGGTGTCGAACAGGTGGCCGTGGTCGCCGAGGGCCACGACACCAGGCGGTGCCTCGGGCGCCCGCCCTTCGTAGAGCGCGAGCACGGGCAGCCGGCCCGCCACCACCTCGACGGTCTCCGCCAGCGCCTCGACACACGACGGGCACGTCGCGCGCAGGAACAGCAGGACGGCGGGTGCCTCGGCGTCGAGCGCGCCGAGGTCGGCCCGGTCCCCGGTCCGGAGCCCGGCGGTGACCGGCCGTGCGCCCGTGCCGGCGGACAGGGCGTGCACCTGGCGGACCAGCCCCGCGACCACGAAGGCCAGCAGCAGCAGGGCCACCCATGTCACGATCAACGCGCTCGTCGTGAAGCTCACCGGACCACCTCCGGGTGTCGGGTCATGGCGGCGGGCAGGTGCCAGAGCAGGACGGCGATCGTGACCGAGGCGAGCAGGACCAGCACCAGCCGGGAGTCGAACCGGGTGATCGGCAGCACCGCGCCGTGCGCCGCCGCCGCGGCCGCCGCCAGCGCGGCGAGGACGCCCGCGCGACCGGTCACCCAGTGGTCCATCGGTACCGCGGCCCCGCCGCAGCCGCACGGCCCGCCACGCCCGCTCGCGGTGACGTACCAGGCGTAGCCGCCGTAGGCGGCGAAGAGCACCGCGGCGCCCACGAGGACGATCGGGGACGGAGCGAGCAGCAGCAGCACGGCGAGTCCCGCCTCCGCGGCCGTGACCGCGGCGGCCACCGGATGGACCGCGCGGCGCGGCACGACCCGGTGGGCCGTCAGCGCGGCGGGCAGCGCGCGGGGCGCCGTGAGCCGTTCGGCTACCGCGATCACGAGCACGACCAGGACCACGTGGGCCGCGACGCTGACCGGGAACACCGGCGCCTCACCGGTCGCCGAGCAGGCGCGTGTCGAGCTGGTCCACCAGCTCGGGCACCCGCGCGAGATCCGTGTCGGCGAGTGGGAGCACGGTGGTCCACGTGTCGACACCGGCGAGCACGAAGTACGGGTCGCCGTTGGACAGGCGGTCGGCGAACAGCTCGCCGGAACGGGTCGCCCTGCCCTTCCAGTCGGGCAGCCGCGTCGTCTGCGGCGCCGAGGGCACGGTCAGCTCCAGCAGGCCGAGTGACGGCACCTCCTTGACCACAGCCGCCGGCGAGACCACGGCGCTGCCGGCGGTGGGCCGCAGGGCGACCCCGTCGTCGTGCTCGGTAATGCCCAGCGTGTCCAGTACAGCGACGGCCGTGCCGGTCGATGTGCCGTAGAAGTGGCTGATCAGGCAGTGCCGTCGTCCGCGCCACACCGCGAGCAGGATGTCCTCGGCGATCCGCGAGCCCGGCTCGACGCGGTGGGTACGGCCGATGAGCAGTGTGCCGTCCGCGAACCGCAGCTCCTCGTCGAACCCGGACACGCCGAGCGCCGCGGCCACGTCCGCCACGAGTCCGCTCACCCCCGCGACCAGCTCGTACATCCGGCCGCGCACGGTGACCCGCACCGACGACGTGGTGGGGAGCCCGAGGTCCAGCGACCCGCTGAGCTCGTACCGCCTCCCGTCCAGCGCCCGGTGCACCACTGTGGATCTCACCGGACCTCCTGGCACACTGTTGGGTACTCACTCACGATGAGCCGATGCATACCGTTAATGTATTACCTGAGGTCCCGCCGGGAAATAGGCCGTTTCCCCCACCGCGTACCTGCTGGCAGGTCACGACGATGGTCTGGTGCGGCGGTGCCGCCCCGCCGAGGACCAGGTCAGTCGTCGCGGCGCATCGTGCGGGTGCCGTCGTCGTTGCGCCGGGTGATCCCGTTCGCGTCGAGGCGTTCCAACAGCGGCACCGCGACCCGGCGGGTGGTGGCCAGTGCGCGCCGGGCGTCGCTG
>DATABL010000062.1:0-23790 GCA_036259595.1 Actinophytocola sp.
CAAACAGGGCGACGTGGTCATCGTCTCCCTGTCCGGCGCCGACCGCGACCCAGCGCTGGGCCGCGACCTGGAGACCGTCGACCCCACCCGGGCCGCGACCTCCCATCTGGCCTTCGGCTACGGCGTCCACCGCTGCATCGGCGCCGAGCTGGCCCGCATGGAACTCCGGGCCGCCTACCCGGCCCTGGTCCGCCGCTTCCCCTCCATGCGCCTGGCCGCCACCACCAGCCCCGAGGACCTCACCTACCGCAAGGCCTCCATCGTCTACGGCATCGACCGCTTACCCGTCCTCCTGGACTGAGGCACCTCCGCTCCGGGTCCGCCTGTACGCAAGGACGGGACCGCGGTGGCCGGGAAGCACCACGAGCTCGGGCGATCGACCGTCACCTTCGCCGACGGAGTCCCGCGTGCCGCCCGTGACGGCGGGTTGGCGACCGGCGGCTGACAGGCGGCCGACAGGCGACGGCTCGCGGCCCCGACGCCGCTCCGCGTCGGCGGCCCGACGACGCTCCGCGTCCAGCTCGGCTGTTCGACGAGCCAGTCGCCGAATCCTCGACGTCGCGACCACGCCTCGCAGTCCGGCACTGACGTGGCGGCGTAGAGGCTCAACTCCCGCGCCCTCGCGGCTCGCAGGTCCGGTGCACGCTCGGGACCCGAGCGCCGGGCCTACGGCGGCGGCCCATCGCCCTCGCGCTGACGGCGTGCCGGGCGCCACGGCCGCATCCGCCTCGACCGCTGACCTCGCACACATCCCGACCAGCGGGGTGACCGCGCACCGGCAGCGTCGGCCGCGCGTGGATGAGGTGGATGACCGGCCATCGCCACTCGAAGACCGCATGATCGACCTCGCCGGCCTGCTCATCTGGCTTTGAGGACACTCCCTCGCGCGGTGAACGGCGCTGGACCTTGCCCCATGGGCATACCCCACGCTCGCCCTGGCCGGCGGCGGAGGGGAGACACGAATGAAGCTGGGTGCCTATCTCATCGACCGGCGGCCGTTGCGGGTTCCCGCTTTCCGTCGGTTGTGGACGGCGTCGGCGGTGGCGGCGGTCGGTGGGTCGTTCAGCCTCATCGCCGTGCCGACCCAGTTGTTCACGCTCACCGGCTCGTCGGCGGCTGTCGGTGCGTCGGCGGCGATCTCGCTGTGCGCGCTCGTCGTCTCGGCGCTGTGGTCCGGGGTGCTGGCCGACACGACGGACCGCCGGCGGCTGCTGCTGGCCGGGCACGCCGGGCTCGGGCTCGTCTACCTCGGACTGTGGTCGAACGCCGCGTTCGGACTGGACTCCGTCCCGGTCCTGCTGACGCTCGTCGCCGTGCACGGTGTCTGCTTCGGCGCGACCCTGGCGACGACGGGTGCCGTGGTGCCCCGGGTCGTGCCGGCCGAACAGCTGGTCGCGGCCAACAGCCTCAGCTCGCTGACCCGCTACACCGGCGCCGTCGTCGGTCCGCTGCTCGCCGGGGTGCTGATCCCGTCCGTCGGCCTCGGCACGCTCTACCTGCTCGACGCGATCGCGTTGACCACTGTGCTCCGGGCGGTGGCCGGCCTGCCGCCGCTGCCGCCGTTGCCGCTGGAGGGGCCGTCGTCGTCGACCCGGGTGCGGGACGTGCCGCGCCGGCTGGGCGAGGGCTTCCGGTACCTCGCCGGGGAACGGCTGCTGGTCGGGATCCTCGCCGTGGACCTGGCCGCGATGGTCTTCGCGATGCCGGTCGCGCTGTTCCCCGAGCTGGCCGAGCACACTTTCGGCGGTCCGGTCGGTGGCGGTGCGGAGCTCGGCCTGCTGTTCGCGGCCTATCCGACCGGGGTGCTCCTCGCCGCGCTGCTGTCCGGGAAGCTCAGCCGGGCCAGGCGGCACGGCGCACTCCTGGCCTCGGCCGCGATCGGCTGGGGTGGCTGCGTCGTGCTGCTCGGTCTGGCCGGCGACCTCTGGCTCGCGCTGACCGCCCTGCTCGCCGGGGGCGCCGTCAACTTCGTGCTGAGCACGTGCCGCAACGCGGTCTCCCAGGCGTACACGCCGGACGCGCTCCGCGGCCGCATCCAGGGCTCACTCACCGTCGTGCTGATGGGCGGGCCGCAGCTGGCGAACGTGGTGCACGGGTTCGGTGCCGCGGGGCTCGGCGCTCGGCCGGCGATCGTTCTCGGCGGTGCGGTCACCGTGCTGACCGTGGTGGTGCTGCTGCGGGCCGTGCCCGAGGTGTGGCGTTACGACGCCGAGGCGCGCACCGGACCGGCGACCTGACGCCGCGGCAGCAGCGGCAACCGGTCCCGGGCCACGAGCTGCTTGGCCAGCGGCGACCGCAGCATCACCTCGACCATCACCAGCGCCGTCGCGTACACCACCAGCAGCAGGATCGGCACCCGCACCACGTTGTAGGGGATCGTCGCCAGCAGCGCCGGGGTGAACCACTTCCCCAGCAGCCAGATCGCCAGCGGGTGGCACGCGTACACCCCGAACGCCCGCATCGAGCCGGCATCCACGAACCGGGCCAGCGGGTCCCCGTCCCGCCGGCGCTCCAGCCACATCGTGCCGACCACGTACAACGCCAGGATCATCGCCAGCGCCGGCACCACCTGCGCCGGGTGCATCGCCATCGCCGCCCGCGCCGGCGGCGAGCCCAGCTCGTACACCCGCACGTAGAAGATCACCGCCGTCGCCACCAGCCCGAGCGACGCGACGGCCCCCAGCAGCCGCAGGTGCGCCGTCACCCACGCGTGCATCCGCTCGTAGTGCACCGCCGCCAGCGCCCCGAGCACCGCGAACCCGAGGTACATCGGCAGCAGTGTGAAGCTTCGCCCCCACAGCAGCCACCCGGCCCACCCCGCGGGCGCCGGCGCGAACGCCACCAGCCACATGTACCCCAGCTGCACCACCCACGCCCCGGCGAGCAGCAGCCCGTGACGCCCCTCGGTCCGCCGCAGCAGCCACCGCATCAGCGGGAACACCAGGTAGAACTGCATCGACACCAGCAGGAAGTACAGGTGGTACCACCCCGACCCGTACACCACGTCGTGCGCCACGAACCGGAGCGTCCCGCCGAACCCGCGCCACGGCGTGGTCGACAGCGTCAGCGACAGGTACACCCCCGACCACACCAGGTACGGCAGCAGCACCAGCCCGAACCGCCGCCGGTAGAACGCCAGCGCCCCCTGGTCGCGTCGGTAGTATCCGATGAACAGCACGAACCCGGTGATCGCCACGAACGCGTACCGCGTGAAGTGCATGAGGTAGTCGAGCCCGGCCACCGGCACGGAGTGGTGCCCCATGACCGAGCCGACCGTGTGCACCAGCACCACACAGGCGAACGTGCTCACCCGCATGAGGTCGACATGGTGCTTGCGCAGGGGTTTCATGACCTGTTCCTGCCGTTGGGGACACGGGCCGGTTCGCCATGGCGCACGACGGCATACGCCGCGGATCGCCGTCATGGACGGGCGATACAGTTCGGCTCTGCCGCAGTGTGCCAGCCTCAGGTGACGTGCTCGAGCACACACCCCCTTGCGAGAGAGTCGAACGACCGTGACCGTTGAACCCGTGTGCGAAAGCCGAGGGACGCGCCATGACCGCTGAGGCCCTTCCCGCCGACCTGCGCCGTGCGGTCGTGCAGATCGCGCGCACGCCCAGGCTCCTGGTCGCCTGCGACTACGACGGCACGTTGGCGCCGATCGTGGAGAACCCGGACGAGGCGCGCCCGATGAACGAGTCGGTCGGCGCCCTGCGCTCGCTCGCCGGCCTGCACGAGACCACCACCGCGGTGATCTCCGGCCGGGCCCTGCGCGACCTCGCCACCCTGTCCCGGCTGCCGTCGGAGGTGCACCTGGTCGGCAGCCACGGGTCGGAGTTCGACATCGGCTTCGTGCACGCGCTCGACGACGACGCCCGCGACCTGCACCGCCGCCTCGAGGCCGAGCTGGAGCGGATCATCGACGACACCGTCGGCGTCCAGCTCGAGATCAAGCCGGCCAGCATCGCGGTGCACACCCGCCGGGCCGAGCGCGCCACCAGCGACCGGGTCACCGAGGCGGTCCGCTCCGGCCCCTGCACCTGGGACGGCGTCCAGGTCACCGAGGGCAAGGAGGTCATCGAGCTCGCGGTCGTGCAGACCGACAAGGGCCGCGCGCTCGACGTCCTGCGCCACCAGGTCGGCGCCACCGCCGCGGTGTTCGTCGGCGACGACGTCACCGACGAGAAGGCGTTCGCCCGGCTGTCCGGGCCCGACCTCGGCGTCAAGGTCGGCACGGGGGAGAGCCTCGCCGGCTTCCACATCGCCGACCCGAACGAGGTCGGCATGGTGCTCGCGTTCCTGCTCGAGGAACGCCGCCTCTGGCTCTACGGCGAGCAGGCCCCGCCGATCGAGCGGCTCACCATGCTCGCCAGCGAGCGTTCGGTGGCCCTGATCACCCCGGACGCGCGGCTGACCTGGCTGTGCCACCCCGAGCCGGACTCGGCCGCGGTGTTCGCCGACCTGCTCGGCGGCACCTCCGCCGGCCACTTCTCGATCAGCCCGGAGCGCGGCGGGCTGCCGCTCGGCCAGCGCTACCTGTCCGGCACGATGACCGCCGAGACCCGCTGGTCGGGCCTGCTGGTCACCGACTACCTCGACCACTTCGCGTTCCCGCACCGCACCGACCTGGTGCGGGTGATCTCCGGCACCGCGCCCGCGGTCGTCGAGTTCGCGCCGCGGCCGGAGTTCGCGCAGGTCCAGGTGCGGCTGATCCCGTCCGCCGACGGCCTGCGCGTGCTCGGCACCTCCGACCCGGTGGCGCTGCGCGCCCCCGGCGTCACCTGGGAGATCACCTCCGACGGCATGCACGACACCGCCCGCGCGGTGGTGCGCCCCACCGCCGATCAGCCGATCGTGCTGGAGCTGCGCTGCGGCACCAACGACCTCGACCCGCACCCGACCCCCGAGCCGGAGCGCGCCGCGCGGTCGGCCGGGTACTGGTCGGAGTGGCTCGACGGGCTGACCCTGCCGCCGGTGGAGAAGGACCTGGTCGCCCGCTCCGCGCTCACCCTGCGCGGCCTGTGCCACTCCGACACCGGCGCGATCATGGCGGCGGCCACCACGTCGCTGCCCGAGGAGCTCGGCGGCATCCGCAACTGGGACTACCGCTACTGCTGGCTGCGCGACGGCGCGATGACGGCGAAGGCGCTGGTGTCGGTCGGCTCGATCGCCGAGGCCGAGGGCTTCCTGTCCTGGCTGCACGGTGTGCTCGCCACGCTGCCCGGCCCGGAGCTGCTGCACCCGCTCTACACGATCGCCGGCACCACGCTGCCCGCCGAGGCCGTGATCGACACGCTCCCCGGCTACGCGGGCTCGCGCCCGGTGCGCGTCGGCAACCTGGCCAACCAGCAGGTCCAGCTGGACGTGTTCGGCCCGGTCGTCGACCTGGTGGCGGCGCTGTCGGAGGCGCGGGGCAAGCTCACCGACGACGACTGGAAGATGGTCTGCGCGATGGCCGAGGCCGTCTCGCGGCGCTGGCACGAGCCCGACCACGGCATCTGGGAGGAGCGGCACCGGCCGCGCCACCACGTGTACTCGAAGGTCATGTGCTGGCTGACGATCGACCGCGCGATCATGCTCGCCGAGGCCTACGGGCGCGACATCGAGCCGAACTGGCCCGGCCTGCGCGACCGGATCGCCGACGACGTGCTGACCAAGGGCTGGAACGAGGAGGTCCGCTCGTTCACCACCGCCTACGACGGCACCGACCTGGACGCGGCGACGCTGCTGGTCGGCATGGTGGGCCTGCTCGACCCGAGCGACGAGCGCTTCCACGCCACGGTCACCGCCACCGAGGCGGAGCTGCGCAGCGGCTCGACGGTCTACCGCTACCACCGCGACGACGGCCTGCCGGGCAACGAGGGCGGCTTCCACCTGTGCGCGGCGTGGATGATCGAGGCGTACCTGCTGACCGGCCGGCGCACCCAGGCCGAGGACCTGTTCGCGCAGATCGTCGACGCCGCCGGACCGACCGGGCTGCTGCCCGAGGAGTACGACCCGGTCGCCGAGCGGTCGCTGGGCAACCACCCGCAGGCGTACTCGCACCTCGGCCTGATCCGCTGCGCGCAGCTGCTGTCCGAGTAGCGCGAACGTGCCCGCGGTCATCGGGCAATACCGGGTGTGACGACGATGACCGAACGGCAGCCGCCCGACGACGTGCCGGCCGATCGGGACCGCCCCTACCTGGGTGGCCCCGACCCGGCGGTCGAGTTCGGGCGGCTGTTCGACACCTACGCCCTGCCGCTGCACCGGTACCTGGCCCGCC
The DNA here is from genome assembly GCA_036259595.1 of Actinophytocola sp. Lineage (GTDB taxonomy): Bacteria > Actinomycetota > Actinomycetes > Mycobacteriales > Pseudonocardiaceae > Actinophytocola. The sequence continues at coordinate 6,266 of DATABL010000062.1, forward strand.
GCGTCGGCGCGGACGCCGCGCACGACCTGGTCAGTGAGACGTTCCTGGTCGCGCTGAACCAGCGGCACGCCTACGACCCGCGCCGCGGGGTCGTCCGGTCCTGGCTGTACGGGATCGCCACGAACCTGCAGCGCCGCCAGGGCCGCCAGGAGGTGCGCGGCCTGCGTGCGGCGGCCCGGTCCGCCGGGCACGCGCCCGGCCAGGACGCCGGGCACGACAACGCCGTCGCCGCTCGGGTCGACGCCGCGGCGATGGCCGCCCGGCTGGCCGGCGCCCTCGCCGAACTGGCCGACGGGGACCGGGACGTGCTGCTGCTGACGTCCTGGGCGGGACTCGACTCGACCGAGGTCGCCGACGTGCTCGGCATCCCGGTAGGCACCGTCCGTTCCCGCCTGCATCGAACGCGCAAGTGGTTGCGCGCCAACGCCCCCCGAGAGGAGCCCCGCGATGACTGAGGGCGGCACCGTGCACCCGGTGTGGACCGAGGCCGAGCTGGACACCGCGCTCGCCACCCTCCGGTCCGATGTGGACAGCGACGCCGCGAGGTTCGCCGGCGCGCGGGAGGAGCTGCTGGCGGCCGCCGGCGGGCCGCCCGTCGAGCGGCTAGCCGAGTCGTCCCCGCCGCGTCGGTCGTGGTGGATGGCCTCGGCGGCGGCCGTGGTGCTCGTCGTCGGGATCGTGCTGGTGGCCCAGTACGTCCGGATCGGCGGGAACCAGATCCCGGCCGGCGCGGCCGAGCAGCTGGAGCTGGCGGCGGACAACGTGCGCGACGAGCCGGTCGGGCCCGGCCAGTACCGCTACGTCGCCAGCCACGGGTGGACGTTGTTCGCGGTGGTCTCCAACGGCGCGATGGAGTCGGCCGCCCGGGGCGAGCAGATCATGAAGCTCTGGGTGCCCCGGGACAGGCGCGACGACTGGATGGCCCGCGGTGTCCCCTGCCGCAACACCACCACCTTGCCGAGCGGCGACCCGATCGATCCCGCGAAGCAGGAGAGCTGCATGCCCGAGCCCTACGAGAAGGTCGGGCCGTGCGGGATCTTCGCCGACGGCATCGACCCGGAAGCGGCGTGCACGGTGCGAGGCAACTGGCTCTCGCCGAACCAGAAGTTCCTCGACTCCCTGCCGCGCGATCCGGACGCGCTGCGGGCCCGCCTGCTCGCCGACTACGAGACGGTCCTGAACCGGAACCCCACTCCGCTGTCCGACGCGCCGCCGTGGCAGCGGATCTTCCTGTACGCCGGCAAGGTGCTGACGTCGGGGCTGGCGCCGGCGGACCTGCGTGCCGCGGTGTACCGGGTGCTCGCGGGGATCGACGGCATCGAGGTGACCGACCATGACGCGAGCCTCGACGGCCGTCGCGGGGTCGCGTTCGGCCGCGTCGACGACAGCGGCGTCCGCCACGAGCTGGTCGTCGACCCGAGCACGGGGGAGTTCATCGGTACCCGCACGGTCTACCTGCGTACGGACGAACTCGTTCCGGCCGGGAGCGAGTTCCACACGTCGGTGTCGACCGCGGTGGTCGACGAGCTCGGGCAGGAGCCGCGCTGAGTCACTGGGGGTGGGGGCCCGCATGCCGGTCGGCGTGCGGGCCCTCCGGCGCGCGGCGGCGTTCGCGTTTGCCGCGGGCGATCTCGGTGGCGAGGGCGTCGAGGTGCGGGGTCCAGAAGCGGCGGAAGTTCGCCAGCCACTGGTCGGCCTCGCGCAGGGGCTCGGGGTCGACGGCGTAGAGGCGGCGGGTGCCCTCGGCCCGAACCCGCGCGAAACCGTGCTCGCGGAGTACCTTCAGGTGCTGGGACACGGCGGGCTGGGTGATCCCGAACTCCGCCCGCACCACCGACGCGACCTCCCCGGCGGCCTGCTCGCCGTCGGCGAGGAGCTCGAGGATGCGGCGGCGGACCGGGTCGCCGAGCACGTCGAAGGCATGCATGACAGCCACGGTAACGACCGGGGTTTATATAAGTCAAAGGTGAAACATTGCGCGTAGTGGTCCTGTCCGACACCCACGCCCCGCGGCACTGGAAGGCCCTCCCGCCCCGGGTGGCCGAGGTGCTCGACGGCGCGGACGCGATCCTGCACGCCGGCGACGTGTGCGTGCCGTTCGTGCTCGACGAGCTGGCCGAGTTCGCGCCGGTGCACGTCGTGCTCGGCAACAACGACGGCCCGGACGTCGCCGCGTGGGGCGCGCCGGAGACCCTCTCGCTGGAGCTCGCCGGCCTGCGGGTGTCGATGATCCACGACAGCGGCCGCAAGGAGGGCCGGGCCGCGCGGATGCGGCGGCGGTTCCCGGCCGCCGACCTGGTCGTGTTCGGCCACTCGCACATCCCCCTGGACGAGACCGGCGCGGGCCTGCGGATCTTCAACCCCGGCTCGCCGACCGACAAGCGCCGCCAGCCGCACGGCACGGTCGGCGTGCTCCACGTCACCGACGGCACCCTGGTCGGGGCGAAGATCGTCAACGTGTCCTGAGCGGGTCTCGAGCCCGGTTCGAGACGCCCCCGATGTCATGGTCGGGCAGGAACGACCGGACTCGGGAGGGTGTTGGCATGGCCTCGACGTTCGTCGACGTGCTGGGGGAGCGGGCGGCCGCGTCGGCCGGGCTCGCCTTCGAGTTCGTCGACCGGTCCGGCACCGCGGCCGTCGGTTACCCCGAGCTGGAGACCCGGGCCCGCACCATCGGCGCCACCCTGGCCGACCGCGGGCTGACCGGCCGCCGCGTCCTGGTCCTGCTCCCGCCCGGCCTCGACTACGTCGCGGTGCTGCTCGGCTGCCTCTACGCCGGCGCGGTCGCCGTCCCCGTGCCCCCGCTGCCGGCCACCGGCCCGCTGCCCGCCCGGCAGCGCGCCGTGCTCGCCGACGCCGCGCCCGACGCCGCGATCGTGCCGCCCGGGACCGACACCGCGGCCCTGGACGTCACCGTGCTCTCCACCGCGGACCTGTTCGCGTTCCCCGCCGGCGCGTGGCGACGCCCCGACGTCGGCCCGGACACGCTGGCGCTGCTGCAGTACCCGTCCGGCCCGGCCGACCCGCACGGCGTGATGGTCTCGCACGCCAACCTGCTCGCCAGCTGCCGCCAGCTCACCCGCCAGTTCGGCGCCGACCCCGACGCCGGCGTGGTCAGCTGGCAGCCGCCGTACCAGGGCATGGGCCTGCTGGCCGGCGTCCTGCACCCGATCGTCGCCGGCCGCCGGGCCACGCTGCTCGACCCGCGCGAGTTCCGCGCGGACCCCGCGCGCTGGCTGCGCCTGATCTCCGACCGGCACGCCAGGATCAGCGGCGGTCCGGGCGCCGCCTTCGACCTGTGCGGCGGCCTCGCCGACGACGAGCTGACCGGCCTCGACCTGTCCAGTTGGGACACCGCGTTCACCGACGCCGCGCCCGCGACCATGGACCGCTTCGCCGACCGCCTGGCCCGCACCGGGTTCCGCCGCCGCGCGTTCTTCCCGTGCTACTGGCTCGCCGAGGCCACGTCGCTGGTCGCCGGCCGGCGGGCGCCGGCGGTCACCTCGTTCGACGCCGACAGCCTCGCCCCCGGCCGCCTCACCAAGCCGCGCTCGCCCGGCACCCCGGTGATCGACCGGGGGCGCCCGGCCGACGAGGTCGACGTCGCGATCGTCGACCCGCTGACCGCCACCCGCTGCCCGGACGGCACCGCGGGCGAGATCTGGGTGTCCGGCCCCACCGTCGCGGTCGGCTACCTCGGCAAGCCGGAGGCCAGCGAGCGCACGTTCTGCGCCCGGCTGCACGGCTCCACCGACAACTACCTGCGCACCGGCGACCTCGGCTTCCTGCACGACGGCGGCCTGCACGTCACCGACCTGGCCGCGTAGAAAACCCCGCGACGGGCGTGCGCGGAGTGGATATCGTCCGGGCCGTGTCGAGTCCAGAGGCATCCAGGGTGGGGCTTTCGGTCACCCCGTCAGCCCCCTGAAACCAGTTCCGCTGACCGGCGGTGACGAGCAGCCCAGCTGATCTCTCTCACCCCGGAGTCTCGTCATGCCTCTGTCCCTGTACCTGCTCGCCGTGGCCGTGTTCGCCATGGGCACCTCGGAGTTCATGCTCGCCGGCCTGCTGCCGGACATCGCCGCGAGCCTCGACGTCCCGGTCGGCACGGCCGGCCTGCTCACCTCGGCCTTCGCGGCTGGCATGGTCGCCGGCGCCCCGCTGATGGCGGCGCTGGCCCGCACCTGGCCGCGCCGGTCCAGCCTGGTGGGCTTCCTCGGCGTGTTCCTGGCCGCGCACGTCGCCGGCGCGGTCACCGACAGCTTCGCCGTGCTGTTCGCCACCCGCGTCCTGGCGGCTCTGGCCAACGCCGGTTTCCTGGCGGTCGCGCTCACCGCCGCCGCCGATCTCGTCCCGGCCGACCGGAAGGGGCGCGCCCTGGCGGTCCTGCTCGCGGGCACCACGGTCGCCACCGTCGTCGGGGTCCCGGGCGGCGCGCTGCTGGGGACGCTGCTCGACTGGCGCGCCACGTTCTGGGCGGTCGCCCTGCTGTGCCTGCCGTCCGCGCTCGGCGTGCTGCGGGGTGTTCCCGTCGGCACGTCCGGCGCCCGCCCGGAGCTGCGCGGGGAGCTGGCCGTGCTGCGGCGGCCACGGCTGGTCCTGGTCCTGCTGCTCGGCGCGCTGGTCAACGCCGCCACGTTCAGCGGCTTCACCTTCCTCGCCCCGATCGTCACCGGCGTCACCGGTCTCGGTCCACTGTGGATCCCGGTAGTGCTGGTGCTGTTCGGCCTGGGTTCGTTCGTCGGCGTCACCGTCGCCGGGCGGTTGTCCGACCATCGGCCGGCCGTCGTCGTCGGAGCCGGCGGGCCGCTGCTGCTCGGCGGATGGATCGCGCTCGGCCTCGCGGCCGACGAGCCGACGGCGCTGCTGGTGTTGGCGTTCACCCAGGGCGCGCTGTCGTTCGCGGTCGGGAGCACGCTGATCGCCCGGGTGCTGTACGCGGCCGCGGACGCGCCCACCATGGCGGGTTCGTACGCGACCGCGGCACTCAACATCGGCGCGACCGCCGGGCCCGTCGCCGGGGCCGCCACCCTGAGCACGGGGTTGGCGGCGCTCGGACCGGTGTGGGCCGGCGGCGTCCTCGTCGCGGTCGCGCTCGTCCTCGCGGTGCCGTTCCGCCGGGTGCTCGCCTAGAAGTCGAACACCGTGCCCGTCGCTGCGCCCAGCATGCACGGGTTGCTGAACTCCTGCCGCCAGCGCAGCGGCTCGCCGTCCCAGACGCCGCTCGCCCGCGCGGTGACCGGGCGCAGCTCCATCGTGCAGGCGACCCCCTGCTCGCCGAGCTCGGCGAAGTCGCCGCCGGCCGCCTTCAGCTCCGCGCATGCGACGCCCGCGGCGGGGTGGGAACCGCCGTCCGGGGCGCAGTGCAGGCGGACCGTGTCGACCTGGCCCTGGTCCGAGTGGACGGTCAGCGTCACCGAGGACTGGGGGATGTCGGCGGCCGCGGTGGAGGTGAACGCGACCGAGAGCAGAGCGGCGGCGGCCAGCAGGACGCCACCGAGCCGAAGGGATGTCATGGTGCCCACAGTGGACGTGCTGCCTTGCGCGCGGGAGGGCGACTGACGGGTAACGCCCGATCGTGTCGTCGCGCAACTCGGTTGACTACGCAGCGAGAGCGGCGACATCCTGGCGGGCATGGAGATCCGGGCGGCGACGGCCGCGGACTGGGCGGAGATCTGGCCGTTCCTGCGCGAGATCGTCGCCGCCGGCGACACCTACACCTGGCCGAGGGACGTCACCGAGGAACGCGCCCGCGAGATGTGGATGTCGACCCCGCCGGCCCGGACCGTGGTCGCCGTGGACGGCGCGACCGTGCTCGGCACCGCGAAGATGGGGCCCAACCACATGGGGCCGGCCGCGCACATCGCGAACGCGAGCTTCATGGTGCACCCGGACCACGGCGGCCGCGGGGTCGGCCGCGCGCTCGGCGAGCACGTCCTGGACCAGGCCCGGGCCGACGGCTACCGGGCGATGCAGTTCAACGCCGTGGTGGAGACCAACACCCGCGCGGTCGCGCTGTGGCGCTCGCTCGGCTTCGAGGTGGTCGCCACCCTGCCCGAGGGGTTCGAGCACGCCACCAAGGGCTTCGTCGGCCTGCACATCATGTACCGGAAGCTGTGAGAATGGACGCATGAGGATCGCAGTCGCCGCCGACGAGCGGGTCGGGGTCGCCGAGACCATCGTGGCGGAGCTGCGCGGCCGGGGCCACGAGCCGCTGCCGCACGGCGCCCTGAACGACGACGAGCGGGCCGACTGGGCGTGGGCCAGCGAGGCCGCCGCCCGCGATGTCGCCGAGGGCCGCGCGGAGCAGGCGATCGTCGCGTGCTGGACCGGCACGGGTGCCTCGATCGCGGCCAACAAGGTCACCGGCGTGCGGGCGGCCCTGTGCGTGGACGCCGAGACCGCGCGCGGCGCCCGCCGCTGGAACGACGCGAACGTGCTGGCCCTGTCGCTGCGCCTGACCAGCGGCCCGCAGCTGACCGAGATCCTGGACGGCTGGTTCGCCGGCACCGCCTCCGACGACGAGGACGACCAGGCCAACATCGCCCACCTGGACGAGATCTAGCTCTTCGGCATGACCTCGTGCGGGCGGTACGGGGCCTCCAGACGCGCGCGTTCGTCGGCGGTCAGCGTGAGGTCCGCGGCGGCCACCGCGTCGTCGATGTGGTGGAGCTTCGTGGCGCCGACGATCGGGGCCGCCACGGCCGGGTGCCCGTGCAGCCAGGCCAGCGCGACGCGCGCCGGCGGCACGTCGCGCTCGGCCGCCACCGCGCGCACCGCGTCGACCACGTCGAAGTCGTCCTCGGTGTACAGCTGGTCGGCGAACGCGTCGTTGCCGGCGCGGGTCGTGTTGCGCACGCCCGCGCGCTCGCGGGTGCCGGCGAGCATGCCGCGCGCCAGCGGGCTCCACGGGATCACGCCGACGCCCTGGTCGACGCACAACGGCAGCATCTCCCGCTCCTCCTCGCGGTAGAGCAGGTTGTAGTAGGGCTGCATCGACACGAACCGCGTCCAGCCGTGCGCGGACGCGGTGTACTGCGCCTTCGAGAACTTCCACGCCGGCATGGTCGACGCGCCGAGGTAGCGGGCCTTGCCGGCCTTGACCACGTCGTGCAGTGCCTCGAGGGTCTCCTCGATCGGGGTCTCGTCGTCGAAGCGGTGGATCTGGTACAGGTCGACGTGGTCGGTGCCGAGCCGGCGCAGCGAGCCGTCGATCGCGGCCATGACGTGCTTGCGGGACAGCCCCCGGTCGTTCGGGCCCGGCCCGGTGGGGAAGTACAGCTTGGTCGCCAGCACGTAGTCGTCGCGGTCGGCGAACAGCCGGGCGAGCAGGCGGCCGGTGATCTCCTCGGTCAGGCCCTCGGAGTACATGTCGGCGGTGTCGAAGAAGTTCACGCCGGCGGCCACCGCCCGCGCCACGATCGGCTCGGCGGCCTCCTCGTCGAGGTACCAGGCGCGCCGCTCCGGGTCGCCGTAGCTCATCATGCCGAGGCAGACCGGCGACACCTTCAGCCCTGACGAACCCAGTCGCACGTAGTCCACGGTTCGGTTATACCCGTCCGCCAGACGGGTGGCAGTGGGTCGTACTGGATGCCGCGCCGAACGGTCCGGGCCTGATCGGTCCCGCCGAACCGCGCGACGATGTGCAGTTGGCGCATGCCGTTCATCCTCGGTCGGGCGAGTCGATGCCCGGTGGCGGCCGGCGACGTCGTCGTGCTGTCGGTCGGCCGCCTCGGCGGCGTTCAGCTGGCCTGCCGCTGAGTCCACTGTGGATCACGGCCGAGGAAGGCCAGCAGTCTGGTCTGGATCGGCGCGTCGTCGGGCGTGGTGCGGGCGTGGTCGAACGCGCCGTCCGGGCCGCGCAGGCGTTCCGGGAACCGTGACGTGACGCGCAGCGCGGCGCCGGCGAGGTCGTCGTCGATGGTGACGTCGATCCCCGCGGCGCGGCCGATGTCCCAGCCGTGCACCAGGACGTCGGCGAAGTGCACCGAGACGACGCCCCGCCAGTCGGTCTCGACCCCGGCGAGCGTGAACGTCCGCTCCCGCACGGCGGGGTCGGCGAAGGCCGCGCTGAACGCCTCGCCGGTGTCCGCGAAGCCCGTTCCGGCGATGGCCTCGTCCCGAGCCATCGCGACGAGGGCGCGGTTGTTGTCGATCATGTGCTCGACGATCTGGCGAATGGTCCAGCGGCTGCACGGGGTCGGGGCGTCCAGCAGCGCCTCCGGCACCTGGTCGATGATCTCACCGGTGGCCGCGCGTGCCCGGCGGTCGAGCTCGATGACGTCCATGCCACTCCTTTTGTGAACGGTCGTGCTATTTCTTGAGGAGCAACGTAGCGCCTATCCACAAGAAGTGTCCACAGATGTGGAGAAATCAAGCACGCTCGTTTACCTTGTTCGGGTGGACGGACGCATGTTGCGCGGGGAGCGCACGAGGGCCGCGGTGCTCGCGCACGCCATGGACATCGCGTCGGTGGAAGGGCTCGAGGGGTTGTCGATCGGCCGCCTGGCCGCCGAGCTCGACGTCAGCAAGAGCGGGGTGTTCGCCCGGTTCGGCTCGAAGGAGGAGCTGCAGCTGGCCACGGTCGCGGCCGCGGCGGAGGTGTTCGTCGACGCGGTGGTGCGCCCGGCGTTGGCGGTGCCGCCGGGCGTGGACCGGTTGTGGCACCTGTGCGACGGCTGGCTCGGGTACTCCCGCGGCCGGATCTTCCCCGGCGGCTGCTTCTTCTTCTCCGCGGCCGCGGAGTACGACGCGCGGCCCGGCCGCGTCCGCGACGCGATCGCCGCCGCCCTGGCCGAGTGGTCGGGCGTCCTGGAGCGGGCCGCCGAGGACGCCCGCCAGCTCGGCCAGCTGGAGTCCACCTGCGACGCCCGGCAGCTGGCCTTCGAGCTGGCCGCCCTGGGTTCCGCCGCCAACGCGAGCTCCGTCCTGCACGACGACGACGCCGCCTACGAGCTGGCGAGAACAGGCATGCTCACCCGGCTGCGGGCGCTGGCCACCGACCCGTCGACGCTCCCGGCCTAGCTTCCGCCCAACACGGCGGCGATGGCCGCGGTGTCCGGGTACTCGCGCCAGTGCGTGACCTGCCCGTCCCGCAACCGCGCGACGACGACGAACCGCGCGGACGCCTGCCGGCCGGTGGTCAGCACGGTCCCGGCGAGCTCGTACTCGAGGACCAGCGTGTCGCCGGCCTCGTGCACGGTGACGTCCCGCATCTCGTCGAACCGCACCGGCAGCGACTCGCGGCTCTCCCGTGTCTCGTCGAGGAATCGTTGCCGTCCTTCGTGCCGCCGGGCGGGGGCGAACGGGGTCTCGATCACCACGTCCTCGGCCCAGAGGTCGTGGTTCTGGTCGCGGCCGAGGAAGTAGTCCTCGACACGCGCGACGAACTCGGCGGTGCTGCTCATGGGGGCCTCCCTTAAAATGAGTACAAGCTCACCTTAAGCATCATGAGTGGAGACTCATCTTGTCAAGCAGGCCGCTCCGCGCCGACGCGCGCCGCAACCGGGAACGGATCCTCGCCGCCGCCGAACAGGTCTTCGCCCGGCAGGGCGCGTCGGCGTCGACCGAGGAGGTGGCGGCCGCGGCCGGGGTGGCGATCGGGACGGTGTTCCGGCACTTCCCGACCAAACAGGACCTGCTGTCGGCGATCGTGAAGGAGCTGCTGGCCCGCCTGACCGCCGAGCTGTCCGACCTGGCGTCGGCCGACCCGTCGACGGCCCTGTTCGACTTCTTCGCCCGGGTCGTCGAGCAGGCGGCGGCCAAGCGGTCGGTGGTCGAACTGCTGGCCGAGGGTGGTGTGCGCGTCGGCGTCGAGGAACCGCTGCGCGGCCTGTCGGACGCGCTGGACGTGCTGCTGGCCCGGGCGCGGGAGGCGGGGGCCGTCCGCCCGGAGGTCCGACTGGACGAGGTGCTGGCCCTCCTGACCGCGACCGCCCAGGGCGCCCTTCACGGCAACTGGCCGGCCGACCTGCGCAGGCGCACCCTCGACGTGGTGTTCACCGGCCTACGCCCGTGACGAGTGGGCCTACGCCGTGGCGCGGGCCCTACGCCCGGGCGAGTGGGGTCCTGCACCCGTGGCGAGTGCGATCGCAAATCCCCACCGGCAGCCTCATGCACAAGCCGCCTGGGGGACCCCTCTTTTGATCTTACGTGAGGGGTGGGACAGTTCCATGGCCGCGCGAACGCCGGGCCGACCCGCGGTGGCGGGTGCGTGGTCGCGGTGGCGGGTGCCCGGTCGCTGTAGCTGGTGCCGGTTGTTGTAGCTGGTGCCGGTCGCTGTAACTGGTGCCTGATCGCCGGTGGCTGGTGCCTGGTCGCTCAGTTCTCGGGGCCGTTGACCAGGCGGTAGCCGGTGACGATCTCCGGGTAGATGCGGATCGTCTCCACGCCGCGGGCGTTGATCAGTGGGGTCAGGCGGCTCTCGTAGTGGGCGAGTTCGTCCGGGTCCAGCACCCGTCGGGCGACGCCGGTGACCGTGACGCTCCAGCCGGTGCGGGCGTGCACGTCGATCTCGTCGGACTGGTAGGCGACCACCGAGCCCGAGCACTCCGCGCCCACGTGCGTCCGCACCACCACCATGCCGTTCTCCACCAGGTGGCTCGCCGGCACGATCGCCGGCAGCGCACGAACGGTGTACACGATCCGGCCGATCGGCACCTGGTCGAGCAGCCGCAGGGACTCCGGACGAGTCAGCTCCGCCAGGCGGCGTGGCTCGCCGCGCAACCGGTCACCTCCCTCGCCCACCCGACCTCCGAGCGAGGAGCATTCGTGAGGTGCGTTCACGACGCCAGAGCCGAAGGGCCCTGATCGGGCGTCACCCGACCGGCTGAACGCCGGTCACCGCGAACCGTTCCACATCGGCGACGTGTCCGCCAGTCGCCGCGACGATCGTCAGCGTGGCGTTGCTCGCACCGCGGATCGGCACGGTCGTCGACCACGGGGTGTTCTGCCCGCCCGCCGGCAGGCAGCACGCCTTGCCGACCGGCGCCGGCCGGTCCGGGTCCCGGACCTGCACCTGGATGCTCTCGTCGACGCCGGTGATCCGGCCACTGACCGTCACCGGCGAGTCCACCTGCGCGCCCGGCTTCGGTGCGGTGATCGTGAGCGTGTCGTCGATCGTGCCGACGACCTCCCACGGCGCCTTCGCCCCCTCGCCGTAGCGGACCAGGTGCAGCGTGGCCGCGGGCGCGGGCTCGGGCAGGTCGCCCTGGTAGCCGACCGTCACCTTCGCCTCGGTCGCGCCGATCTCGCTGCTGATGATCTTGTCGACGCCGGTGAAGCCGAGGTAGCCGGTGGTGAACGCGAGCGCGGTCGCCTCGGCGTCCGCGTGCCACGGCGAGTGGCCCTCGCCGCCGGACTGCCACTGCCGCGCCTCCGCGACCGTGCTGAACGGCCACAGCGGCGACTGCCCGGCGAGCGGGTCCGCGTCGGCCGGCGCGGTCGTCGGCGGTGGCGTCGTCTCGGACGTTGTCGTTGTTGTCGTCGTGGGCGCACTGGTGGAACTGATATCCGATGCCGTCGGCACGGTCTCCGCGCCGCATCCCGCCATCAGTCCGACCGCCAGGATCGCGGTCACCACGTGCGCCGGACGCCTGTCGATACCCATGTAAGCCAAGACGTGCCACACCCCCGAGCGGTTGCTTTCGCCCCAGGATGACCGGTTCGCGCCCACTCCGCAGCGCAACCACCGGTCGCACGCTCCGTAGCTGGGGTAACGCGGTGTGCACGGCCGCCGATAGCCGATGTGCCGAAGTGCTCCTTCCGCGGACGACGTGCGTGCCACGTCGCCTTCCCTGACAGTCGGGGTTGCCATGCCAGATGCGCAGGCGGGCGTGCCGCCCGAGGGTGTGCTCCTGGACGGGCTGCTCGGCGACCTGCGCGGCCGGCTGGCCGAGATCGTGCGCACCCGGGACCGCCTGCAGGGCCTGCTCGACGCGGTGGTGGCGGTCGGCGCGGGGCTCGAGCTCGAGGGCACGCTCAACCGGATCGTGCAGACCGCGGTGGACCTGGTCGACGCCCGCTACGGCGCGCTCGGCGTGCTCAGCGCGGACCGGCAGGAGCGGCTCTCCGAGTTCGTCACGGTCGGCGTCGACGCCGACACCAAGGCGACGATGGGCGACCTGCCGGAGGGCCGCGGGCTGCTCGGCTTGCTGATCGAGAACCCGCACCCGATCCGCGTCGGCGACCTCACCGAGCACCCGGCGTCGGTCGGCTTCCCGCCCAACCACCCGTCGATGCGCAGCTTCCTCGGCGCGCCGATCCTGGTCCGGAACGAGGTCTTCGGCAACCTCTACCTCACCGAGAAGCGCGGCGCCGCGGAGTTCACCGCCGACGACGAGGTCGTGCTGCGGGGCCTGGCCGCGGCGGCCGGCGTGGCGGTGGAGAACGCGCGGCTGTTCGAGGAGTCCCGGATGCGCGAGCGCTGGCTCGAGGCCGCCGGTGAGGTCAACGCCGCGTTGCTCGGCGGGGCGTCCAACCAGGACGTGCTCGCGCTGATCGCGTCGCGGGCGCTGGAGCTGTCCCGGTCGGACTGCGCGCTGATCCTGCTGGCGGACCCGCCGGAGCACGTCGTGGTGCGGGCCGGGGTGGGGGAGCGCGTTGAGCGGCTGGTCGGGGTGCGGGTGCCGGCCGACGCGGCGCTGGTCGAGGCGGTGTTCCACGGGGCGAGCCCGCTCATCGTCCCGGACCTGGCGGAGCTGATGCCCGAGGGCTGGAGCGCGGCCGGCGGTGACTTCGGCCCGGCGGTCGCGGTGCCGCTGGGGGCCGCGAACGTGGCCGGTGGCGTGCTGCTCGCGATGCGGAGCAAGGGCGCGGCGCGGTACCGGCGGGACCAGGTGCCGCTGCTCGCGTCGTTCGCCGACCAGGCGGCGGTGGCGATGGCGCTGGCGGAGCGGAACCGGGCGCAGCGGATGCTCGACGTGCTGGCCGACCGCGACCGGATCGCCGGTGACCTGCACGATCACGTGATCCAGCGGCTGTTCGCGACCGGGATGAGCCTGCAGGGGACCGTGCGGCGGATCACCGACCCGGAGGTGCGGGGGCGGGTCAGCCGCGCGGTGGAGCAGCTGGACGAGACGGTGCGCGAGATCCGCACGTCGATCTTCGACCTGCACACCTCGGGCACGGACGGCTCGGCGAGCCTGCGCCGCCGGCTGCTCGACATCGTCGACGAGCTCAGCGGCGACACCGAGGTGACCCCGTCGGTGCGGATCTCCGGGGCCGTCGACACGCTGGTCTCGGAGGAGCTGGCGGTGCACGCGACCGCGGTACTGCGCGAGGCGTTCAGCAACGCCGTCCGCCACTCCCACGCCGGCACGATCGTGGTCACCATCGAGGCCGGCACCGACCTGGTGATCGACGTCGTCGACGACGGCATCGGCTTCCCACCCGGCGTCGCCCGCAGCGGCCTGCTGGGCATCGAACGCCGAGCCACCCGCTGGGACGGTGTCCTCAACGTCACCCCCGGTCCCGAAGGCGGCACCCGCCTGACCTGGCGCGTCCCCCTCCCCACCCCCTGACCCCGGCGAGTCCCCCGTTCGGAACCTCGGACTCGCGGGTGGATGGGGTGCGGTCAGGGGGTTGGCGGTTTGCGGGACTTGAGCTCGGCGGCCAGGACGGCGGCCTGGGTGCGGCGTTGCATGCCGAGCTTGGCGAGGAGGTGGGAGACGTAGTTCTTGACCGTCTTCTCGGCGAGGTGCAGGCGTTCGGCGATCTGGCGGTTGGTCATGCCCTCGCCGATCAGGTCGAACACCGCGCGTTCCTGGTCGGTCAGGTTCGCCAGCGGGCCGTCGCGTTCGTCGCGGCGGAGGCGTGTGAGCAGCGCCTCAGTGGTGGCGGGGTCGAGCAGCGAGCCGCCGGAGCCGACCGTGTGCACGGCGTCCTTCAGGTCGTGGCCGAGCACCTGCTTGAGCACGAACCCCGACGCACCCGCCATGATGGCGTTGAACAACGCCTCGTCGTCGGAGAACGAGGTGAGGATCAGGCAGCGCAGCTCCGGCAGCCGTGAGCGCAGCTCGCGGCACAGCTCCACCCCGTTGCGGCCCTCGTCCCGCTCGCCGAGGCGCACGTCGAGCACGGCGACGTCGACGCTCACGGAGGGTATGCGGTCGATGGCCTCGTCGTAGGAGGACGCCTCGCCGACGATCTCCAGTTCGGGATCGTCCTCGAACAGGTCGGCGATCCCGCGCCGGACGATCTCGTGGTCGTCGACCAGGAAGATCCTGAAGGTCACCCGGCTATATACCATATTCGAACACGTGATCACAACCTTACTGTCATCGTTGTCACAGCAATCTCCGCGAATCCGCAGGTAGCCGGGGGCGTGTGACCCGTTCGAAGCTGAGCTGCCGAAAATTCTCTGTTACGTTCTGTTGGTATGTCCGGAAAGCACGCAAACCGTGCCAAGGGCGACAAGCGAGGGGCGGCGGATCAGGTGATCGACGAACCGTCTACTTCGGACGGCGCGACGATCTGGAGAATCGCGCGCGATTCCGGAAAACTTGATCTGAACTCCTCTTACGCTTACCTCATGTGGTGTCACGATTTCGCGGACACCTCCGCCGTTGCGCGCGTGGACAACGAAGTGGTCGGTTTCGTCATCGGCTACCGCAGGCCGTCCAGACCCGACACCGTCGTGGTCTGGCAGATCGCGGTCGACGCCTCCCAGCGCGGGCGGGGCACCGCCGGCGCGCTGCTTGACTCCTTGATGGAGCGCCTGGTCGAACAGGGCGTGCGTCACATGGAGACCACGATCACACCCGACAACCACGCGTCCAACGCGTTGTTCGCCTCGCTGGCGAAGCGCTGGGACGCGACCATGGACGAGGCTGGGACGTTCGACTCCGGCGAGTTCCCCGACGAGCACGAGTCCGAGATCCGGTTCCGGATCGGGCCGTTCGTCGCCACCTCCGGAGTGCGCGCGGCATCGTAGCTCGTATTCACCCCACGTACGGCGAACGAATCGCACGATTGCGCTACAGCGCATGGGGCCTAGACCCATTAGAGGAGAATCGTGAACGTTTTCGAGACGGTCGAATCGGAAGTGCGGAGTTACTGCCGGAGCTGGCCGGTGGTGTTCGACCGCGCCACCGGGTCGTGGCTGTACGACGAGGACGGCCGCGGATACCTGGACTTCTTCGCGGGCGCGGGGGCGCTCAACTACGGGCACAACAACCCGGTGCTCAAGCAGGCGCTGGTCGACTACATCATGCGCGACGGCGTGACCCACTCGCTGGACATGCAGACCGTCGCCAAGCGTGACTTCCTGGAGACCTTCACCGGCACCGTCCTCGGCCCGCGTGGCCTGGACTACAAGATCATGTTCCCCGGCCCGGCCGGCGCCAACGCCGTCGAGGCCGCGCTCAAGCTGGCCCGCAAGATCACCGGCCGCGAGTCGATCATCAACTTCACCAACGCGTTCCACGGCATGACGCTGGGCGCGCTGTCGGTCACCGGCAACTCGATGAAGCGCGGCGGCGCCGGCATCCCGCTGGTGCACGCCACCCCGATGCCCTACGACAACTACCTGGACGGCAAGGTCGAGGACTTCCTGTGGTTCGAGCGGCTGCTCGAGGACAGCGGGTCGGGCCTGAACGAGCCGGCCGCGGTGATCGTGGAGACCGTGCAGGGCGAGGGCGGCATCAACGTCGCCCGCGACGAGTGGCTACGCGGCCTCGCCGATCTGTGCAAGCGTCACGGCATGCTGCTGATCGTCGACGACGTGCAGATGGGCTGCGGCCGCACCGGCCCGTTCTTCAGCTTCGAGTCCGCCGGCATCACCCCGGACATCGTCTGCCTGTCCAAGTCGATCGGCGGCTACGGGCTGCCGCTCGCGCTCACCCTGCTGCGCCCCGAGCTGGACGTCTGGGAGCCGGGCGAGCACAACGGCACGTTCCGCGGCATCAGCCCGGCGTTCGTCGCCTCCACCGAGGCGCTGCGCACCTACTGGCGCGACGACAAGCTGGAGAAGAGCACCCTCGCCAAGGGTGAGCAGGTCGGCCGCGTGATGACCGAGCTCGCCGAGGCGCACCCGGGCACCCAGATGCTCGCCAAGGGCCGCGGGCTCGCGCGTGGGCTGTCCTTCGAGACCGGCGAGGTCGCCAGCAAGGTGTGCCGGGCCGCGTTCGACCGCGGGCTGCTGATGGAGACCTCCGGCCCCGACGGCGAGGTCGCGAAGGTCATGCCCCCGCTGACCGTCACCGACGAGGAGCTGGCCGACGGGCTCGACCGGCTCACCGCCGCCGTGCACGCGGTGTGCGCCTGAAGATCGAAGGAGAGTCAACGTGTTCGTCAGCTCGGTGCATGACCTGGACGACACCGATCGTGACATCAAGACGCCGAACTGGCGCAGCAAGCGCGTCGTGCTGGCCAAGGAGGGCGCCGGCTTCTCCGTGCACGAGACCACGCTCTACGCCGGCACGGTGAACGACTTCTGGTACGCCAACCACATCGAGGCGGTGTTCGTCGTCGAGGGCGAGGGCGAGCTGGTCGACAAGGAGACCGGCACCACCCACGAGCTCAAACCGGGCAGCCTCTACCTGCTCGACAAGCACGACCACCACCAGGTGCGGCCGCGGACCGACATGCGCACCGTGTGCGTGTTCAACCCACCCGTGACCGGGCGCGAGGTGCACGACGAGAACGGCGTCTACCCACTGGTCGTCGAGGAGCCGGCGGCCGCGATGGAGGAGAAGAGCGCATGACGCTCACCGATACCGGGACCGCCGATCCCTATCCCACAAGGATGGCCGGCGATCCCGACCTGCTCGACCGGTACGAGCCGACCGTGTGGACGACCGGGATGGCGGGTCCGATCGACCCGGCCACCCTCGCCGGGCACGACAGCCGCGGCTACTCGATCCACCACGACCTGCTGAGCCCGCCCGAGGTCGCCGCGTTCCGCGACGAGCTCGACCGCCTTCCGTCTACTTTGGAGGGTGACGAGCGGGTCATCACCGAGGACGGCGAGGTCCGCACGATCTTCCAGGTGCACCGGGCCAGCGCGCTGATCGCCGAACTGGTGCGCGACCCCCGCGTGCTCGACCGCGCCCGGCAGATCCTCGGCTCGGAGGTGTACGTGCACCAGAGCCGGGCCACCTACCTGCCCGCGTTCGAGGGCCGGGGCAACTACTGGCACTCGGACTTCGAGACCTGGCACGCCGAGGACGGCATGCCGGTCCCGCGCGCGGTGAGCATGTCGATCGCGCTGACCGACCACCACCCGTTCAACGGCGGCCTGATGATGATGCCGGGCTCGCACCGGACGTTCGTGCCCTGCTCTGGCGGCACGCCTCCCGAGCACTACCGGACGCCGCTGCGCGACCACGAGATCGGCCTGCCGAGCACGGCCCACCTGACCAGCCTGGCCAGCGCGTACGGCATCGAGCAGTACACCGCCCACGCCGGCGCCGCGGTGATGTTCGACGCGAACCTCATGCACGGTTCGGGCAACAACATCACCCCGTTCCCGCGCTCGAACATCTTCCTGGTGTTCAACAGCGTGGAGAACACGCTGCGGTCCCCGT
>DATABL010000063.1:0-2683 GCA_036259595.1 Actinophytocola sp.
GCGGTCCGTCTAACGCGCGCTCGGTTCCAGTACCCACCGCGCGAAGTCGGCAGGTCCGACGTTGCTCCCGCACAGGACCGTGGTGACGCGCCGCCCGACGAACCGCTCGGGCTGTTCGAGGACGGCGGCGATCCCCAGCGCCGCGGAGGGCTCGACGACGAGCCCCGCGTGCTCGTGGAGCGCGCGCATGCCGGTCTTGATCGAGTCCTCACCCACGAGCACCACGTCGTCGAGCACGACGAGCAGGTCGTCCAGCACCTCGGGGATCGGACAGCGCCCCGCGACCCCGTCGGCGATCGTCTCGATGCGGTCCGTCTCGACGACCGTTCCCCGCCGCCACGACAGGGCCATCGCGGGCGCTCCGGCCGGCTGGATCCCGATCACCTCCACGTGCTCGGCGAGCGCACGCATGACGTAGCCGATGCCGCTGGCCATCGCGCCGCCGCCGAGGGCCACCAGCACGACGTCGGGCGCCGGATCGTCCCGGACGAGCTCGAGGCCGATCGTGGCGGCGCCCTCGCAGGTGGCCAGGTCCAGGCTGTCCTCGACCAGGTAGGAGGAGTCGGCCTCCGCGAGCTCGCGCGCCAGCAGCCGGGCGTCCTCGATGTCCTCGCCGTCGAGCCGCACCTCCGCGCCGAGGTCGGCGATCTGGCGCAACTTCAGCGGGCTGGCCGTCCTCGCCGCCACGACGGTCGTGGTGAGACCCCGACGCGAGCCGCTGTACGCCAGCGCCTGCCCGAGGTTTCCCGCACTCGCGCACACCACCCGCGCCGCGCCCTGCGCACGGGCCGCGGCGGTCACCGTCTCCGTGCCGCGCCCTTTGAAGCTCCGCACCGGATTGAGCGTCTCGACCTTGAGCGTGACCGAGCATCCCAGCACCCGACCGAGCGGCGCGCACGGCAGCGCCGGCGAGTCGAGAAACACCGGATCGATCTCACCGACCGCCGCGCGCACCCGATCGAGCCGAAGCCGAACGCGATCGAGGCCAGTCACCGGTCGAGGTGGCCGGTTCTGATCGCGGTCAGCAGGTGGGGCCGGCCGGCTGGGCCGGCCCCACCACGTCACAGGACCACGTTGACCAGGCGGCCGGGGACCACGATCACCTTGCGGGGCTCGTCGCCGCCGGTCAGGGAGGTGATCTTCTCCTCGGCCAGGGCGGCGGACTTCACCTCGTCCTGGGTGGCCGTGGCCGGGACGGTGACCCGCGCGCGGACCTTGCCGTTGACCTGGATCGGGTACTCGACCGTGTCCTCGACCAGATAGCGCTCGTCCGCCCTCGGGAACGGGCCGTGGGCCAGGGACTTCTCGTGGCCCAGTGCCGACCACAGCTCCTCGGCGATGTGCGGGCACAGGGGTGCCAGCATCAGGACCATCGGTTCCAGGACCGACCGCGGCACCGGCTTGCCGGCGTACGTCTTCGTCACGTGGTTGTTCAGCTCGATCAGCTTCGCGCCCGCCGTGTTGAAGCGCATCGCGGCGTAGTCGGCGTGCACGCCGTCGATGGCCTTGTGCAGGGCGCGCAGCGTTCCCTCGTCCGGGGTGTCCTCGGAGAAACGGGCCTCGCCGGTGGTCTCGTCGACGACGTTGCGCCACATGCGCTGCAGGAACCGTTGCGCGCCAACGACATCCTTGGTCGCCCAGGGACGGGAGACCTCCATCGGGCCCATGGCCATCTCGTAGAACCGGAACGTGTCGGCGCCGTACCGCTCGCACATCTCGTCCGGCGTGACGACGTTCTTCAGGCTCTTGCCCATCTTGCCGTACTCCTGGCGGACCTCCTTGCCCTGCCAGAAGAACTTGCCGTCCTCTTCGGACACCTCCTCCGCCGGGACGTACACGCCGCGCTCGTCGGTGTAGGCGTAGGCCTGGATGTAGCCCTGGTTGAACAGGCGGCGGTACGGCTCCGGGCCGGACAGGTGGCCCAGGTCGTACAGGACCTTCTGCCAGAACCGGGAGTACAGCAGGTGCAGCACCGCGTGCTCGATGCCGCCGATGTACAGGTCCACGCCGCCGGGGTCGTTCGGGCCGTGCTCCTCGGGCCTCGGGCCCAGCCAGTAGCGCTCGTTCTCCGGTTCGCAGAACCGCTCGTCGTCGGTCGGGTCGACGTAGCGCAGCTGGTACCAGCACGAGCCGGCCCACTGCGGCATCACGTTGGCGTCGCGGCGGTACGTCTTCATCCCGTCGCCCAGGTCCAGGTCGACCTCGATCCAGTCCGCGGCGCGGGACAGGGGTGGGGACGGCTCGGTGTCGGCGTCGTTCGGGTCGAACGTGCGGGGGGAGTAGTCGTCTACCTCGGGCAGCTCGACCGGCAGCATGCTCTCCGGCAGCGCTATCGGCTGGTCGTCCTCGTCGTACACGATCGGGAACGGCTCGCCCCAGTAACGCTGCCGGGCGAACAGCCAGTCGCGCAGCTTGTACTGCAGGCGGCCTTCGCCGTGGCCGTGCCGCTCCAGCCATTCGATGATCGTCTTCTTGGCCTCGGCGACGTCCATGCCGTCCAGGAAGTCCGAGTTCACCGCGGGACCTTCGCCGGTGAACGCCTCGCCGTCGAAGCCCTCGGTGGGCTGGACGGTCCGCACGATCGGCAGGCCGAACTCGCGGGCGAAGTCCCAGTCGCGCTGGTCCTGACCGGGGACCGCCATGATCGCGCCGGTGCCGTAGCCCATCAGCACGTAGTCGGCGA
>DATABL010000064.1:0-12745 GCA_036259595.1 Actinophytocola sp.
AACCGATCTCGTCGTCCCCGACGAACGCGCCCTGCATGCGGACCGGCTTGCTCGCCCCCATCGGCAGGTACAGCCCGTCGCCCATGCCGATGAGCTTCTCGGCGCCGGGCTGGTCGAGGATGACCCGCGAGTCGGTGAGCGACGACGTGGCGAACGCGAGGCGCGACGGCACGTTCGTCTTGATCAGGCCGGTGACGACGTCGACCGACGGGCGCTGCGTCGCGAGCACCAGGTGGATGCCCGCCGCGCGCGCCTTCTGCGTGATGCGCACGATCGCGTCCTCGACGTCGCGGGGCGCGGTCATCATCAGGTCGGCCAGCTCGTCGACGATCGCGAGGATGTAGGGGTAGGGCCGGTACTCGCGTTCGGAGCCGGGTGGCGCGGTGATCTCGCCCGACTTCACCTTCTTGTTGAAGTCGTCGATGTGGCGGACCCGGTTGGCCTGCATGTCCTGGTAGCGCTGCTCCATCTCCTCGACCAGCCAGGTCAGCGCCGCGGCCGCCTTCTTCGGCTGCGTGATGATCGGCGTGATCAGGTGCGGGATCCCCTCGTACGGGGTCAGCTCCACCATTTTCGGGTCGATCAGCACCATCCGGACCTCGTCCGGCGTGGCCCGCGCCAGCAGGGACACCAGCATCGAGTTGACGAAGCTCGACTTGCCCGAACCGGTCGACCCCGCGCACAGCAGGTGCGGCATCTTCGACAGGTTCGCGGTGACCATGTGGCCCTCGATGTCCTTGCCGAGGCCGATCACCATCGGATGCGTGTCGGACACCGCCGTGGTCGACCGCAGCACGTCGCCGAGGCGGACCATCTCGCGGTCGGAGTTCGGCACCTCGATACCGACCGCGGACTTGCCCGGGATCGGCGCCAGCAGGCGCACGTTGTCGGTCGCGGCCGCGTAGGCGATGTTCTTGGTCAGCGCGGTGATCTTCTCGACCTTCACGCCCGGCCCCAGCTCGACCTCGTACCTGGTGACCGTCGGGCCGCGGGTGAAGCCGGTGACCTGCGCGTCGACCGAGAACTGGTCCAGCACGCCGGTGATCGCCTCGATCATGGCGTCGTTGGCGCGGCTGCGGGACTTGGGCGGGTCGCCGCCGGCCAGGATCGACGGGTCGGGCAGCGTGTAGTCGCCGTCGACGACGCGGGTGAGCGCGAGCTGGCCGGTGGGCTCCTTGGCCGGCTCGGTCTCCTTGACCTGCTCGGGGCGCACCTTCGGCCGCTTGCGCGGGGTCGGCGTGGGGGTGGGCACCTCGGCGGTCGGCTCGTCCGCCGGCGGCGGCTCGTCGGCCATGGACGCCTGGCGGCGGCGCGACGGGCGGCGCAGCTTGGGCTCGACCGCGGGGGCCTCCTCCTCGCCGGGCAGCTCCAGGCCCTCGTCTGCCTCGTCGTCCTCCGGCTCCATGCCCAGCTCGCGCAGCCGGGTCGGGATGTCGCGGAAGCGGGTGCCGGTGAACACCAGCACGCCGAAGCCGAGCACCAGCACCAGCAGCGGCACCGCCACCCACGACGTGACGCCCTTGGTGAGCATGCCGCCGGAGAGGTACCCGAGCGCGCCGCCGCCGTACATCCGGCCCTCGTTGTCCTCGGGCAGGTCGCTGAACACGTGCAGGATGCCGAGGAACGCCATGGCGAACAGCAGCGTGCCGATCACCAGCCGCGGCCGCTTCTCCGGCTGCGGGTCCGAGCGCATCAGCGTGACGCCGATGACCAGCAGCACCATCGGCAGCGCCATGGCCGCCGCGCCGATCGAGGACCGGACGCCGATCTCCAGCCACTGGCCGACCGGGCCGCCCGCCTTCCACCAGATGCCGGCGCCGGCGATCACGCCGACCGCGATCAGCGCGAACGCGAGCCCGTCCCGCCGGTGCGCGGGGTCGAGGTCCTTGGTGCGCCCGACCGTGCGGGCGATCCCGCCGACGCCCTTGGCCAGCAGGTTCCAGCTCCCACGCAGGCCCCGGACCACCGTGCCGCCGGCCCCGCCCTTGCGGCGCGCGGCGGGCCGGGCCGCGGGGCGGCGGGTGCTCGAACTCCGGGCACGGGGGGAGGAGGACTTGGCCGGGGAGGACTTCGTGGACGACTTGGGGGACGACCGGGTGCCACTGCCTCCACGGCCGCTGCCGCGGGCCTTGGCGGTCTTCGAGGCTGCTGTCCGGTTCGCCATGTTCCCCACGGTAGTCCGCCCTCACCCCACGCGTCACTCGTGCCACACGGGCACCTGCCCGCGTCGTCGCCGTGGATCGGGGTCGTGCGATGCTCCCGCTCATGGTCGCGCTGTTCCGCCGCAACACCGAGCCGACACGCCGTTCCCGGGCCGGCCGGGTCTCCCCGGTCTGGTGGGCGCTGACCCAGCTCGACCGGGGGTTCGTCCGGCTCGTGGGCCGGCTGGAGGTCACCGGCACGATCCCGCCCGAGCTGCGCGGCCGGCCGGGCCTGATCGCGGCGAACCACATCGGCATGTTCGACCCGTTCGTGCTGACCGCGGCCCTGCGCAAGGCCGGGGTGAACCCACGGTTCCTGCTGACCGGCGGGCTGCTGGACGCGCCGGTGATCGGCTGGGGGCTGCGGCAGGGCGGCTCGATCCGGGTCGACCGGGGCAAGAGCAACGTCGTCGAGGCGTTCGTGCGGACCAGCGAGGCGCTGCGGTCGGCGTCCGGGCCGGTGCTCGTGTACCCGGAAGGCCGGGTCAGCCGGGAGCCGGGTCTGTGGCCGGAGCGCGGCAAGACCGGCGTGGCCCGGATGGCGCTGACGGCGGACGTGCCGGTGATGACGATCAGCCAGTGGGGCGCGCACGAGGCGGTGTACTGGGGCACCGAGCGGGTCACCGGCTGGCGGGACTTCCTGCCGCTGCTGACCTCGTGGCTGCGCGCGGTCCGCGACCGGCCGGTGTTCCGGGTCCACTTCGGGCCGCTGGTGGAGCTGTCGGATCTGGCCGCCGGCCGGCCGGGCGACGCGGTTCGCGCGCACCGCCGGATCATGCGGGCGATCACCGACCACCTGGTGCCGCTGCGCGCGGACGAGCCGGACACCCCGCGCTTCCACGACCCGACCCGGCCGACGGACAGCACGAGCCCGTGGCGGCCTACGGCCTGAGGACGCGGGTGGGGATGGCCGAGCCGGTGCGCACGGGGTCCACGACGAACAGCGTCGAGTACTTGCGAACGTTGTGGGCGTCCATGAACAGCCGCTCGGACACCGCGTTGAAGTGCGCCATCCCGCCTGCGGCCAGCACCACGGCGTAGTCCCACTCCCCGTACACCGTGTACGCCTGCTGCACCTCCGGCGCCGCGAGCAATCGCCGGTTGAACGCCTCGTGCAGGCGGCGGGACTCCCGTTCCACCTGCACCAGGCACACCGCGAGCACGAGGTCCGGGCTGGCTTTCGGGTCGAGCACGGCGGCGGTGCGGGCCAGCAGGCCGGAGGCGCGGTAGCGGCCCATCCGCCGCTGCACCGCGCTCGGGGACAGGCCGACGAGGTCGCCGAGCTCGCGCAGGGTGCGGCCGGCGTCGGCCTGGAGTTCGTCGAGCAGGTGGTGGTCGGTGTCGTCGAGCACGAGTGTCGGCTTCTTCACGCAACAATATTGCGCGTTGCCGGGACAGAATTCAATCGGCGCTCGCGGCCGCTGACATAGCCTTCTTGCGGGAAATCCACTGGCAGGGAAGGTCTTCGGATCGATGACGACAACCGGTTCGGCCGCGGACACGCAGCGTTCAACCGCCGAAAGTCTTACGCTGGTTAGGCGTCGTGGCACGCTCCTGGTGATCGCCGCCTCGTTCTGCTTCGGCAGCTCCGGGGTGCTCGCGAAGCCGGCGATGGACGCCGGGCTGAGCCCGCAGCAGGTCGCCAGCGTGCGCATCGGGCTGGCCGCGCTCGTGCTGCTCGTCGTGGTCGGCATGACCCGGCCGGCGCTGCTGCGCGTGCGGCGCGCGGACCTGCGGCTGCTCGCCGCGTACGGGCTGGTCGGGGTCGCCGGCGTGCAGCTGCTCTACTTCGCCGCGGTGGCCCGCATCCCGATCGGCGTCGCGCTGCTGCTCGAGTTCACCTCGCCGATCCTGGTCGCCCTGTGGGTGCGGTTCGTGCGGCGGACGGTCCTGCCCGCCCAGATGTGGGCCGGCACGATCCTCGCGCTGGTCGGGCTGGCGATGGTCGCCCAGGTCTGGCAGGGCCTGCGGCTCGACGCGGTCGGTCTGCTCGCCGGCATCGGCGCGGCGCTGTGCTCGGCCGGGTACTTCCTGCTCGGCGAGCACGGGATGACCACGCTCACCCCGATCGGCATGGTGACCTGGGGCATGGTCGTCGGCGCCGTGGCGATCGCGGTCATCGCGCCGCCATGGTCGCTGCCGGGCGACACGCTGGCCGCGGACGTCGACTTCGGCTCCTGGCGGGTTCCGGTGTGGACGCTGCTGGTGGCCTGCGCGGTGATGAGCACGGCACTCGCGTACCTGTTCTCGATCAGCGCGTTGCGAGACCTGCCGGCCAACGTGGCGAGCGTGCTCGCGCTCTGCGAGGTGGTGATCGCCACGGCCATGGCCTGGCTGGTGCTCGGCCAGACGCTCGCGGTCGTGCAGCTCGCCGGCGCGGCGGTGCTCCTCGCGGGGGCCAGCCTGGTGCAGCTGGCCTCCCGCGACCCGGTCACACCGGGATGACGGTCGGGACGATCATCGGGCGGCGGCGGTAGGTGGCGGCGACCCAGCGGCCGACGACGCGGCGCACCGCCTGCGCGATCCGGTGCGTGTCGGTGATGCCCTCGCTCTCGGTGTGCGACAGCTCCATCTCGACCAGCGAGACCACCTCGTCGAGCGCCTTCGGGTCGTCGGAGAAGCCGCGGCCGGACACCGACGGCGGCCCGAGCGCGCGCCCGGTGGTGGACTCGACCGCGACCGTGATCGCGATGAACCCGCCCTCGCCGAGGATCAGCCGGTCCGACAGCGTCGACTCGCCCACGTCGCCGACCGACAGCCCGTCGACGTACACGTGGCCGACCTCGACCCGCCCGCTGATCCTGGCCCGGCCGTCGACCAGGTCGACCACCACGCCGTCCTCGGCCAGCACCACGTTCTCCGCCGGCACCCCGGTCGCCACCGCCAGCGCCGCGTTAGCGCGCAGGTGGCGCCACTCGCCGTGCACCGGCATGACGTTCGACGGGCGCACCGCGTTGTAGAGGAACAGCAGCTCGCCTGCCGACGCGTGCCCGGAGACGTGCACCTTCGCGTTGCCCTGGTGCACGACCGAGGCGCCGAGCCGGGCGAGCCCGTTGACCACGCCGAACACGGCGGTCTCGTTGCCGGGGATCAGCGAGCTGGCGAGCACCACGGTGTCGCCGGGGTGGATGCGGATCTGCCGGTGCTCGCCGCGGGCCATCCGGGACAGCGCCGACAGCGGCTCGCCCTGCGACCCGGTGGAGACGAACAGCACCTGCCGCTCGGGCATCGCCATCGCCTCGTCCAGGTCGACGAGCAGGCCCTCGGGCACCCGCAGCAGCCCCAGCTCGGCGGCGATGCCCATGTTGCGCACCATCGACCGGCCGACCAGCGCGACCCGCCGGCCGTGCTCGGCCGCGACGTCGAGCACCTGCTGCACCCGGTGCACGTGGCTGGCGAAGCAGGCCACGATCACCCGCTGCTGGGCCCGGCTGATCACGCCGTCCAGCACCGGGCCGATCTCCCGCTCGCTCATCACGAACCCCGGCACCTCGGCGTTGGTGGAGTCGACCAGGAACAGGTCGACGCCCTCGTCACCGAGGCGGGAGAAACCGGCGATGTCGGTGAGCCGCCCGTCCAGGGGCAGCTGGTCGAGCTTGATGTCCCCGGTGTGCAGCACGAGCCCGGCCGGGGTGCGGACGGCGACCGCCAGCGCGTCCGGGATGGAGTGGTTGACCGCGAAGAACTCGCACTCGAACTCGCCGAACGACGTCCGCCCACCGGCGGCGACCTCGACGAGCACCGGGTCGAGCCGGTGCTCGCGGCACTTGGCGGCGACCAGCGCGAGGGTGAAGCGGGAGCCGACGACCGGCAGGTCGGGGCGGTGGCGCAGCAGGAACGGCACCGCGCCGATGTGGTCCTCGTGCCCGTGGGTCAGCACGATCGCGTCGATGTCGTGCAGCCGCGGCTCGATCGCGCGGAAGTCGGGCAGGATCAGGTCGACCCCGGGCTGCTGGTCCTCGGGGAACAGCACGCCGCAGTCGACGACCAGCATCCGGCCGCCGTACTCGAACACGGTCATGTTGCGGCCGATCTCGCCGATCCCCCCGAGCGCGACGACCCGGAGGCCACCCTCGGCCAACCGTCCCGGCGGCTCCAACTGCCCGTACGTCACCGATGAACCTCTCCAGCGCTGGTGTGGGTGGTGGTGGCGACGTACGCGGCGGCGGCGTCGGCGCGGGCGACCCGGGCGGCCGCCACGGACGACGGCGGCGCGTCGGACAGCGGCACGCCCGCGTCGGCGAGGTCGCTCGCGATCAGCGCCGCCTGCTCGTCGCTGGCGGGCGGCAGCGGCAGCCGCGGCTCGCCGGCGTCCTGCCCGCGCAGGCGCAGCGCGGCCTTCGAGAAGATCACGCCGCCGACCCGGCCCATGGCCCGGCACACCGGCAGGATCGCCCGGTGGACGGTCCGCGCGGTGCTCACGTCGCCGTTCTCGTAGGTCTCCAGCATCCGGCGCAGCCGCCCGGCCACCGCGTGCCCGATGACGCTGACGAAGCCGACGCCGCCGACCGACAGCCACGGCAGGTTCAGCGCGTCGTCGCCGGAGTAGTAGGCGAGGGGGGTGCTGGCGATGACCTCGCTGCCGGCGAACAGGTCGCCCTTGGCGTCCTTCACCGCCTGGATGCGCGGGTGTTCGGCGAGCCGGCGCAGCGTGTCGATCTCGATCGGCACGACCGTGCGCGGCGGGATGTCGTAGAGCATGTTCGGCAGGTCGGTGGCGTCGGCGACCGCGGTGAAGTGCGCGAGCAGCCCGGCCTGTGGGGGCCGCGAGTAGTACGGGGTGACCACGAGCAGCCCGTGCGCGCCGGCCTGCTCGGCCTCGCGGGCGAGGTGGACGGAGTGCGCGGTGTCGTAGGTGCCGACCGAGGCCACGACCGTGGCCCGATCCCCCACCGCGTCGAGGACGGCGCGGACCAGCTCGGACTTCTCCGCGTCGGAGGTGGTCGGCGACTCGCCGGTGGTGCCGTTGACCACCAGGCCGTCGTTGCCCAGGTCCACCAGGTGGGTGGCGAGCCGCTGGGCCGCGTCCAGGTCGAGCTTTCCGCCGGCGTCGAACGGGCTCACCATCGCGGTGAGCACCTGACCGAAGGGCCGCCCTGGCTTGGCGGTCGGGCACGTGTTCATGGGCAAGAAACTACCCCGATCGGCAACCGACTATCACTTCGACGCGAGGTATGACTCGGTCAGCTGACTCCCGTCGGCCGCGCGGAGCACGCAGTAGACGCCGCGGTACTCCGCCCACGCCTGCTCGGACGGCACGACCGCGCGGTAGCGCAGCTTCCCCTTGTCGGCCGCGTCGCCGACGACGCGCTCGGAGTCGAACGCCATGGCGCAGAAGCGCTCGGCGTAGGCGGTCAGCACGGCGGGGTCGGGGTAGCCCACGTCGGTGAACTCGTCGTTCTCCTCGGGGATGCTCATGGTCCACCCGTCCGCGTAGACCTGCAGGTCGTGCGGCTCGGTGCACTCGACCTGGGCGTTCTCGCCGATCCGCTGCCCCGGCTGGATCCGGCCGATCAGGCAGCCGCCCTCGGGGTAGTAGTCGTTCCAGGTGAACTCGGGCAGCGTGCCGCCCTGGCCGAAGGTGACGGTGTCCTCCATGCCGGCCGGCCGCTCGGCCCCCTGGGCGGAGCCGAGCGCCTCGCTGGTGACGAAGCCGCCGGCGAACAGCACCGCGGCCAGGACCGCGACCAGCGCGATCACCGGGCCGCGACGGCGGGGGCTGGCCGGCCGGGCGACGGCCGTGGTCGGGGGCAGGTAGTGGCTGGTCGCGGCGGTGGTGATCCCGCCGGGCGGGGTGTTGGTCACCTGGGCGAGCAGGCCGCGGACCTGCTCGGCGGACAGGCGCGCGGCCGGCACGGTGCTGAGCAGGCCCATGACGGCCGAGGCGAGCGGGCCCTGACAGCGGGTGAGGAACGGGACCTCGTTGAGCACCGCGTTCATCGTGGCGGCGGTGGACGAGCGTTCGAACGGCGAGTGTCCCTCGACGGCGAAGAACAGCACCGCGGCCAGCGCCCACAGGTCGGAGGAGGCGTCGGCCTCCGCACCCCGGATCCGCTCCGGCGGCAGGAAGCTCGGGGAGCCGATGAGCACGCCGCTGGAGGTCAGCCGGGGGTCGTCGGCGGCCTGGGCGATGCCGAAGTCGGTGAGCTTCACCCGCCCGTTCGGGTACACCATGATGTTGGAGGGCTTGACGTCGCGGTGCACGATCCCGGCGGTGTGCGCGGCCTCCAGCGCGGAGAGCAGCTGCTCGGCGATCCGGGCCACGTCGGCCGTCGGCAGCGGCCCCTGGCGGAACACGAGCGCGGAGAGCGTCGGCGCCTCGATCAGCTCCATCACGATGAAGGTGTTGCCGTCCTCCTGGACGACGTCGTACACGGTGACCACGGCCGGGTCGTTGAGCCGGCCGGCCGTGCGCGCCTCGCGCAGCACCCGCTCCTCGAGCACCCGCCGCTCGTCGGGCGGCACCCCGGCCGGCAGGTGCAGCTCCTTGACCGCGACCCGGCGGCCGATCATCCGGTCCTCGGCGAGCCAGACGATCCCCATGCCGCCGCGGCCGATCTCCTCGGCCAGCGCGTACCGGCCCGCGACCACGCGCTGCTCGGTCGGCGGCAGGGCGGTCGCCCGCACCGGTTCCCGCATCACCGTGTCCTCCTCGCCCACACCAGTCCGACCGGGCAGAAGGATGTCAGGTTCCCGCGAGTTTCCGGCGGGTGGCCGCTACAGGCTCCGGCGCAGGCCCCGGACGACGCCCACCGCGGACTGCTCGCCCTCGAAGTCGAGCCGCACCTCCTCGCGCCCGAACGCCCAGAGCAGCAGCTCCCCCGGCGGGCCGGCGACGACCACGGTGTTGGGGCCGCGGCGGACGACCACCTCCTCGCCGCCCTTCTCGCCGCCGGTGCGCCGCAGCACGATCCCGACCGAGCTGCGGCGCAGGGTCAGCTTCCCGGCGCGGGACACCCCGGCCCAGGTGGTGGCGTCCCGCTCCGGGTCGGCGGGCCGGGGCTGCCAGCCGGGCTGGGCACGGCGGACGTCCTCGTGGTGGGTGAACAGCTCGACGGAGTTGACGAGGCGGTCGACCAGCGGGATCCGGGTGGGCGAGAACGCCGGCGGCCCGGTGCGCACCAGGTCGACGAGCTCGGCCCACGGCCTCCGGGCGAAGCCGTCCTGCACGCGCTTGGTGTGGCCGGCGAGCGGCGCGAGCAGGATGCCGGGCGCGGCGTCCGGCCGCCGCTCGCGGAGCACGAGGTGGGCGGCGAGGTCCCTGGTCCGCCAGCCGGCGCACAGGGTGGGCGCGTCCGGCCCGAGCTCGGTGAACAGGTCGGAGAGCGCCAGACGCTCGTCGGTGGAGACGGCCATACGGGAAGCCTAGCCATTACTCCTGGCGGAGCTGGGGGCCTTCGAGCTGGCGGGAGTCGCGGCTGGTGATCAGGCACCAGGTGCTGCGGTCGCCGCCGTTCTCCGAGTCGTCGTCGCCGGCGTCGGCCCAGGAGCGGGCGGTGGGCACCAGCGTGACGTAGCTCAGCGTCTGCGCCTTGTCCTCGGTCGCGACCAGGTCGCTGGCGAACAGCAGCGCGCACATGCGCTCGGCATAGGGCGCCAGCACGTCCCGGCCCGGGTAGTCGAGCTCGGTGTTGTCGAACACGTCGGCCTCGATGGCCTCGAACTCGTGCGGCTCGGTGCAGTCGGACTGGCTGCTCGACGGGTACTGCCGGCCGGCCTCCACCCGGGCCGAGGAGCACTGGCCGTCCCCGATCTCGAACTGCTCGATGTCGCCGCCGGGGCCGTAGGTCAGGGTCGGGCCCTTGGCCGGGTCGACCTCGTCGCCGCCCTGCAGCGCGCGGGCGCCGAACCAGCCGCCGGCCAGCCCGACGACGAGCGCGGCGACCAGCCCGGCGATCACCAGTTTCTTCCGCCGGCGCGGTCCGGGTTCGCGGTCCGCGCGCTGGGTCGGCGGCGCGGTGTAGGCACCGAGCCCGACGGTCTGGGTGCCGGCCGGCGGGGTGGCGGTGGCGTGTGCGAGCAGGCCCCGCACCTGGGTGGCCGACAGCCGCGCGTCCGGCACGCCGTTGAGCAGGCCCATGATCACCGAGGCGAGCGGGCCCTGCGAACGCGTCAGGTACGGCACCTCGTTGAGGATCGCGTTCATGGTGGCCGCGGTGGACGAGCGCTCGAACGGCGAGTGGCCCTCGACGGCGAAGTACAGCACGGCCGCGAGCGCCCACAGGTCCGAGCCGGGGTCGGCCTCGGAGCCGCGGAGGCGCTCCGGCGCGATGTAGCTCGGCGAGCCGACGAGGATGCCGCTGGTGGTCAACCGCGGGTCGTCGGTGGACTGGGCGATGCCGAAGTCGGTGAGCTTCACCCGGCCGTTGGGCAGCACCATGATGTTGGAGGGCTTGACGTCGCGGTGCACGATCCCGGCGGTGTGCGCGGCCTCCAGCGCCGAGAGGAGCTGCTCGGCCAGCCGGGCGACGGCCTCCTGCGGCAGCGGGCCCTGCTGGTGGACGATCTGGCTGAGCGTGGGGGCCTGGATCAGCTCCATCACGATGAAGGTGTTGCCGTCCTCCTGGACGACGTCGTACACGGTGACCACGGCCGGGTCGTTGAGCCGGCCCGCGGCCCGTGCCTCGCGCAGCACCCGCTCCTCCAGCACCCGCCGCTCGCCGGGCGGCACCCCGGCGGGCAGGTGCAGCTCCTTGATGGCCACCTGCCGGCCGATGGTGCGGTCCTCGGCGAGCCAGACGACGCCCATGCCGCCACGGCCGATCTCCTGGATCACGGCGTACCGTCCAGCGATCGTCCGCTGCGCCACCTGTTCCGGCTGCTGGGTCACCCCTGAAATGCTACTGCCAGCCACAATGTCGGCATGGCGGCTTGGATCATGCATGTCGACCTCGATCAGTTCATCGCGGCGGTCGAGGTGCTGCGGCGGCCCGAGCTGGCCGGCAGACCGGTGATCGTGGGCGGTGCGGGCGACCCGACCAGGCGGGCGGTGGTGGCCACGGCGTCCTACGAGGCCCGTGCGTTCGGCGTGGACTCCGGCATGCCGCTGCGGCTGGCGGCGAGGCGCTGCCCGGACGCGGTGTTCCTGCCGCACGACCCGCCCGCGTACGAGGCGGCGTCGGCGGAGGTGATGGCGACGCTGCGCGGGTTCGACGCCGTGGTGGAGGTCCTCGGCTGGGACGAGGCGTTCCTCGGCGTGACCACGGACGATCCGGAGGCGCTGGCCGCGGCGGTCCAGCACGCGGTCCGCGAGGCGACGCTGTTGTCCGCGTCGGTGGGCATCGGCGACAACACGCTGCGCGCCAAGCTCGCCACCGGGTTCGCCAAGCCGGCCGGGATCTACCGGCTGACCAGGGACAACTGGTTCGCGGTCATGGGGGCCAGGCCGACCGAGGCGCTGTGGGGCATCGGCCGCAAGACCGCCCGCAAGCTGGCCGAGCTCGGGCTCACCACGGTGCGCGAGCTGGCCGGCGCCGATCCGGAGGTGCTGGCCGCCCGCCTCGGCCCGAGGATGGGCCCCTGGTACCGGACGCTCGCGCTCGGTGCGGGCAGCACGGAGGTCACCGGCACCCCGTACGTGCCGCGCTCGCGCAGCCGGGAGACCACGTTCCAGGAGGACCTGACCGCGCCGGCGGAGATCAGCGCCGCGGTGTCGGCGCTGGCCAGGCGGGTCGCCGAGGACGTGGTGGCGGAGGGGCGGCCGGCCGCGCGGGTGGCGGTGAAGGTGCGGTTCGCGCCGTTCTTCACCCATACCCGGAGCATGACCCTGCCCGCCCCGACCAGCGACGCCGACGTCCTGGAACGGGCGGCCCTCGACGTGCTGGCCCTGTTCACCGACGACCGCCCAATTCGCCTGCTGGGGGTACGCGCGGAGTTCTAAGGGGTGACGATCTCGTGCCCGGCCTCACGCAGCGCGACCAGAGCACGGTCCAGGTCGGCGGATTTCACCAGAACGTGGTCAGTGTCGTAGGTGGACACCGCGAACAGGCTCACCCCGGCCGCGGCGAGCTCGCCGGCGATCGCGGCCATGATCCCGGTCAGCGCGAAGTCCAGCGGGCCCCGGACCGACAGCAGCCGCCAGCCGTCCTCGCGGGTGTCCGCCGACACGGCGAGCGTGGTCGGGCAGACGACGGTCACGCCGTCGGCGGCAACGACCACCGAGACCAGGGTCGGCTCGCCGGTGAACAGGTTCGGCGGCGGCGCGGTGCCCGAGGGCAGCCGCAGCACCGTGAACTCCTCCGGCGCGACCTCGACGACCAGCCGGCGCACGCGCTCAGCCCTCGGTGACGTACGGGCTGGAGGCGACCTCGGTGCCGTCCGGCAGCGCGGAGATGACGAAGTCGTCGAACACGTTCGTGGCGGCCTTCTGCAGCTGGCGCAGGCACTCCACGGCGAGCTCGCGGATCTCGACGTCGGCGTGCTCGCTCGCGCGCATGGCGATGAAGTGGCGCCAGGCGCGGTAGTTGCCGGTGACCACGATGCGGGTCTCGGTGGCGTTGGGCAGCACCGCGCGGGCGGCCTGGCGGGCCTGCTTGCGGCGCAGG
>DATABL010000065.1:0-5070 GCA_036259595.1 Actinophytocola sp.
ACCGCGACGTGCCGGCGCTGACCGAGCACGTGTCGCTGCCGCCGGCGATCGACGAGGTGATCCGGCCCGGCGTGGGACGGCGGCCTCGGTCCGACCGGGACCGCGGGCGGGCGGCGCGCCGGCTGCCCGGCGCCCGCCAGCGCCTCCCGCGCCGCGGCCATCAGCTCGCGGCTGTTCGCGTAGCGCGACTTGGGGTTCTTGGCCATGCCGCGCCGGATCACCTCGTCGATCGCCGGCGGCAGCGACACGTGCTCGGTCAGCGCCGGCACGTCGCGGTTCAGGTGGCCCTGGATCACCTCGGGCACCGGACCCTGGAACGGCGGCCGCCCGGACAGGCACGCGAACAGCACGCACGCCAGCGAGTACGCGTCGGTGCGCGCGTCGACCGGCTCGCCGCGCAGGTGCTCCGGCGCGGCGTAGGTCGGTGAGCCGAGGAAGTCGCCGCCGCGGGTGCGGTGCCCGGTGGCGCCGCGGCGGGTCAGGCCGAAGTCGGCGACGTAGATGTGCTCGGCGGTCGACTCGCGGCTGGTGACCAGCACGTTGGCCGGCTTGACGTCCAGGTGCACCAGGCCGCGCTCGTGCAGGTTGTCCAGCGCCTCGGCGACCTGGCCGAGCAGCGCGAGCGCGCGCTCCGGCTTGAGCGGGCCGTCCTTGATCAGCGACGCCAGGTCCGAGCCGTCGACCAGCCGCATGGCGATGTAGAGCAGGCCGTCGACCTCACCGAAGTCGTACAGCGGCACCACGTTCGCGTGGTCGATCGCGGAGGTGTTGCGGGCCTCGTCGACGAACCGCTCGCGGAACTCCGGGTCCTCGGTCAGGTGCTCGGCGATGACCTTGAGGGCGACCTTTCTGCCCAGCCGGATGTCGGTCGCGCGGTACATCACGGACATACCGCCCTTGCCGAGCACACCGTCGATCCGGTAGTGCCCCAGGCGACGCCCGGTGAGGTCCTCCGCCACTGCTCATCCATTCGTCCGTGCACCCCGACGGAACGAGCCTAACGTTCGGTTCCGCGGCCGTGCGGGGGGTTGTTCACAAGGGTCAACGAGTGCCACCGGCCGAGTTCAGCCACGCCGCCATGGCGTGCGGGTTGCGGGTCTGGATGAGCAACTGACCCGGCCCGGCGAAGTCCAGCAGCAGCCCCTCGCCGGTGCGCAGCGACTGCGGCAGCGACGGGCTCACCGCGCGCAGCCGGCACTGCGTGGTCTCCCCGTAGGCCAGCAGGGACGTCGGCTCGACCGTGATCAGTTCGCCGGCCTCCAGGGTCACCACGTCCAGCGACCCGCACGAGGCGAGCACGAGCGCGCCGTCGCCGGAGACGTGCTCCAGGAAGCCGACGTCGGCGCCGAACAGGCCGCGGAACCCCGGCCACTGCGGCTCGGCGCGCACCGTGGCCGCGGCCGCGAGCCAGCTCCCCCGCTGCACGCACCAGCCCGCCATGCCGTCCAGCTGGAGGGTGTAGACGTCGCCGGGCAGCGCCGGCGCCACGTCGACCCAGCCGCCCTCGGCCGGGGCGGTGAACACCGCGCGCCGCGCCCTGCGGGAACCGCCCTGGGCCGACGCGATCTGCACGCCGTAGCTCGTGGCGAGCATCGCGGCGTAGTCGGCCTGGACCGCCTCGCCGGGTGCCAGCAGCAGCCGGGCCACCCCCGACGACGGGGTGTGCCGAGCGCGGACCTGCACCTGCACCTCCGTGAGTCGCGACTGTGGTCGCCTACCGTACGCGGCGGCCGAGGAGGCAGGATGCGAAACGTGCCACAGACCCCGCTCACCGTGGACTCCTACCGCGCCCGCGTCGCCGCCCTGGTGCCGCCCACGCCGGTCGTCCCGCTGCCGCTCGCCGACTGCCTCGGGCTGGTGCTCGGGCGGGACCTGGTCTCGCCGGTCGCGCTGCCGCCGTTCGACAACTCGGCCATGGACGGCTACGCGGTGCGCACCGAGGACGTCGCCGCCGCCGGGCCGGACGCGCCGGTCACGCTGCCGGTGCCGGAGGACATCCCGGCCGGGCGCACCGACGTCGTGCCGCTGCGGCCCGGCACCGCGCACCGGATCATGACCGGCGCGCCGGTGCCGCCCGGAGCGGACGCCGTGGTGAAGGTGGAGGACACCGACGGCGACGTGCGGCGGGTGGCGGTGCGGGCGGCCGTCACGCCGGGCACGCACATCCGCCGCGTCGGCGAGGACGTCGCCGAGGGGGCCACGGTGCTCGAGGCCGGCGCCGTGCTCGGGCCCGCGCGGATCGGGCTGGCGGCGGCGGTCGGCTGCGCGGAGCTGCCCGTGCACCGGCCGGCGCGGGTGCTGGTGCTGGCCACCGGCACCGAGCTGGTCGCACCGGGGATCCCGTTGCGGCACGGGCAGATCTACGAGTCCAACAGCACGCTGCTGGCCGCCGCGGTGCGGGAGCTCGGCGGCGTCCCGACCGTGCTGCGGTTCGTGCCGGACGACGTGGCCGCGTTCCACGACGCCGTCGCCGCGCACGCCGCCGACGCGGACCTGCTGGTGACCTCCGGCGGGGTGAGCGCGGGTGCCTACGAGGTGGTCAAGGACGCGCTGACCGGGCAGGGCGTGGAGTTCCTCCGGGTGGCGATCCAGCCGGGCGGGCCGCAGGGGTGCGGGCGGTTCGGCGAGCTGCCCGTGGTGACCCTGCCGGGCAACCCCGTGTCGACGGCGCTGTCGTTCGAGCTGTTCGTGCGCCCGGCGCTGCTGTCCGCGATGGGCCGCCAGGACGTCGAGCGGCCCCGGACCAGGGCCCGGCTCACCGCCGAGCTGCGCTCCCCGGGCGGCAAGCGCCAGTACCGGCGCGGCCAGCACGGGGGCGACACGGTCACCCCCGTCGGCGGACCCGGCTCGCACCTGCTGGCGTCGTTCGCCGCGGCGAACTGCCTGATCGAGGTGCCGGAGGGGGTCACGGTGGTGCCGTCGGGCGAGCTGGTCGACGTGGTGCTGCTGCGCTGAGCCAGCGACCTTGCGGGATCGGTTACGTACAGTTCGCCCTTGTTCACGGCAAGTGCGCGGTCGTACACTGCGGGTGCGCTGTTGGTCGACCGGCCGGCACGTGCATGTCGTCGGGGGATGCACGGCCGGCCGGAGCGTCGGCCGGCGAGGGCGGGGCCGTCACTTTCCGCAGTGGGCGTAGCGTGGTGCGTATCCAGATTCACCCAAACCACGCACGTGCGAGGGGCATCCGCATCCGATGACCGAACCCACCGAACGCACCGAGTCGGGCACGCTCGCCCACCTCGTCGCACTGACCCGCAGTGTCGTGCCGCCGATGCACCCGGCCGGCCGCCCGTTCGTCGCGGGTGCCGCCGCCGGCACGTTCCTCCTCCGCCGGCTCTCCCGGCGCCTCGGCCTGCTCGGCACCGTGCTGACCGCCGCCATCGCCTGGTTCTTCCGTGAGCCCAAGCGGGTCACGCCCTCGCGGCCGGGCCTCGCGGTCGCCGCCGCGGACGGCACCGTCTCGCACGTGGTGCTCGCCACCCCGCCGGCGGAGCTGGGCCTCGGCGACACGGAGATGCTGCGGATCAGTGTGTTCCTGTCCGTGTTCGACGTCCACGTGCAGCGCCTGCCGGTGTCCGGCGTGGTGGAGCGGGTGGAGTACAAGCCGGGCAAGTTCCTGTCCGCCGACCTGGACAAGGCCAGCGAGGACAACGAGCGCAACTCCGTCCTCCTGTCCACTCCGGACGGTCACGAGGTGGCCGTGGTGCAGATCGCCGGGCTGATCGCGCGGCGGATCGTCTGCCAGGTCGGCGCGGGCGAGAAGGTGCGGGCCGGTGAGACCTACGGGCTGATCCGGTTCGGCTCGCGGGTCGACCTCTACGTGCCGTCGTCGTCGCGGGTGCTGGTCGAGCCGGGCCAGCGCACCATCGGCGGCGAGACGGTGCTCGCCGAGCTGCCGGAGGGCTGATGGTCTCCCGGTCGTCCGGCGTTCGCTTCCTGCCGAACGCCATCACGGTGCTGGCCATGTGCGCCGGGCTGTCGGCGGTCCAGTTCACCCTCAGCGGCAACCTGCCGGCGGCGATCGCCTCGATCGCGGTCGCGGCGGTGCTCGACAGCCTCGACGGCCGGATCGCGCGGCTGCTGGACGCCACCAGCAAGATGGGCGCCGAGCTGGACTCGCTGGCCGACGCGATCTCCTTCGGCGTCGCCCCCGCGCTGGTGCTCTACATCTGGAAGTTCGACGGCAACCGGGTCGGCTGGGTGGTCGCGCTCGTGTTCGCGGTCTGCATCATCCTGCGGCTGGCCCGGTTCAACACGCTGCTCGACGACACCGAGCAGCCGCCGTACGCCAAGGAGTTCTTCGTCGGCGTGCCGGCGCCGGCGGGCGGGCTGCTCGCGCTGCTGCCGCTGATCCTGACCATCCAGGTCGGCCGGGACGGCTGGTGGTCGGCCGGACCGGTGGTGATGGTCTGGACGGTCGCCATCGGGGCGCTGCTGATCAGCCGGATCCCGACGCTGTCGCTGAAGACGTTCCGGGTGCCGGCCCGGCTGGTCGCGCCGCTGCTGGTGCTGGTCGGCCTGCTGGCCGCCGCGGTGGTCACGTACCCGATGCTCGCGCTGGCCGCGTTCCTGGTTCTCTACCTGCTGCACGTGCCCTACGCGGTGCGCCGCAACCACTGGCTGGCCAACCACCCGGAGGCCTGGGACGTGCCGCCGCGCGAGCGCCGGGCCATCCGCCGCGCGGCGGCACGTCCCAGGCCTCCGGGTGGTTGGCCAGCCAGTGGTTGCGGCGCACCGCGTACGGCACGTGCAGCAGGTAGACCACCAGGAACGCGGCCAGCGCGAGCATCGGGTACGTGATCACCGCGGCGGCCAGCAGGCCGACCAGCACCAGCAGCGGCGCGGCCAACCGGGCCGGCACCCGGAACGTCTTCAGCGACAGCGTCGGGATCCGGCTGATCAGCAGCGCCCCGATGGCGACCGTCCAGACCATCACCACCGGCCCGGCCGACCACCAGCCGTCCCGGCCGACCTGGATGGTCAGGATCAGCGGCAGCAGCGCGAGCAGCCCGCCCGCCGGCGCCGGCACGCCGACGAAGAACTCCTTGGCGTACGGCGGCTGCTCGGTGT
>DATABL010000066.1:0-11344 GCA_036259595.1 Actinophytocola sp.
CGGCCGGAGCGGCCGCCGCCGTGGTCTGGGGTTCGGTCTGGGGCTCGGTAGGCGCGGGTGGCACGGGCGGCAGCCGGTGCAGCCGGGCGCTGAGCAGGCTGGTCGCGGTGGCGGAGCCGGCGAGCAGCACGGCCGCGGCCGTGAAGGCCGTGGCGTGGTCGGCGAGGGGCACACCGGGCGCACCCGGCGTCGCGCCGAGCACGATCCGGTACCAGGCTCCGGCGACGGCGACGCCCAGCGCGAGGCCGAGCTGGGTGACCGTCACCGACAGGCCGGACGCGGCGCCCGCGTCGGCCGGTCCGACCCGGCTGAGGATGCCCGCCACCAGCGGCGCCACCACCAGGCCCTGACCGAACCCGGCAAGCCCGGCCAGCACCGCGAGCAGCGGCGGCTGCGCGGACGCCGGCACCTGGGCGACCACCGCGACGGTCAGCAGGACACCGGCGAGCGTGCCGCAGCCGAGGACCGGGACCGGGGCGCGGAACCGGCGGGCGAGCCGACGACTGGCCGCCGAGCCGAGCGCGAAGCCGAACCCGAGCGGGACGAACATCAGCCCGGCCGGCAGCGGCGCGATGCCCAGACCGGTCTGCAGGTAGTAGGTGAACACCAGGAACAGCCCGGCGTTGGTGGCGAACAGCGACACGACGGTCAGCAGGGACAGCGGCATCCCCGGCGCGGTGACCACGCGCGGCGGGAACAGCGGGTCGCCGCCGCGGGCGAGCAGGCGGCGCTGCTGCGCGGCGAGCACCCCGAGGACGGCGAACGCGAGCGGCAGGCCGAGCCAGGTCCAGCTCGCCCCGGCCGGCCCGAACACGAGCGGGGCCAGCAGCGCGGGCAGTGCGACGGTGGTCAGCGCGGCGCCGACGAGGTCGAGCCGGTGCGCGGCGCGCGCCGTGCCGCCGGGCAGAACCCGGCCGAGCAGCAGGATGGCCAACCCGATCGGCACGTTGACCAGCAGCACCGGCCGCCAGCCGAGCCCGGCGACGTCGAGGTCGACCAGGATCCCGCCACCGGCGATGCCGCAGATCACGCCCAGGCCGATCACCACGCCGTAGACGCCGAGGGCACGGGCCCGCTGGTCCTCGTCGAGCACCGTCGCCCGGATGATCGCCAGCACCTGCGGGGCCATGAACGCCGCCGTCGCCCCCTGGGCGAACCGGGCGGCGATCAACAGCTCGGCGGTCGGCGCCACCCCACAGAGCAGCGAGGTCGCGGTGAAGCCGGCGACGCCGTACAGGAACACGGTCCGGTGCCCGACGCGGTCGCCGAGCCGGGCGCCGGTGATCAGCAGCGCGCCGAAGGCGAGCACGTAGGCGGCGCCGACGAACTGGATCTGGTCGAAGCCGGCGTCGAGGTCGCGCTGGATCGAGGGGCTGGCCACGTTGACGATGAACCCGTCGACCTGGGTCATGAACGTGGCGGCCAGCACGGTGCCGAGGCCGACCCACTCGCGGCGGCCGATCACGACGCCCTCGACAGCGCTCGCGCGGGGACCGGCCCGCTCAGCCACTCGGTGATCCGGGCACCGACCAGCGCCGACTGGGCCGGGCCGGTCAGGTCATCGTGCGTGCCGGGCACGCGCTCCACGTGCACCCGGCCGGCGACGTGCGGGTGCCAGGCCGTCGGCCGCGGCCAGTCCGGCGGTCTGCCGTCGGTCGCCTCGAACAGCAGCACGTCGCCGGCGAACCGGCCGGGTACGTGCGCGGCGCCGAGCCGGGAGTTGGCGGTGAAGGCCCGGTACAGCGCGGCCAGGCCGCGGGCGCCGAGGCCGGCCAGCGGGCTGCCGTGGCCGCGCAGCGCCTCGACGGCCCCGGCCGGCTCGAGACGCCCGCGGTGCGGGACGCCCGCCTGGCCGAGCACCTGGGCGAGGAAGTCGTGCTCGGTCGGCGCCGGGCGCGACGCCCAGACCGGCGGCACCGGGAACGAGTCGAGCAGGGCGAGCAGCGCCACCTCCTCGCCGAGTTCGGTCAGCCGAACGGCGACCTCGTGCGCGACCAGCCCGCCGAAGGACCAGCCGAGGAGGTGGTACGGCCCGGCCGGCTGGACGGCCCGGATCCGCCGCAGGTGGCCGGCGGCGAGTTCGGCCAGCGACGCGGGGGCCGGCTCGTCGCCGGCGAGTCCGGGTGCCTGCAGGCCGTGCACCGGCAGGTCGTCGGGGAGGCCGGCGATCAGGCCGGCGTAGCTCCAGGCCAGGCCGGTGGCCGGGGCGAGGCAGAACAGCGGCGGCCGGGCGCCCCCGGAACGCAGCGGGAGCAGCACGTCGAGCGCCCGGTCCGGCTCGTCCGCCAGGTCGGTCAGCGCGGCGCCGAGCCGGGCGGGGGTCGGCGCCTCGAACACCGTGCGGATGCCGACACGCACCCCGAACAGGGCGCGGAGGCGCCCGACCAGCCGGCCGACGAGCAGCGAGTGGCCGCCGAGGGAGAAGAAGTCGTCGTCGATGCTCACCTCGTCGAGGCCGAGCAGCTCGGCGAACAGCACGCACAGCACCGCCTCGCGGTGGTCGCGCGGCGCACGGCGAGCGGCGGCGCGCACGGGCGCCGGCAGCGCGGCGCGGTCGAGTTTGCCGCTGGTGGTGCGGGGCAGCCGGTCCAGCACGACGTACGCGGGCGGCACCAGGTAGTCCGGCAGCCGCTCGGCCAGGTAGCCGCGCAGCGCGGCCGGCTCCGGCGCCACCCGGCCGGCGGCCGGGACGACGTAGCCGACCAGCCGCTCCTGGCCCGGCCGGTCGGCGCGGACCACGACCGCGGCCTGTGCCAGGTCGGGGTGGCCGCACAGCACGGCCTCGACCTCGCCCGGCTCGATGCGGTAGCCGCGGACCTTGACCTGGTCGTCGGCGCGGCCGAGGTACTCCAACCGGCCGTCCGGCCGCCGGCGGACCAGGTCGCCGGTGCGGTACATCCGGGCGCCGGGCGGGCCGAACGGGTCGTGCACGAAGCGTTCCTCGGTGAGGTCCTGGCGGTTGTGGTAGCCGCGGGCCAGCGGGTGGCCGCCGAGGTACAGCTCACCGGTGACGCCGGGCGGCACCAGGCGCCCGGCGGGGTCAAGCACGTAGGCCCTCGTGTTGGCCACCGGCCGGCCCACGATCGGCTCCGGGCTCTCCGCGAGTCGGCAGGACAGCGTGTCGACCGTGCACTCGGTCGGGCCGTACAGGTTGTGCGCCGAGATCCGCGGGGCGTCGCGCAGCCGGGTCCACAGCGCGGGACCGGTCGCCTCGCCGCCGAGCGCGATCACCGCCGGCTGGTGCCGCCCGTCGTCGAGCAGACCGGCCGCGACCAGCTCCTCGGCGTAGGTCGGGGTGATGTCGAGGAAGTCGACGCGGTGCTCGTGGACGTAGTCGAGCACGGCCGACGGCTCGCGGCGCCGGTCGTCGTCGACGAAGTGCAGCTCGTGGCCGTCGAGCAGCCACAGCAGCCCCTCCCACGAGGTGTCGAAGGACAGCGACGCGGTCAGCGCGGCGCGGAACACCGTCCGCCCGGCGGCCACCGTCTCCGGCCGGATCATCGTGTCGCGGTGGTGCAGGAACAGGTTGACCAGACCGGCGTGCTCGAGCACCACGCCCTTGGGGGTCCCGGTCGAGCCGGAGGTGTGGATCACGCAGGCCGGGTGGCCGGGCACCAGCGGCGCGCGCCGCTCGCCGTCGGTGAGGTCACGGTCGGCCAGCCGGTCGAGCCGGTCGAGGGTGCCGGGGTCGTCGACGGCGACCACCCGCACGGTCCCGGCGCCGGCCGAGCCGACGGTCGTGGCGTCGGCGGTGGCGCGCAGCTCCTCGGTGGTGAGCAGCACGACCGGCTCGGTGTCGGCCACCAGGAGCTGGATCCGGTGCGGCGGGTGGTCGGGGTCGATCGGCACGTAGGCCGCGCCGGCCTTGAGCACCGCGAGCAACGCCACCACGGCGTCGGCGGTGCGCGGCAGCAGCAGCGCGACGTGTAGTTCGGGGGCGGCGCCGTCCTCGACGAGCAGCCGGGCCAGGCGGTTGGCCCGGCGGTCGAGTTCGGCGAAGGTGAGGGTGCCGCCGGCGGCGACCAGCGCGGTGCGATCAGGGGTGGCGGCGACCTGCGCGGCGAGCAGGTCCGGCACGGTCACCGGCGGCACCTCGCGCACGGCGCCCTGCCACTCGTCGAGCAGCAGCCGCCGCTCGTCGCCGACCAGCAGGTCCACGTCGGCGACCGGGGCGGCCGGCGCGGCCGCCGCGCGGCGCAGGAAGGCGCGGAACCGGCGCAGGTGCCCGGCCAGCTCGCCGGCGTCGTAGCAGTTCGGGTTGGCGTCCAGGACGATCTGGGGGCCGTCGTGACCGGCCCCGTCGTACACGTGCACGACCAGGTCCTCGACCAGGCCGGCGCTGACGTTGTGCACCACGGCGCGGTGTCCGGCGAAGCGCGGGGTGTGGTCGAACGGCATGATGTTGACCGAGGGGCCGAACATCTTCCGCTCGCTCGCCACCAGCCGCAGGTCCCGGCGCAGCTGCTCGTACCGGTAGCGCAGGTGCGGCCGCCCCGCGCGCAGCTCGGCGGCCAGCTGGGCGGTCAGCCCGACCAGGCTCGTGTCCGGCTCCACCCGCAACCACAGCGGCACGACGTTGGTCACCATGCACGGCACCCGCAGCGCCACCGAGCCGACGCGGACCATCACCGGCAGCGCGAGCACCAGCTCGTCGGCACCGGTCATCCGGTGCAGGTAGGCGGCGAAGGCCGCGGTGAAGGCCTCGCCCCACATCGCGCCGGCGGCGTCCGCGACGGCCTTCAGCGCGTCGAGCTCGGCGGACCCGAGGCCGCCGTGC
The DNA here is from genome assembly GCA_036259595.1 of Actinophytocola sp. Lineage (GTDB taxonomy): Bacteria > Actinomycetota > Actinomycetes > Mycobacteriales > Pseudonocardiaceae > Actinophytocola. The sequence continues at coordinate 4,778 of DATABL010000066.1, forward strand.
TCGCGGACTACGGTCCGCGCGAGCGGCCCGGTCCTGGTGGCCAGCACGGCCGGCGCGGGGCGCCCGTCGCACCGCGCCACCCAGTGGTTCCGGTCCGCGGCGAACCGGTCCGACTCCCGGTAGGCGGCGTCCTCGGCGATCACCTCGCGCAGCGACCCGAAGCGGTGCGCCGGCGGCCGCTCACCGGCCACCAGCGCGGTGTAGACCTCGGCGACCCGTCCGGTGACCAGCGAGAGGCCGTAGCCGTCCAGGGCGATGTGGTGAACCCGTTGGTACCACAGGAAGAGCTCGGGGCCGGCGCGGAACAGTGCCTGGCCGAACAGCGGGTCGCGGCGCAGGTCGACCGGCACCGCGAGGTCGGCCCGCATCCACGCCAGCGCGGCGGCGACCGGATCCGGCTCGGCGGCCACGTCGACCACGTGCATCGTCCACTGTGGCCCATCGCCGAGCCGCTGCCACGGCGTGCCGTCCGCGTCGGTGCCGAACCGCACGGTCAGCGCCTCGGCCTCGCCGACGACCTGGCGCACCGCCGCCTCGAACAGCGTGGCGTCGACCGGACCGTGGATCTCCACGTATTCGGCCGTGTTGAACGCGGGGCTGTCCTGGTCGAACTGCTGGCCGGTCCAGATGCCCTCCTGGGCTGCGCACAGTGGAAGCCGGGTGTCCTGGTCAGGCATGGGGCGCCACCCTCGACCGGGTGGTCAGCAGCGAAAGCCAGCTCGCCAGCGTCGGGCGCTCGGCCAGCTCCACGAAGTCGACGTCGACGCCCGCGGCCCGCCACCGTTCCAGCAGAGCCACCAGCCGGAGCGAGTCCAGGCCGCACTCGAACAGGTCGTCGGTGTCGGAGCCCTCGTCGGGGTGCCGGTGCAGCAACTCGGCGACATCCGCGCGGACGGATGCCGGGGTCAGCGGCTCTGCCATGATCGCCTCACGAGGGTCGGGGGATGGGCGGACATGCCGGACCCGGCGGGGAGTGACGACGCCCCGCCGGATCCGAGCGGCGTCACTACGCCGTGTGGTCGTCGTACACGGTGACGCGGTAGGACACCGCGGGCTCCGGCGTGGCGGTGTGCAGCGCCCGGTGGATGAGGCTGCGGTTGTCCCACACCAACATGTCGCCCTTCTCGAACGTCTGCAGGTGGATGTTCTCGTGCACGTAGTCCCGGTCCAGCTGGCCGGTCGCCTCGAGCAGGCTCGCCAGCAGGTCCGGCCGGTCGGTGCCGTCGGCGTCCTGGACCGACAGGGTGAAGCCCTCGCTGAGGTACAGCACGGTCTCCCCCGTCGCCGGGTGGGTGACGGCGGTCGGGCTGGTCACCGGCGGGGTCTTGGCGTTGACCTCGTCGATGATCTCCGAGATGGGCCGGTACACGTCTTCCGGCCGGATCTTGAAGTAGCGCAGCACGCTGTGCGTCGCCGTTGTGCCCTTGACCGCCAGCTTCAGCTCCTCGGACAGCCGCTCGTAGGCGGTCGCCATGTTGATGAAGTAGGTGCCGCGGTTCTTCGTCGGGACCACCTGCGGGTAGATCAGCGTGAGGTCGAAGGGACGCGGCATGAACTGGTAGTCGGAGTGCCAGAACTTCCCGGTCTTGGGCACGCCGACCTGGCGGCCGTCCTCCTCCTTCACGTTCGAGGAGACGAAGACCTCCTTGACCTGCGGGTGGTGGTAGACCGGCTCGTAGTACTCGGCGGTCTCCCCCATCCGCTTGCCGAGCTCGTGGAACTCCTCCGGGTCGAGGTCCTGGTTCTTCAGCACGGCGATCTTGTTGGTGTAGACCGCCTTCTTGAGCTCCGCGATGTCCTCCGCCGAAGCGGTCCGTGCGTCGAATCCCTCGACGACGACGCCGAGCGTCTTGCCGACCTGCGGGGATATCTTCATGAGTGTCCTTCTCCCATCTTCCTGTCACACCAACGAAGTAGTCGGCGGCGTGCCGCTCGCGGTTCCCGTCCACACGAGATGGACCGCGACACGAGCGGGGCTCAGGCCCCTCGCCACCGGTCGCCACGCATCAGCCGGGCGTGGCAGGCGAGCACGATCGCGGCCGTGCCGCCGGGGTCGTCGCGCATCACCAGATGTCCCGAGCCGGGGATGACCATGTGCACCGCCTGCGGGATGCGCTGTCTGGCACGGGCCGAGTCGCTGAGCGGGACGACGCGGTCCTGGTCGGCCCACACCAGGTTCACCGGCGTGGTGGCCAACCGGTCCAGCCCGCGCACCGCGTAGCCGCCGCCGTACCGGCTCAGTGCGACCAGGTCGCTGCCCACCATCCCGGCGACGTCGCCGGCGACGACCTCCGCCCCGAGCGACGAGGGTCTGGCCGACAGGGGCGACATCATCATCCGGCGGAACACCGGCCGGTCGAGCATCCGCTCGCGACCGCGCGTCCCGAGTCCACTCGCGACGAACATGGTGGTGCGGATCCGTACCGAGCACGCCCTGGCCCGCACGGCCGAGCGGAACCCGGTGCTGCAGAACGTGGTCACCGCCGCGACCGGCGCGCGGCGGGCCAGCTCGAACGCGACCGCGCCGCCGAGCGAGTGGCCGACCACGTGCGGCCGGCGCAGGCCGAGCTCGGCGATCCGGGCGCCGACGTAGTCCGCGAGGCGGGGCACCACCTCGCGGTCGTAGGCGACCCCCGGCACGTCCCCGTGCCCGGGCAGGTCGATCGCCAGCGCCCGCACGAACCCGGGGATCCGCTCCAGCACCGGATCCCAGCTGCCCCGGCCGAACCCGGCCGCGTGCAGCAACAGCAACCACGGGTTGTCCTCCTCCGCCGGACTCGACTCCCCCATGACGTCCTTCCCCCTGGTCCCGATGCCCACCGCCGGCGCTCAGGACGTGGTGACCAGCGGACGCCGCGGCGTCGGCGCGGCCGCGGTCCCGGCCGGCGTGTCGTTGCCGGCCAACGCGCGGAATCGGCGCAGGCGCAGGCTGTTGGACACCACGAACACCGAGCTGCCGGCCATCACCAGACCGGCCAGCATCGGGTTGAGCAGACCGCTCGCCGCGAGCGGGATCGCGGCGACGTTGTACGCGAACGCCCAGAACAGGTTCGACCTGATCGTGCCGAGCGTGCGCCGGGACAGCCGGATCGCGTCCGCGACGACCCGCAGGTCCCCGCGCACGAGCGTGAGGTCGCTCGCCTCGATCGCCACGTCGGTGCCCGTGCCCATGGCCAGTCCGAGGTCGGCCCGGGCGAGCGCCGCGGCGTCGTTGACCCCGTCGCCGACCATGGCCACCACGTGACCCTGTTCCCGCAGCCGTTCGACCTCGGCCACCTTCTCCGCCGGCAGCACCTCGGCGACCACCCGGTCGATCCCCACCTCGGCCGCGACGGCCCTGGCCGCGGCCTCGTTGTCACCGGTGAGCAGGACCGGGGTCAGGCCGAGGTCGCGCAACTGCCGCACCGCGGCGGCACTGGTCGGCTTGACCGTGTCGGACACCACGAGCAGGCCGCGCACCGCGCCGTCCCAGCCGACCGCGACCGCCGTCCGGCCGGCGGCCTCCGCCGCGTCCCTGGCCACCGCCAGCTCGGCCGGCAGGTTCGCGGCCTCGCCGTGCAGCGCGGCCCGCCCGACGACCACCCGATGGCCGTCGACGACACCGCGCACCCCGAGACCCGGCTCGTTGCCGAACTCGGTCACCGCCGGCAGTTCGCCGATCCGCTCGCGGGCGCCGGCCGCGACCGCGCGTGCGACGGGGTGTTCCGAGGCGTCCTCCACCCCGCCGGCCAGCCGCAGCAACTCCTCGGCGTCGACCCCGTCCGCGGCCACGACGTCCACCAGGGACATCTCGCCGCTGGTGACGGTGCCGGTCTTGTCCAGCACCACGGTGTCGACCTTCCTGGTGTTCTCCAGCACCTCCGGGCCCCTGATCAGGATGCCGAGCTGCGCGCCCCGGCCGGTGCCGACCAGCAGTGCGGTGGGGGTGGCCAGGCCGAGCGCGCACGGGCAGGCGATGATCAGCACCGCGACCGCCGCGGTGAACGCGGCAGTGGTCGACTCGCCGCTGCCGAGCCAGTAGCCGAGGGTGGCCAGCGCCAGCCCGATCACCCCTGGCACGAACACCGCGGACACCCGGTCGGCGAGCCGCTGGACCGGTGCCTTGCCGTCCTGCGCCTCCTCGACCAGTCGCGCCATCCGCGCGAGCTGGGTGTCCGCGCCGACCCGGGTCGCGCGCACCACCAGCCGGCCGCCGGCGTTCACGGTCGCACCGACGACCTCGTCGCCCGGACCGACCTCGACCGGCACCGGTTCGCCGGTGAGCATGCTCGCGTCGACCGCCGAGGAACCCTCCTCGACGACACCGTCGGTCGCGACCTTCTCGCCGGGACGCACCACGAACAGATCGCCGGCGGCGAGCTCGCCGACCGGGACCGTCGACTCGACCCCGTCGCGCAGCACCGCGACGTCCTTGACCCCGAGCGAGAGCAGCGCGCGCAGGGCGGCGCCGGACCGGCGCTTGGCCTTGGCCTCGAAGTACCGTCCACACAGGATGAACAGCGTCACGCCGGCGGCGACCTCGAGGTAGATGTTGCCCTCACCGGCCGTGCGCTCGATGGTGATGCGGAACGGGTGCTTCATCCCGGGGGCGCCGGCGGTGCCGAGGAACAACGCGTACAGCGACCACAGGAACGCCGCGATCGTGCCGACCGAGACCAACGTGTCCATGGTGGCCGCGCCGTGCCGCAGGTTGGCCAGCGCGGCACGGTGGAACGGGAACGCGCCCCACACCACCACGGGCGCGGCGAGCGTGAGCGAGGCCCACTGCCAGTAGTCGAACTGGATCTGGGAGAACATCGACAGCGCGATGACCGGGACCGTGAGCACGGCCACGATCCACACCCTGGTGCGGGCCGTGCGCAACTCGGCGTCGTACTCGTCCGCCGCGTCCTCGGGTGTCGCCGGGTCGGCGGGAGTGGCCGGCGCGGCCGGTGGTGCCACCGGCTTCGCCGTGTAGCCGATCTCCTCGATCGCGGCGACCACGTCCGCCGGCGTGACCGCCGCGGTGTGCGACACCCTGGCCTTCTCGGTGGCGTAGTTGACCGTCGCGGTGACGCCGTCGATGCCGTTGAGGTGCTCCTCGACCCGGGCCGCGCAGGACCCGCAGGTCATCCCGCCGATGAGCAGGTCGAGCCGGTCAGCCGTGGCCATGCGTCGACCCTCCCGTGCTGCCGCCGCCGCTCACGCCTTCCTCGGCGCTGTTGCCGCCGTTCAGGTTGATCGCCTTGGCCTTCTCGAACTGCTCCGGCGTCAGGCCGTGCGGCGGCGGGTTCGGGCCCTCGACGTGCACGGTGAACTCGGCGGTGCGGACCACGCCGCGGTGCTGGAAGTCCAGGAACAGGCGGTAGGAGCCGAAGCTGGGCGCCTCGGCGTGGAAGACGATCTCCGGGCCGGGCGCGGTCTTCCCGTCACCCGGAACGCCGTCGGGGTGCACGTGCAGGTAGGCCATGTCCCCGTCGCGCAGCGCGACCAGGTGGCCGTACGCGGCGAGGTAGGGCTCCAGGTCGGTGACCGGGCGGCCGTCCTTGGCCACGTGCAGGGTGAGCTTGCGGCCCTCCCCGGGCACCAGCTTGCCGCTGAGCGTCACCGTGTAGCCGTCGACCGTGGCGGTGCCCGACGGCGAGGGCAGCGGCCGGGGCTCGTAGTCGCCGGCCACCGAGAGGTCCGCGCCGAGGGTGGTGGGGTGGATGCCCCACGCGGGGAAGAAGTCGGCGAACACCCGGTACTCGCCGCCCTCGGGGAAGGTCATCGGCACCCGCCAGGTGCCGTCGGCGCCGAGGTTGGGGTGGACGTGCTGGGGGTGGGACAGGTCGCGCCGCGCCACGATGACGTGCATCAGCTTGGCGTGCTGCGTCTTGTACCTCGTCAGCGGCGTGCCGTCCCGCTCCAGGATCTGGAAGGCGAGCATCTGCTCGGTGCCCGCCGAGAACGTGTCGGTGAGCAGGTTCAGGGTCATGCTCTCCGCGGTCATCGCCAGGCCGCCGGGGCCGCTGTGCGAGTCGTCCGCCGCCGGCGCCGGCTCGGCCGCCGCGGGTGCGGTCGGCGGGCCGACGACGCGGCCGACGACGTAGGAGCTCGCGAACACCAGCACCAGGGCGAGCGCGAACGCCCCCAGCTTGGTCAAGGTCTTCATGCCCGCACCATAAGCACCCGCCGGCACGCCGAACCATGACCGAGATGGCCGGATATGCCTGGTATATAGGCGAAATATGGAAAATGGGCGCCCGGTTCCCCGCAGGTTACCGGTCGCTGACCGGGCCGTGCTCGACTGTACGGAATGGAGGTACTGGAGCTTCGTCTACTCGGGACGGTCGAGGCGGTCGCCAGCGGGCGCCCGGTGTGCCTGGACGGCACGAAACCGAGGACCGCGCTGGCGACCCTCGCCCTGACGCCCGGCCGGACCGTGCCGGACGACCGGCTCGCCGCCATGCTGTGGGGCGGCCGGCCGCCGGCGACCGCGAGCGCGCAGCTCTACACGTACATGTCCCGGCTGCGCCGGCGGCTCGGCCCGGCCGTGCGGCTCCTGCGGCGCCCGCCGGGGTACCAGATCGACCTCGGTGCGACGCG
>DATABL010000067.1:0-1730 GCA_036259595.1 Actinophytocola sp.
CGACTCCACCAAACCGTCACCGCGATGATCGACAAGGGCTACACCACCTTCATCGAGATCAGCCCGCACCCCGTCCTCGCGCTCCCCCTCGAACAAACCAACTCCGACATCAGCATCATCCCCAGCCTCCACCGCGACAACGACTCACTCACCGCGTTCCTCCGCAACACCGCACACGCCCCCACAGCCCACTGGCCCACCGGACCCACCACCCTCGACCTCCCCACCTACGCCTTCGACCGGCAACGCTTCTGGGTGGGCTCGCGGCGTGACGTCGAGTCGGTCCGGTTGGCGAGCGGCGGGCGGGTGTTCACCAGCCACTGGTCCGTTCGGGACCAGCCGTGGCTCGCCGACCACGCGGTGTTCGGGCGGATCGTGGTCGCCGGGGCGATGCTGGTGGAGTTGGCCGCGGCCACCGGTGTGCGGGTCGGGTGCGCCGTGGTCCGGGAGCTGACTCTGGAAGCGCCGCTGGTCCTGGCCGACGACACGGAGGCCACGGTCCAGGTCTGGGTGGCGGAGCCGGACGAGAACGGGCAGCGCGCCGTCACGATCCACTCCACCGGCGGCGACGAGCAGGACTGGGTCCGGCACGCGACCGGCGTGCTCGCCGGCACCGCCGAACCCGTCACGGTCGACCCGGTGTGGCCACCCGAGAACGCCGACCCGATCTCGTTGGACGGCTTCTACGACTCGCTCGCCGACCGAGGCTTCGGCTACGGCCCCGCGTTCCAGGGCCTCCGCGCCGCCTGGCGCCGAGGAGACGACGTCTTCGCCGAAGTCACTCCCCTGGAGAACGACGGTTTCCTCGTGCACCCCGCGACCGTCGACGCCGCCTTCCACGCCGCTCTCGGTGACGACGTGGTGTTGCCGTTCAGCTGGTCCGGTGTCCAGCTCCACGGCTCCACGGCGGACACGCTGCGGGTCCGGCTGAGCCTGCTCGACGCCGACACGATCCGGATGGTCGCCACGGACGCCGCCGGCAACCCGGTCATGTCGGTCGACTCGCTGACCGCGCGCCCGGTCTCCCGGGAGCAGCTGGCCGCTGTCCACCCCGAGCCGGTCTACGAGGTGAGCTGGGTCGACGCCGATCCCACCGGTCCGGTCGGCACGGTCGTGGTCCTCGGCGACGGCCGCTACCGGGACCTGCCGACACTCACGTCCGACGTGGAGTCCGGGGCGGTGCTGCCGGAGTGGGTGGTGCACACCGTCGCGCCCGCGACCGACGGCACCGTGCCGGAACGGGTCCGGGAGAACACGGCGCGGGTGCTGGGCCTGCTCCAGGACTGGCTCAGCCGCCCCGAGTTGGCCCACGCCCGGCTCGTGATCAGCACCCAGAACGCGGTCGACACCGACGACATCGACCTGACGGTGGCCCCGGTCTGGGGCCTGGTCCGCAGCGCCCAGACCGAGAACCCCGACCGGTTCGTCCTGGTCGACGGCACCGGCGATATCCGGGCCGCGCTGGCCACCGGCGAACCCCAGGTCACCATCCGCGACGGGCGCCCCCGCGTCCCCCGCCTGACCCGCACCACCCTGCCTGCTTCCACGACTGTTTTCGACGGCACCGTGCTCGTCACCGGCGGCCTCACCGGGCTCGGCGCCCTCACCGCCCGCCACCTGGCCACCCGGCACGGCGTCCGCCACCTCGTCCTCACCAGCCGCCGCGGCCCCGACACCCCCGGCGCCACCGAACTCGTCGACGAACTCACCACCGCCGGCGCCACCGTCCG
>DATABL010000068.1:0-6594 GCA_036259595.1 Actinophytocola sp.
GCCTCCAGCAGGTGGTTCTTCGCCCGCTCGCCGTCCCGGACGATCCAGCGCAGGTCGCGCCGCATCTGCGGGAGCAGCTTCTCCGAGGACTCCTCCTCGGCCTTGCGCACCCGCTCCGCCGCGTACAGGCCGGCCTCGATCCGCTTGGCGAGCTCGACCTCCTCCTCGGCGTTGAGCAGCGCCACCTTGCCGATCTGCTTGAGGTAGGCCCGGACCGAGTCGGCCGACGCCGTCAGCTCGGCGTCCTTGCGCGCCTGGCGCAGCGCCTCGGACTCCTCCTCGTCCCAGACGAAGTCGCCGTCCTTGCCTTCCTTGGTCGGCTTCTCCTCGGCCGGCTCCTCCTCGGCGACCGCGTCGTCGACGACGTCGATCTCGACGTCCTCGAGGTCCGCGAGGTCGGGGGAGTCGAGCTCCGGCTCCTCACCACCATCCGACTCGGCGCCGTCGGCCTTCTTGTTGGTCTCGGCGGCCTTCGACTTGTCCGCGGTCTTCCTGGTGGTCTTCTTGGCGCCCGCGGCGGTCTTGCGGGGGGCTCGCGTGGTGGTCTTCGCGGCCGGCTTCTTCGCGGTCTTCAAGGCAGGCTTCTCAGTCGGTTCGGCGTCCGGCTGCGCGTCCGCCGACTTGGCGGCGCTCGCCGAGGCGGTGGAGCGTCGGGTTGCGGTTCGTGCGGCTGCCACGTACGCCCTTTCGCTGCTGCGGTCGATCACGGAAACCAGGGAGAAGAGCCCTGGTCAACCGGATTGCGGGGGAAGTCCCGGGCCGCTGTGAGCCGCGGGCACTGTTCCATTGTAACGACGATACTCCGCATCGGGTGCGCACCCGGCGAAGATCCACGCCCGGTACCAGCCGGGAGTCACCCGTGTGGTCAGCCGTGGTGGCCCTGCCGCGCGGCCACGGCGGCGCCGACGATGCCCGCGTCGTTGCGCAGTTCGGCCGCGACGACCCTGGTCCGCACGTCCAGCAGCGGCAGCCACTTGTCGGCCTTCTTGCTGACCCCGCCGCCGGCGATGATCAGGTCCGGCCAGATCAGGTCCTCGAGACTGCGCACGTAGCGAGTGACCCGCTTGGCCCACTCCGCCCAGGACAGGTCGTTCTCCTCCTTGACCGACGCCGCCGCGCGCGTCTCCGCGTCGTGGCCGTCGACCTCCAGGTGGCCGAACTCGGTGTTGGGGACGAGCTTGCCGTCGCGGAACAGCGCGCTGCCGATGCCGGTGCCGAACGTCAGCAGCACCACGACGCCGTCCCGGTCGTCCGGCCAGCCGTAGGAGATCTCGGCGATGCCGGCGGCGTCGGCGTCGTTGAGCACGACCACCTCGCTCGGCTCCAGGTTCAGCCGCTCGGCGAACAGCGCCGCGGCGTCGGTGCCGAGCCAGGTCTTGTCGATGTTGGCCGCGGTGTGCGCGATGCCGCGCTTGATCACCGCAGGCAGGGTGATGCCGAGCGAGCCGGTCCAGCCGAACTCGTCGACGATCTGCCGGACCACGTCCGCCACCGCGTCGGGCTTGGACGGGTCCGGGGTCGGGACCCGGATGCGCTCGCCGTGCAGCTTCCCGGCGTCCAGGTCGACCATGCCTCCCTTGATGCCAGAGCCGCCGATGTCCACGCCGAAGCCGAGGGTTGCACCCATCCCCACGGATCCCTTCGTACTCGATTCAGTTCACCTTCCCAGGGAGATTAGCTGGGATTAGCCCGATGTGGTCCGATAGGTCCGTGGGTGTTGCAGAGGGAGACCTTCTCGAGATCGCGGTGTCGGTCGCGGCGGCGGGCGCGGAGCTCGCCCGAACCGCCCGCGAGGACGCGATCCAGGACGTCGGCACGAAGTCCAGCGAGACCGACGTGGTGACCGCGGCGGACCTCGCGGTGGAGCGGCTGGTGCGGCAGCGGCTCGCCGAGCTGCGGCCGGGGGAGCCGGTGCTGGGGGAGGAGTCGGGCGGCACCCCCGACACCGGTGACGGCGTGTGCTGGGTCGTCGACCCCATCGACGGCACGGTGAACTACCTGTACGGCTACCCCTGGTACGCGGTGTCGCTGGCCGCGCAGGTCGCCGGTGAGTCGGTGGCCGCGGCCGTCGTGGAGCCGGTGTCCGGCCGCCGGTGGACCGCCGCGCGGGGCGGCGGCGCGTTCCTCGACGGGCGCCCGCTGCGGGTGTCGGCGGCGACCCGGCTGGAGCTGTCGCTGGTCGGCACGGGCTTCGCCTACCGGGCGGAGCGGCGGGTCCGGCAGGCGGCCGGGGTGCCGGGCCTGCTGAGCCGGGTGCGGGACATCCGGCGGGCCGGGGCGGCCTCGCTCGACCTGTGCGCGGTGGCGGCCGGGTGGCTCGACGGGTACTTCGAGCACGGCCTGAACCGCTGGGACTGGGCCGGCGGGGCGTTGGTCGCGGCCGAGGCCGGCGCGGTGGTGCGGCTGCCGGCGTCCGAGGACGGCCTGACGTTCGTGGCCGCCCCGGGGATCGCCGACGAGCTGTGGACCGCCCTCGAGGAGACCGGCTACCGGGACCTCTAGCAGCGAGCGTCGCGGGCGCCGGCGAGCAGCTCGGCGTCGAGGTTCGGGCGGGGGCCGTTGGCCTGCAGGCCGCCCCGGGTCTCCGGGTGCTCCTCGGCCCACTGGCTCAGCTGCTCCAGCGCGGTGCGGGCCTGCGCGTTCGGGTCGAGGCCGTCGAACTCGGCGCCGATGGCCAGGTCGACGGTGGCGTCCTTGCGGTCGTCGCGGATCAGCTCCACGCAGGGGTCGAGCAGGCTCAGCGTGCGGGCCGCGGACGTGCCCTGCGGGCCGAAGCGGATCTGGCCCCGGCAGGTCATCGTGTTGCCGTACAGCGGGTCGTTCGCCGGCTCGGCCACCTGGCTGAAGCCCAGCTCGCGCAGGTGCGCGGTGGTGACGCCGGCCGCGCCCTTCTGCGTGCTGGCGTTGATCACCCGGACCAGGACCTGGCCCGGCGGGGCCGGCACGGTGCGGTCGAGCGAGTCGAACTCCAGCTGCTGACCGAGCGTGGTCGGCGGGGTCTTCGGCTTCGTGGCCGCGTCCTTGACCGGGGCGGGTGGATCGCACTGGGTCACGCCCGCGGACTCCGATGCGTCGCTCATCACGTCGATCCACACGAACGTGGCGGCCGCGCCCAGTACCAGGATCAGGATGAGCGCGGGTAGTGGACGACGCTTCCGATAGCGCTGCGGACCGTTGTTCGGCCACCCGTTCCGGGACCCCACCCGCTCCGCCTCCTCCGGCCCGAAGGACCCGCCGCACCAGTTTGTTCGCTGTGATCAGCCTAGGCGTTTCCGGGTTCGTCGGCGGGTCGGGGCACGCCCTGTTGGCGCATCGTTTCGAGATTGAGTCGTCACCGAGGTGGACACACCCGATCGGGTGACTTGCTGGATGAGCGCCGCGGGATGGGCTACCCTCCCCGCGCTCCAGTCGTCAACGGTTCGAGCGAATCGATTCCGAAGCGCGAGACCTGCGTCACGTGAGATGGCGGGCACAAATGGGGCCGCTTGGACGTTGCAAGCGGCACGAACACATCCTGAAGTGGGGGTGCTAGACCAATGGCCACCGACTACGATGCGCCACGCCGCAACGAGGCGGACGATCTCGCCGAGGACTCGCTCGAGGAACTGAAGGCGCGTCGCAACGAGAACCAGTCCGGGGTCGTCGACGTGGACGAGTCGGAGACCGCCGAGAGCTTCGAGCTGCCCGGCGCCGACCTGTCCGGCGAGGACCTGACCGTTCGCGTCGTGCCGAAGCAGGCCGACGAGTTCACCTGCTCCAAGTGCTTCCTGGTGCACCACCGCAGCAGGCTGGCCGAGGAGAACAAGGGCCAGTACATCTGCCGCGACTGCGCCTGACCGGCCGGGCGGCGGCTCAGCGCGCGCGCAGCGCCTCGACCAACCGGTCCGGGTGCCGCGTGCTGAACACCCAGTAGGGCGTGGGGTCGTCGGGGTCGGTCTGCCGCAACCGCACCAGCGGGCCGATCCAACCCCGGTGCAGTACGTGCGCGGCGGGGTCCAGGTGCGGGCCGAGCACCTTCCGCTTGTCCTTCGCGGACACCACCTGGACCTCGCCCACGAACTCCAGCGGCAGGTGCGCGTTGCCCACCCACAGCTCCCCGTCGCGCACCTCGACCTTCGTCCGGCCCGCGCGGTGCACCATCAGCGCGGTGAGCGGCAGCAGCACGACGTAGGGCAGCCACGCCCGTACGCCCGGGTAGCCCAGGTGGACCTCCGCGGCCAGCAGCCCGGCCGCGAGCAACGGCAGCAGCCACCAGTACCACGTCACGTACAGCCGTTCGGAGTACCGCTCTGGGGTCCGCTTGCCAGTCGGGTCGGCGCCCGTTTCGGCGCCGTTCTCGGTCTCGGCGTGCGCACCGGGGGACGTGTCGCTCACACCCCCAGAGTAGTCTCGCCGCTCGTGCCCAGCGTGCAGGTCCTGTTGACCCGGTTAGATCCGGGTGTCCCCGTGCCGTCCTACGCCCGGCCGGGCGACGCGGGCGCCGACCTGGTGACCACCTCGGACGTGACGATCGCGCCCGGGGAACGGGCCACGGTCGGCACCGGTGTCGCGATCGCCCTGCCCGACGGGTACGCCGGGTTCGTGCATCCCCGGTCCGGCCTCGCCGCGCGGGTCGGGCTGAGCGTGGTGAACACGCCGGGCACCATCGACTCCGGGTACCGTGGCGAAATCCGCGTCTGCCTGGTCAACCACGACCTCCGCGAGCCCGTCGAACTGCGCCGGGGCGACCGGATCGCGCAGCTGGTGGTGCAGCGGGTCGAGCACGCGGTGTTCCGCGAGGTGGAGGAGCTCACCGACTCGCCGCGGGGCTCCGGAGGGTACGGGTCGACCGGTGGGCATGCGGTGCTCAGCGGGTCGAGGGCCGTGGAGGAGTAGCGCACATGGGACTGTTCGGACGGCGGAAGCGGGATCTCGAGGACGAGGCGCCCGATTACGACGGCGAGTACGACGGTGACGACGTCTACGAGGGCGGCGAGGTCGGCGGCGACCTGTTCGACGACGCCGGCCCCTACGACGTCGAGGACGCGCCGGAGGACGGCGTGAAGCGGCTCGACCTCGGCGCGGTGCGCTTCCCGGTGCCGCCGGGGGCGGCGCTGCGGGCGAAGTTCAACACCGACGGCACGGCCAGCGAGGCCTACGTCCTCACCGACATGTGCGTGATCACGGTGAGCGTCTTCGCCGCGCCGCGGTCGGGTGAGCTGTGGCGCGAGGAGTGGTGCGGCGACCTCGCGTCGGACATGCGCAAGCAGGGCAACCAGGTGCGCAGCGTGGCCGGCGCGTGGGGCCAGGAGCTGCTGATCACGATGCCCAACGAGACGCTGCGGTTCGTCGGTGTCGACGGGCCGAGGTGGATGCTGCGCGCGGTGGTGTCCTCGCCGCCCGAGCGGGTGGAGAACGCCGCCGCGGCGCTGTACGCGCTGGTGCGCGGCGCGGTCGTGGTCCGCGGCTCGGTCCCGATGCCGGTCGGCACGCCGTTGCCGCTGGAGCTGCCGGAGGCCGTGCAGGAGCACATCCGGGCGCAGGCCAGGGCGCGAGCCCAGGCGGCGCAGGCCGCCCAAGCCGGCCAGGGCTGAGATGCCCGACGCGGCCGAGTGGCTGGTGTTCCTCGGGGCGTCCGCCCTGTTCGCGGTCCTGCCGGGGCCGGGCGTGCTGTACGTGCTCGCCAGGAGCCTGCGCGGCGGCCGCGCGGACGGCGTGCGCTCGGTGGTCGGCAACGGCATCGGGGCGTCCCTGCACGTCGTGGCCGCGGCGCTCGGGCTGTCCGCGGTCCTCGCGACGTCGGCGACCGCGTTCACGGTGGTGAAGCTCGTCGGCGCGGCGTACCTGGTCTATCTGGGGGTCCGGGCGCTGCTCGACCGCGGCGAGGCGGAGGTCGAGCTCCCGGCCGGCCGGCCGAGTCGGGGGGCGCTGCGGCAGGGCGTCGTCGTGGAGGCGCTCAACCCGAAGACGGCGTTGTTCTTCCTGGCGTTCCTGCCGCACTTCGTGCACCCGGGCGAGGTGCCCGCAGCACTGGTGTTCGTGGTGCTGGGGCTGACCGTGGTGGCGATGACCGTGGTCGTCGACCTGCTGGTCGCCTTCTTCGCCGGCGGGCTGTCCCGGCTGATCGCGGCGAACCCGCGCTGGCGCGTGCGGGAACGGATCGCGAGCGGCCTGACCATGATCGGCCTGGGCGGCGCGCTCGCGGTGGCCGAACGCGGCTAGTCCCGTGCTCGCCCGCCGGCGTGCAGCCAGGCGAGCACGGCGGCGCGCCCCAGCGCCTCGGGATCCCGGCCGACGACCGCCAGCCGGGTGGTCCGCACGGCCGCGTACGGGAGCGCGTCCACCCACGCCTCCGCGACGCCGTCCGGGTGGATCGGGTCGTCGACACACGCCGCGACGCCCACCGGGACCCGCAGCGCCGCCAGCTGCCCCGCCGTGGGTGCCGCGCGCCCCGCGGCCAGCTCCAGCGAGCCGACGAGCCCGTCTCCGTAGCCGGGCCAGGCACGCGCGAGCTCCTCGGCGAGCCAGGCCGGCGCGCCCTCCGCCACCCCGGCCAGCGCCCCGTCCAAGCCCCGCCGGCGCACGTCGGCCGCGGAGGCGCGGGCGGAGGCCGCG
>DATABL010000069.1:0-7550 GCA_036259595.1 Actinophytocola sp.
GGCCGATCCCCCAGCGCGACGAGCTCGACGCGATCCGTCGCGCGGTCGGCGAGCCCGGCACCGTCCGCCTCGGCGGGCTGCCCCTGGATGCGATCGCGAACCTGGTCACCGCGATCTCCGCGGGCGAGCCCGGCGAGGAACTGCTGCGGCTCGCCGACGGGGCCGCCGGCAACCCGCTCTACGTGACCGAGTTGATGGAGGCCCTGCTGCGCTCGGACCGGTTGAAGGTCAACGACGCCGGGATCGTCGAGGTGACCGGCGGTCCGGTGCCCGAATCGCTCTACGCCGCCATCGCGCACCGGCTCGACTTCCTGCCGCGCGAGATCCGCACCATGTTGCAGGCCGCCGCACTGCTCGGCATGGACTTCCTGGTCTCCGACCTCGCGCTCGTGCTCAACGCCCGCGTCGCCGACCTGGTGCCCGCGATCGACGAGGCGTGTGCCGCCGGGGTGCTCCGGGAGGTCCGCGAACGGCTCGCGTTCCGCCACCCGCTGATCCGCCGGGCGCTCTACGACGACATCGCCGAGGCCGTCCGCCCGGCCTGGCACCAGGACGCGGCCCGGGCCCTGGCCGAGGCGGGGGTGTCGCACGACCGGGTCGCCCGCCAACTGCTGGCCGCAACCAGCTCTCCCGACGCCGGCCCGCTGGACGAGCCGTTGCTGGACTGGCTCGCCGACGCCGCGCCCACCCTGATCGCGCAGACCCCGAAGCTGGCGATCGACCTGCTGCGCCAGGCCTCCCGGCGCTCACCGGCGAGCACCCGGCGCGGCGCGGTGCTCGCCTGCCGGCTGGCCGACGCACTGTTCCGGACCGGCGACCACGTCAAGGCCCAGCGGGTCGCGCACCGCACGATGGCCGTGATCACCGATCCGGACCTGATCGTCGACCTGCACTGGACGGTCTCCCAGTGCCGCGCGCTGGCGGGCCGGGCTGACGAGTCGTTCGAGTCGCTGGCGCGTGCGCTCACGCTGCCGGGCCTGTCCGCGCAGCACCGCGCCCGTTTGCTGGTGATGACCGCGCGGGCGCACCGCGGGCTCGGTGAGGTCACCATCGCTGGCCGGGTCGCCGCCGAAGCCCTGGTGACGGCTGAGCAAGCCGGGGACCGCTGGGCGGTGGGTTGGGCTCTGCACGTGCTGATCATCGTGTCGATGATGCAAGGCGATGTCACGGCCGCGCTGCCGCTGTTCGAGCGGGCGCTGGAGGTCGTCGAAGACGACAGCGGGCTCACCGATCTCGCCCTGCTGCTTCAGGTCAACAAGGCGGTCGCGCTGGGTGACCTCGACCGGTACGACGATGCGATCCAGGCCGCGGAGCGGGTCCGCCAACAGGCCGACCGCACGGGCAGTCTGGTGCGGTTGGCCCAGGCGCAGAGTGCACTAGGCGGGCTGCTGTTCGAAGTCGGCCGGTGGGATGACGCGCAGGCCGAGCTCGAGAACCTTTCCGACGAGTTCAAGGGCCCCGGTGAGACCTGCTGCGACCGGGGTGTCGCGGCGGTGATCGCGTTCCACCGCGGTGATGCGGCCAAGGCGCGTCAGCACCTCGAACTGGCCGCGCCGAGCGCGGAGAAGATCGGCAACCGGATCATCGCGTCGCTGACGCTGGCCCGCAGTCTGGACCACGAGATGAACGACGCGCCGGCCGAGGCGCTCGCCGAGCTCACCGCGCGCGTCACCGGGCACGCCGAGGAGCTCGACGAGATGGAGGACCTGCTGCCCGAGGCGGCCCGGCTGGCCGCGCGGGTCGGCACCGAGGGCGCCGCCGCCGACATCGCAGCGCAGGCCATGACGCTGGCCAGGGAGTCGCAGGTGCCGCACCGGCTCGCCACCGCCGCGTACTGCCGGGGCCTGCTCGACCGCGACCCGTCGATGCTCCGGAACGCCGCCGAGCACTACGAGCGGGCAAGCCGCCCCCTCCTGCGCGCGAAGGCACTCGAGGCCGCCGCGCTCACCCACGTCACCCAGGGCGACCGGGACGCCGCGCGCTCCGCGTTCACCACCGCCGACGACCTCTACGGCGAGCTCGGCGCGAACTGGGACCTGACGCACCTGCGCGCGCGGCTGCGCCGCCACGGCATCCGCCGGGGACCGCGGGCCAAGCACCGCCAGGCCAAGGCCGGCTGGCAGAGCCTCACCCCGACCGAGACCAAGGTCGCCGCGATGGTCGCCGCCGGCCTGCCCAACCGGCAGATCGCCGAGCAACTCGTCCTCTCCCCCCGCACGGTCGGCACGCACGTCTCGCACATCCTGGCCAAGCTCGGCGTCCGCTCCCGCATCGACATCGCCCGCGAGGCCGCCGAGCACGACCACATGCTCGGCTGAGACGTGGTTGTCTGGGGACCATGCTCCCCGAGTACGGCCGCCGTTCGCTGGCCGAGGTGATGCCGTCGCTGCTGGCCGCGCTCGGGGTCGGGCCGGCGCCGGTGCTGCCCGTCGAACCGGCCCGCGCGGCGGCGTTGCTGCTGGTCGACGGGCTCGGCGCGGAGTTGCTGCGCGCGCACGCCGCCGACGCGCCGTTCCTCGCGTCGCTGCCGGACGCGGGGCCGCTGACCGTCGGGTTCCCGTCCAGCACGGTGGTCAGCCTGGCCTCCCTCGCCACCGGCCTGCCGCCGGGGACCCACGGCATGGTCGGCACGTCCTTCGAGGTGGAGGGGACGGTGCTCGACGCGCTGCGCTGGCGCGCGGACTCGGGCCCGGAGCGGGTGCAGCCGGCGCCGACGGTGTTCGAGCGGGCGGCGGCGGCCGGCGTCGCGGTCACGATCGTGTCCGAGCGGCGGTTCCGCGACACACCGAGCACAATTCAAAAGTCCGGCCGACCTCCCTTGGCAATGCCCCTCACCTGGGCAAGTCGCGGTCCGTCGGCCTGTTTCGAATAGTGCTCGCCCCTGAACCGGGCCGTCCTGCGCGGCGGCGAGTACCGCGGCAACCACGCGCTCGGCGACCTGGCCGCCGAGCTGATCACCGCGCTGACCGCGCCCGGGCGGCGGCTGGTGTACGGCTACCACGCCGACCTGGACACGATGGGTCACGTGTACGGGCCGGGTTCGCTGCCGTGGCGGCTGCAGTTGGCGCAGGTGGACCGGCTGGTCGCGGCGGTGGCGAACGCGCTGCCGGCCGACGCGGTGCTGGCGGTGACCGGTGACCACGGCATGGTCACGATGGACCTGGTGTTCGACGTGGACACCGTGCCGGAACTGGGTGCCGGTGTCCGCCTGCTGGCCGGCGACCCGCGCTCGCGGCACGTGTACGCCGAACCCGGTGCGGCGGCGGACGTGCTGGCGGCGTGGCGCGCGGTGCTCGGCGACGCGGCCGAGGTGGTCTCGCGCGAGCAGGCCGTCGAGGAGGGCTGGTTCGGCCCGGTGGCCGCGGCGCTCGCCGAGCGGATCGGAGACGTGGTGGTGGCGGCACGTGGCGGTGCCGGCGTGATCAGGTCGGAGGCGGAGCCGGCGGTCTCCAGGATGGTCGGTCAGCACGGTTCGCTGTCCGCGCGGGAACAGCGGGTCCCGCTCCTGCAAGTTCGGATTTGATCACCGAACTCCACGAAGGGCCTTACCTGCCTGCTACTTTTGCTGGTATACCTTGAATCAGCGAGGTGTTCACCCGCTCTGTCCAGAATGGACGGACAAGTGGGAGGGAGTTGATGCCGGGTGGCTGACGGCAGGGAACTGGTACCGCTCCGCACCGGATTCGACGTGGTGTTACGCGGTTACCGGCGTGGCCCGGTGCGGCAGTACGTGCAGAGCGTCGAGGAGGAGCTCCGCATGCTCGCCGCCGACCGGGACGCGAACGCCAACCTTGCCGAGAGCCTGGCCAGCGAGGTGGAACGGCTTCGCGCGGAGAACTTTCGCCTGGAGCAACGGATCGACCAGCTGAGCCGGGCCCCGATCGACCCGGAGCGGTTACCCACGCGGCTGCGTCGGATGCTGGAGCTGGCGAAGGAGGAGGCCGGGGAGATCATCGCCCGAGCCCAGGCGGCGGCCGAGCACTGCCGAGCCACCGCCGAGGAAGCCGCCAACCGCTTACGCATGCGCCACGAGGAACGCCTGACCGAACTGAACCACCGCCACACCGCGATGGAAACCGAGCACGCGGCCCTCATGCGCCAGGCAAAGGCCAAGATAGCGGAACTGGACGCACAGGCGACCCGCCGCCGAGAACAGATCGAGTCCGACTTCGAGATGGCGATGGCCGCCAGACGCGCCGAGGCCGTTCAACAGATCGCCACCCGCAAACAGAAAGCCCAAGCCGAGGCAGACAACGTCCTCACCTGCGCCAAGGCCGAGGCGACGCGCCGCCTCACCGAGGCGACCAGGAAGGCGGACCGCGCCCGCACCACCGCCGCCGCCGAATCCACCCGCCGCCTGGCCGAAGCGAAGGTCGAAGCCACTCGCATCCTCGACCACGCCAAGTCCGAAGCAACCCGCCACGTCGCCGACGCCACCAGCAAAGCCAACCAACTGCTCGACGACGCGACCGCCAAGGCCGACCACCTCCTCGACGACGCCACCGCCCGAGCCAACCACCTCGTGGTTGAAGCCACCACCGAGGCGAACCGCCGGACCGCCGAAGCGAGCGCCCAAGCCGACCGCCTGCTCGACCAGATGACCGCCAAGGCCGACCACCTCCTCGACCACGCCACCTCCCAGGCCAGCCACGTCATCGTCGAAGCCACCACCGAGGCGGACCGTCGGGTCGGGGTGGCTCGGCGACGGGTCGACGAGTTGCGTGAGCTGCGCAGCCAGCTCGTCGCCCACATCCGTACCGCCCGCGAGGTGCTGGCCGGCGCCGCCCCGCTGCTCCAGCCCGACGGCCCGGACGACGACCCGGACCCCGGGCCGAGACCGGCGGCCATCCCCGCCCAGCGCAACAAAGCCGAGCAAACCACCCCGTCCTAACCGCCGAACGCCTCCTCGATCATCGGCTTCAGGCTGCGGCTGAACTCCAGGTTCAGGTGGTCCCCGTCGAAGTAGACCGCGACGTTGCCGACCACCGCGTAGCACCGGCGGGCGTCGCAGAAGTGGTCGGTCAGGTCCACCAACGTGACCTCGTCACTGGATCGGGCTACCTCGACCAGGGGGTCCGGTGGGTGGGCCACCGAGCGGTCCACCGCGCACGCCAGCGGATCCTCGGGGTTCAGCGTGACGCAGTCCCGCGCCCGCACCGTCCGGTTCAGCGGCGGGTCGGCCAGCACCACCACCCGCGCCCCCGCGTCCGTCCACGCCCGCCAGTACGGCTCCAGCCCGTCGCGGTACTGCTCGGTCTGCGACCGGCCCGAACCGTCGTCGGCGCGTTCCTCGCGCGCGAAGAACGTCGTCACCACCGCCGCCGGCCGGTCGGCGGCGATCACGCCGGCCATCCGTTCCGTCCAGTCCGTGCAGGCCCGGGTGTGCTCCTCGGGCGCCTCGATCCGGTAGCCGGTGAACTGGATCTTCGCGAACGGGCACGCGCCGAGGTAGCTGAGCTTGAGCACCCACCTGCGCTCCTTCGCCAGGTCGAACAGCGGCCCCTGCCACTGCTGCGCGTGGGAGTCGCCCACCAGCCACACGATCTCGGGGGACGCCGCCCCCTGGCTGAAGTCGCACACCGACGTCGTCTTCGTCTCCCCCGCCCGGTACTCGTCGAGCTGAACGCACTCGGGCGGCGTCCGGTAGTACTGGTTGGCCGGCCCCATCGTCACGACCCGCGCCGGGCCGAGCGGGTCCGCGCAGTCGTTGGCCGGGTCGAGCGCCCCCGCGCCGTGGCACCGGTCGGCCGCCCGCACCGCCATCTCCCGCTCGGCCTGCGCGACGTGCCGGCCGTAGGTCCAGTTCAGCGTCCCCGCGACGACCGCGACCGCCACCACCCCGGCGACCATGCCGGCGAAGGTCAGCCCGGTGCTGCGGGTGAGCCGCGGCCAGGCCATCCCGCGGTCCTCGACCAGGACCTTCGACAGGTACGCCAGCACGACCGAGGCCGCGAGCACGCCGAGCAGCTGGAGCGCGGTCGGCTCGGCCACGCCCAGCGCGAACGGCGCCAGCACGATCAGCGGCCAGTGCCACAGGTACAGCGAGTAGCTGACGTTGCCCAGGAACTGCACCGGCGCCGACGACGTGACCGGCGTGTGCCACTGCGCCCCGTCCCGGTTCCCCGCCACGATCACCAGCGCCGTGCCCACGGTCGGCACCAGCGCGAGGTAGCCGGGGAACGGCGTCCCGTGCCCGTAGGCCACGGCCGACCCGACGATCATCGCGAACCCGGCGAACGAGGCGACCCCGGAGGCGACCCGCGGCAGCACCAGCCGTGTCCCGAGCAACGCGACGAGCGCACCCAGCGCGAACTCCCACACCCGAACGGGTGTCACGAAGTACGCCTGACTGGGCGAAACCTCGGTGAGGTGGACACTGTAGGCAAGCGACGCGACCCCGACCACCGCGATCCCGGCCAGCGGCCGCCGGACCTTGTGCAGCAGCACCAGCAGCAGCGGCCAGAACAGGTAGAACTGCTCCTCCACCGACAGCGACCAGTAGTGCTGGACCAGGCTCGCCACGGCGTTGACCGCGGAGTAGTCGACGGAGTTGATCGCCAGCAGCCAGTTCTCGAAGTACAGCGCGCTGGCCACGGCCTCCTGCGCGTTCGCCTCCCACCGCGCGTACGGCAGCAGCAGGTAGGCCGCGACGAGGCTGACCCCGAGCACGAGGAACGCGGCCGGCAGCAGCCGCCGCACGCGCCGGGCGTAGAAGCGGCCGAGCCGCACCCGCCCGCTGGTCCCGATCTCCCGGCCGAGGTGCGAGCTGATCAGGAACCCGGAGATGACGAAGAAGACGTCCACCCCGACGTACCCGCCGGTGAGCCACTCCGGCCACAGGTGGTTGAGCACGACCGCCAGCACGGCCACGGCCCGCAACGCCTGGATGTCCGGCCGGAACCCCCGGGCCCGACGTGCGGTGTCACCCGGCGAGGGAGCCTCGTGCCGCTCCTCGACGACCACGCCCACGCTCGCGCCCCCATGTGTGTCAACCTGAGTGGTGGACCCCCGAGCGGGGAGGGTACCGGGCGGTCGTCCCTCTAGGCTCAGTGCCCGTGCCGTCCAGCCCGCTCCCCCACGCCGAGAACCCGCTGCTCGTACGCACCGACTTCACCGACGACGCCGCCTGGGCCGGGTTGCGGGCGGAGGTCGACGACGAGTACCTGACCTACGTCGCGGACCCCGCCCACCGGGACCTCTCGCCGGCGGACCTGCTGTCCCTCCTGCCGCCCGACAGCCCCCACCCCGTGCTCGTGGTGGCCGACGCGACGACGTTCGCCCGCGACGACCACCCGCTCCTGGTGGTCGACCTCGACGAGGAGCCCGGCCGGACCTTCCGCGCCGCCCCCGACGCGGTCCGCACCGTCGTCGGCAACCTCTCGATCCAGAACATGGGCTTCGAGGACTTCCTCGACTCCGTCAGCGAGGACGGAGACCAGGACGGCGTCTACCGCCTGCACCCGAGGTACTTCGAGGCCCTGGCCGCGCTCCGCGGCACCCAACCGCCCCCGACGCGGTGACCTTCGCCGATGCCGGGGCGTCGGCGAAGG
>DATABL010000070.1:0-8869 GCA_036259595.1 Actinophytocola sp.
GGTCGAGCCCGACGACCTCCAGCCGGGTGGCGCACACCGCAGCGCGGGGGATCGCCCTGGCCCACGCCCGCGCCTCGTCGGCCGGGTGGATCGGGTCGTCGACGCAGGTCGCGATGCCCACCGGCACCCCCAGCGCGCCCAGCTCGGCCAGCGTCGGCGCGGGGCGGGCGGCGGCCAGCGCCAGCGAGCCGGCCAGCCCGTCGCCGTAGCGCGGCCAGGCCCGACCCAGCTCGTCGGCCAGCCAGGCCGGCGCGGTCGCGGCCACGCCCGTCAGGGCCCCGTCGACGCCCAGGTCCCGCACCTGCGAGGCGGACAGCAGCGCCGAGCGGGCCGCCGGGGCGTCGCCGGGCTCGCCGTGCCAGGCCGGCATGGCGAGCACCAGCCCGGCGCAGCGGTCGGGGTTGCGCAGCGCCCACTCGGCGGCCAGGTGCGCGCCGAACGAGACGCCCCCGGCCAGCACCGGCTCGTCCCGGGCGGCCGCGTCGAGGGCGGCGAGGTGGGCGTCGGCGAGCTCCGCGCCGGGGACGGGAGCGGGCGCGAGTGTCCGCACACCGATCGCGGCCAGGGGGATCTCGAACACAGATCGGACGAATGTGTCGTCGGATCCGGTGCCGGGCAGCATAATCCCGGTCCGTGGAGCGCCGTCCCCGGCGAAGGGGCATACCGAGACATTCACGTGCCAGATCCTCCACCCAGCGCTGCTGTGCGTGGTTACGCTGGATTTGTACGGGTCGGGTGTCGGGGCCGGCCCCCAGCAGACTGGAGCGTCAGTATGGGCACCGGAGCCGGACGCGGTCCGCTACGTCGCCTGGTCAAACGCCTGACCAGCGACATCGACGAACTCGACGCCCAGAACCTGTCCGAGAACGTCGAGGCCGTCGGCGCTCGCAAGGCGTGTGACTGCCGGTCCGGCGACGAGGTCACGGTCCTCGGACGACTCCGGACCGTCGAGCTCAGCCCGCGTGACGCTGTCGCCACCCTGGAGGCGGAGCTGTTCGACGGAACCGAGGGTGTGACACTAGTCTGGCTCGGTCGTCGGCGTATTCCGGGCATCGAGCCCGGCCGGACCATCAAGGCACAGGGCCGGATCGCGCTGCGCGACGGGCAGAAGGTGCTCTACAACCCCAACTACGAGTTGCAGACGGCTACATGACCGAATCTGACAGGTCCCCCAGTCCTCCCACCGCCGGCGAGGAGTCCGACCCGGAGAAGGAGAAGCAGCCGACCCTGCTGGAGCAGATGGGCGGCATCAGCGGGCTCGTCTACTCGACGGTCCCGGTACTGGTCTTCATCCTGGTCAACTCGCTGTTCGGACTGACCGCGGCGATCTGGAGCGCACTGGGGAGCGCCGTGGCGGTCACGCTGGTGCGGCTGGTGCGCAAGGAGCCGCTGCAGCCGGCCGTCTCGGGGTTCTTCGGGGTGGCGATCGCGGCCTTCATCGCCTACCGGACCGGGGACGCCAAGGGCTTCTTCCTGTTCGGGATCTGGACCAGCCTGGCCTACGGCAGCGTCTTCCTCGTGTCCGTGCTCGTGCGGTGGCCGCTGGTCGGCGTGATCTGGTCGTTCCTCAACGGGCACGGGATGCTGTGGCGCGCCGACCGGAAGGCGGTGCGCGCCTACAGCGTCGCGACGCTGACCTGGGTGGCCGTGTTCGGCGCGCGGTTCGTGGTGCAGCGGTGGCTCTACGACGAGGACCAGACCGGCTGGCTCGCGTTCGCGCGGCTCGCGATGGGCTACCCGCTGACCGCCGTCGCGTTGCTGGTCACGGTGTGGGCGGTACGCGCGGCCGGACACCGGCAGAAGGACCTCGAGGCGGCCGCGGCCGCGCGCGAGGCCGAGGAGCGCGAGGCCGAGGAGCGGCTGCGCGCCAAGTACGGCGGCGGCCCGACAGCCTGACCCCCCGTGCGGCGTCAGTAACCCAGCGCCGTCCTGATCTCGTCCTCCACGTTCGCCGACGCGACGAACAGCAGCTCGTCGCCCGGCTCCAGCGGGTCGTCGGGCTGCGGGACGATCACCCGGCCGCCGCGCAGGATCGTCACCAGCGCCGCGTCCCGGGGCAGGTGCACGTCGCGCACCGGCCGGCCGGCCAGCGGGGTGTCCTCCGGCAGGGTCAGCTCGACCAGGTTGGCCTGGCCCTGCCGCAGCGTCAGCAGCCGCACCAGGTCGCCGACCGACACGGCCTCCTCGACCATCGCGGCCAGCATCCGCGGCGTCGACACCGCCACGTCGACCCCCCAGGCCTCGGTGAACAGCCACTCGTTCGCCGGGTCGTTGACCCGCGCCACCACGCGCCGCACGGCGAACACGGTCTTCGCCAGCAGCGAGACGACCAGGTTGACCTTGTCGTCCCCGGTGGCGGCGATGACCACGTCACACAGCTGCATCCCGGCGTCCTCGAGCGAGGACAGCTCGCACGCGTCCGCCAGCACCCACTCCGCCTGCTCCACGGTGTGCGGCTCGAAGTGGGCCGCCAGCCGCTCGATCAGCATCACCTGGTGGTCGGCGGCCACCAGTTCGGCGGCGATGGACCGGCCGACGGCGCCGGCCCCCGCGATCGCGACCCGCATCTAGGACGCCTCCTCGGGCGATTGGCTGGCTGCGTTGCTGACGTCGGAGATCGTGCCGGACAGCGCCGCGACGTAGACCTGATCGTCGGCCTGAACCACGGTCTTCGGTGTCGGCAGCACCCCCGTGCCGAACCGCATGACGAACGCGACCCGGGCCCCGGTGGCCTGCTCCAGCTCCGCCACCGTGTGTCCGACCCAGCCCTCGTGCACCGGCAGCTGGACGATCGCGACCTTGCCGGTCGGGTCCCGCCACGCCGACGCCACCCCGTCGGGCAGCAGCGTGCGCATCAGCCGGTCGGTGGTCCACGGCACGGTCGCCACCGTCGGGATGCCCAGCCGCTCGTACACCTCGGCCCGCTTGGCGTCGTAGATCCGGGCGACCACGTGCTCGACCCCGAACGTCTCCCGCGCCACCCGCGCGGAGATGATGTTGGAGTTGTCCCCGCTGGACACCGCGGCGAACGCGGCGGCCTGCTCGATCCCCGCCTCGACCAGCACCCGCCGGTCGAACCCGCCGCCGACGACCTGCCGGCCGTGGAAGTCGGTACCCAGCCGCCGGAACGCCTGCGCGTTCTTGTCGACGACCGCGACCGAGTGGCCGAGGCGTTCGACCGCGGCCGCGAGCGACGAGCCGACCCGCCCGCAGCCCATGATCACCACGTGCACGTCCAGCCTCTCCTTCTCTCCCGGCAGACCGCGGCGGAATGCCGGGGTGAAACCTACCGGCCGCTGCTCCGATCCGGTGACGCGACCGCATACGCTCTGCACCCGTGCCCAAGCTCGCATCGGTGGCGAAGCGCCTGCTGGTCGGCCGGCCGTTCCGCACGGACCGGCTGGCCCACACATTGTTGCCCAAGCGCGTCGCCCTACCCGTGTTCGCCTCCGACGCCATGTCCAGCGTGGCGTACGCGCCGGAGGAGATCCTGCTGACCCTGTCGGCGGCCGGCATCTCCGCCTACGTGTTCAGCCCGTGGATCGCGATCGTCGTCGTGCTGCTGATGATCGCGGTGGTGCTGTCCTACCGGCAGAACGTGCACGCCTACCCGTCCGGCGGTGGGGACTACGAGGTCGCCACGGTCAACCACGGGCCCCGGTGGGGCCTGGTCGTCGGCAGCGCGCTGCTGGTCGACTACGTGCTCACGGTGTCGGTGTCGATCTCCTCGGCGGCGGCGAACATCGGGTCGGTCGTGCCGTTCGTGGCCACGCACAAGGTGGAGTTCGCGGTCGGCGCGATCGTGCTGCTGACCGCGATGAACCTGCGCGGGGTGCGTGAGTCGGGCACGTTGTTCTCGATCCCGACCTACGCGTTCGTGGTCGGCATCCTCGCCATGGTCGTCTGGGGCGTGACCCGGGTGGTGCTGCTCGACGACGAGGTGCGCGCGGAGAGCGCCGACTTCACGCTGCGCGAGGAGGGCGACCACCTCGCCGGCATGGCACTGGTGTTCCTGGTGCTGCGCGCGTTCTCCTCCGGCAGCGCGGCGCTGACCGGGGTCGAGGCGATCAGCAACGGGGTGCCGGCGTTCCGCAAGCCGAAGTCGAGGAACGCGGCGACGACGCTGCTGATGATGGGCATCGTCGCGATCGTGATGTTCCTCGGGCTGATCGCGCTGGCCTCGATGACCGGGGTGAAGATCGCCGAGGACCCGGCGCACCAGCTCGTCGACGCGCCGCCGGGCTACGAGCAGAAGACGCTGGTGGCCCAGCTCGCGAACGCCGTGTTCGGCGGGTTCGACCCGGCGGTCTGGTGGGTGATCTTCTTCACCGGGTTGATCCTGGTGCTGGCGGCGAACACCGCGTTCAACGGTTTCCCGGTGCTCGGCTCGATCCTCGCCCAGGACCGGTACCTGCCGCGCCAGCTGCACACCCGGGGCGACCGGCTGGCGTACTCCAACGGCATCGTGGGCCTCGCGACGTTCGCGATCATCCTGGTGGTGGCGTTCGACGCCGAGGTGACGCGGCTGATCCAGCTCTACATCGTGGGCGTGTTCGTGTCGTTCGTGCTGAGCCAGAGCGGGATGATCCGGCACTGGAACCGGCTGCTGCGCGACGAGCCGGACGAGGCGGCGGCCAAGCGGATGCGCCGCTCCCGCCGGATCAACGCGTTCGGGCTGTTCATGACCGCGACCGTGCTGGTGATCGTGCTGATCACGAAGTTCACCCACGGCGCGTGGATCGCCCTCGCCGCGATGGCGACGATCTACGCCCTGATGACCGCGATCCGCCGGCACTACGACCGGGTGGCCGCCGAACTGCGCGAGGCCGAGCTCGACCGGGATCCCGCCGTGCTGCCGTCGCGCAACCACGCGATCGTGCTGGTGTCGAAGCTGCACCTGCCGACCCGCCGCGCGCTGGCCTACGCGCGGGCGACGCGCCCGGACGTGCTGGAGGCGGTGACCGTGAACGTGGACGACGCGGACACCCGGTCGCTGGTCGCGCAGTGGGAGAAGGAGGACTTCTCGGTGCCGCTCAAGGTGGTCGAGTCGCCGTACCGGGAGATCACCAAGCCGGTGCTGGACTACGTGCGGCGGGTGCGCACGGACAACCCGCGCGACGTGGTGACCGTCTACATCCCGGAGTACGTCGTCGGCCGGTGGTGGGAGCAGTTCCTGCACAACCAGAGCGCGCTGCGGCTCAAGGGCCGGCTGCTGTTCCAGCCCGGCGTGATGGTGACGAGCGTGCCGTGGCAGCTGGCGTCGTCGCAGCGGGTGCGCGACCGCGACGTCGCCGCGCCGGGTGACGTCCGCCGTGGCCTGTCCGACAAGGACTCCAAGCGATGACGTCCTGGGTCGGCCGTCGCTTCGAGGTCACCGTGGGCCCGGTGGCCCACGGCGGGCACTGCGTGGCGCGGCACGAGGGCCGGGTGGTGTTCGTGCGGCACACGCTGCCCGGCGAGCGCGTGGTGGTCGCGGTGACCGAGGACCGCGGCGGCTCGTTCTGCCGCGCCGACGCGGTGTCGGTCCTGGCCGCGTCGCCGGCCCGGGTGCCCGCACCGTGCCCGTTCTCCGGCCCCGGCCGCTGCGGGGGCTGCGACTGGCAGCACGTGGCGCCCGCCGAGCAGCGGGCCCTGAAGGCGGCCGTGGTGTCCGAGCAGCTGTCCCGGCTGGCGGGCCTGACGGTGCCGGTGGAGGTCGAGGAGCTCCCCGGCGGCCCCCTGTCCTGGCGGACCCGAGCCAGGCTCACCGTCGACCACCGTGGCCGTCCCGGTTTCCTGGCCCACCGCAGCCACCGCGTGGTCCCGGTCGACAGCTGCGCCATAGCCGCCCCCGGCACCGTCGACGAGGTCGTCACCCGCTCCTGGCCCCCGGAGTCGTCCCTGACCGTGGCCGTCGACTCGACAGCCCACACGCACGTGGTCGAGAACACCCGCGTGGTGCACGGTGGGGAGCCCGTCGAGTTCGCCGCCCGCCGCCACTGGCGCGTGGCCCCGGACGGCTTCTGGCAGACCCACCCCGACGCGGCCGACGTGTACGCCGAGGTCGTCGCCGAGTGGTCCGGTGCGCGGCCGGGTGACGTGGCCTGGGACCTCTACAGCGGAGTGGGCCTGTTCGCCTCGGTGCTGGCCGCCCAGGTAGGTCCCACCGGCCGCGTCCTGGCCGTCGAGTCGGTCAAGCCCGCCGCGGCCCTGGCCCGACAGAACCTCGCCGATCTTCCCCAGGTAGAGGTGGTCACCGCCCGAGTGGAGCGAACCCCCCTACCGCCAGCCAGAATCGTGGTCCTCGACCCGCCCCGTAAAGGCGCCGGCCGCCCCGTGGTGGACACGATCGCGTCCACCACGCCCGATCGAGTGATCTACGTGGCCTGCGACCCGGCCGCTCTCGCCCGCGACCTGGCCACCTTCGCCACCCACGGCTACACCCTCACCCACCTCCGAGCCTTCGACGCCTATCCCATGACCCACCACGTCGAATGCATGGCCCTCCTCACTCCCTGACCCCCGTAGTCCGTTCGGTGCTCGTCACCAGGAGGGCTGGCTCGCAGGCGGCGGGCCGGCGTCGAACTGCTGCGGCGTCGGACCGCCGTGCGGTGCCTGCTGGTCCGGTGGCTGCGTCGGCGCTCCCGGCTGACCGAACGGGGGCGTGCCCGGGTGTGGCCGCCGCGTCCCGTGCGGGCTCGCGTGGGGTGACTCGCCCGGGTGCGCGACGCCACCCGGCGGGGTGGGCTGGTGCGGCACCGGCCCTGGCGGGAGCGCGGGCTGACCCGGCTGTGGCTGACCGCCGGGCGGGTTCGGGCGGGATTGTTGGGGCCCGGCGGGCGGGCGGTAGCCCTGGTGACGCTGCCCACCAGGAGGCGTCGGGTGGGCGGGCGGACCACTCGGAGTCGGTTCGGGGGGCGTCGGCTGGACGCCGGGGGGCATCGGTTGGCCGGGCTGGTGGCCGTGGAGGGCCGGTTGTCCGCGCGGTGGTGTGGGCTGGCCGCCTGGAGACGACGGGTGGCCTGGCTGGACGGTCTGCCCGCCGGGGGGCGTTGGGTGGCCTGGTTGGGCGGGTTGCCCGCCGGGGGGCGTCGACTGGCCCGACTGGGGGCCGGCCTGGTGCGTGGGCTGGCCGGACGGCGGCGTCGCGGGCTGTTCGCCGGTGGCGGGTGGGAGGCCGGCTCGTTGGCGGAACCAGTCCGGGATGTGCTCGTCGGCTCTCGGGAAGAAGCGCAGTTCGTCCGCGAAGCCGATCGGTGGTGGTGTCCGGCGCCAGCGCGGCTCGACGTCCGGCTCGAACTCGGCGCTGAAGCTGCTCGGCGGGTCGAGCAGGTACAACGCGGACAGCCACGTCCCCCGCCCCGGCCGGTACATGCCCTGGCGCAGCCGGCCGAGCCCCTCGACCACCTCCTGCGGCGGGCGCACCGGCCGCGGCTGCCCGTCCGGGCCGCTGACGAACACGTCGACCTCGACGTGTCGCCCGGCGGACCGGTACTCGGCGCGCACCTGCGTCCAGTCCTGCCCGGCCACCGTCAGCAGCGCGCGTCCCACCTGCCGGGTCAACCGGTCCTGCTCCGCCTGCTCCATCACCGGCTGCGGCTCGGTCACAGCACAATCCCCACCCTCTGGTCACTCATCGTGAGAGTTGACCTTACCGCGTCGGTATCTCACTGAGCGTGGGGTTTGGCCCGAACGTCAGGCCGAGCTGGAACGGGTGCAGCGACCACGTCGCCACGGCGAACCTGGTCAGCAGCCCGGCGGCCCGGATCGTCCGGTCCGTTGCCGGGGAGACCAGTAACTGCGTGTCGCCGTCAACCGGTTGTTGGTCACGCCACACGGGTGCGCCTACCGGAACGGGTGAAGTTTCGACCACGGAGTGCCAAGCCTCGCCGTCCGTGCGGAGCGTGACAACCAACCGCGGCGACGACGCCGGAGCCCACCCCCCGACCTCGACCGCGACGTACTCGTCCCGCTCACCGGCGGCCAGAGCCACCTCGCCGAGCCAGTGGTAGAGCTCGGAGATCGCCCTGTCGTCGGCGGCGCGGACGGCCTCGTCCTCGGTGGCGGGATGCAACTCGGTGGTGGGGCCGCCGAGCTGGCCGGTGCTGTCGCGGAAGCGGTCCGTGAGGAACAGGGTGTGCGCGTTCGGGTCGAGCACCGCGTCTTCCCGGAACCGCCGGTCCTCGACCTCCGCCCGCGACTCGAGTCCGGCACCCAGCCGGGCGCGGACCGCGTCGGGGTCGGCCATGCGCCAGTAGGTGAGCTCGTCGTTGCGCCAGAGGGACAGGTAGCCGCCGACTGGCAGGCCGACGAGCACGGTCTGCGCGACGTCGTCCGCCCCGGACTCCCGGGGACTCGCGTGGCGTGGAGCAGGTGTCGGCTCCGGTTCGGCGGGAGGCGCCTGCCAGACCGGCGGGGGTACAGCACGGAGGCCGGGCGGCTCGGGGAGCGGTTCGACCGGGCGCAGGGCGCGGACCGGCGGGGTGTCAGGCTCGGGTGATGGCAGGGGGCTGAGCTCGAGGGAGTCGGGTTCGGGCGGCAGCGCGGACCGGCGGAACGGTTCGGCCGCGCCGTCGAGGGTGGCTCGAGGTGGGAGCTCGAACGGCGTGAGCTCGTCGGCCAGCGGGGGGAGCGCGAACGTGAGGTGGGGATCGGGCGTCGGCGCGGGCCGATCGGCGGACGGAGGCGTCCGGTCCTCGGGTTCGGCCGCAGACGAGGACTCGGCCGGCGAGTCGCTGGCCGCCGGAGAGTCGGCGAGGGGGGGCGGGGCGGTTGCCGACAGCTCAGGCGGTGAGGGCAGGGGGGTGAGTTCCGTCGGCGAAGGGCTTTCGGCCGGCGAGGAGGCTTGTGCCGGCGGGAGGTATTCGGCTGGTGAGGGGGTTTCCGCTGG